>NZ_JAPSHV010000230.1 GCF_031179385.1 Arthrobacter sp. | reverse complement strand
CGGCGGCGTAACAGTCGTCGTTCGAGCGGGCCGAAGACCAGCACCTCGATCACCACGCCGACCACCAGGATCAGCAGGATGGTGGCCATGACGCCGCCGATGTCGTCGACCTCCCGTCCGCGCTGCAGCAGGGTGCCGAGGCCCAGGCCGAGCTGCTGCCCGCCGGCGATGATTTCCGACGCCATCAGGGCGCGCCAGCAGAATGCCCAGCCCTGCCGAAGCCCTGAAATGTAGGACGGGAGGGCGGCCGGCAGAACGATGTGCAGCGCGGTGTCCCAGGTCCCCGCTCCCAGTACGCGCCCCACCTTGCGGTGCAGCGGCTGGATCTGGTCCACGCCGGCGAGCAGCCCATTGACAATCGCCGGAACGGCGCCGGTCAGGACAACGAAGTACACCGTGGCGTCGGTAACCCCGAAGAAGAGGATTGCCACCGGGACCCACGCCACGGTGGGCAGTGTCAGCAGGAAGGTCATGTAGGGTGCGACGGCGGCGCGCAGCCACACTGAGGCGGACAGCACGAGCGCCAGCACGGTGCCCACAAGGACGGACAGGAGAAACCCCGGCACGCCCCGGCCCAGGCTGGTGGCAACGCTCTGAACGAGCTCACCGGTTGCCCACAGTCGCCCCAGAGCGGCGAAGAGCTCAGCCGGACCTGTTCCTCCGTTGGCCGAGGAGGCTGCGGCCCACAGGCCGAACACCACGACGAGGGTGGCCACGGGTGCCAGCATCAGCAGGAGACCGCGGGAACGGGAGGCGCCGGGGACCGTCGAGACGACCCGGCCTGGACGGGCAAGCTCGCGGGGTTCAGCTAACTGCGACAAGACCGTGCACCTCCCGGTGGAGTACGTTCTTGATGGTTTCGGCCAGCGCTGCCCCCGCGACGGCGTCATGGCGCTCGGCATCGGAGACCTGCCACTCGCCGGCAATGCCGCCCTGGTCAGAAGCCAGGAGAATGACGCGCTGGCCCAGCCGGATAGCCTCGCGCACGTTGTGGGTGACCAGGATGATGGTCCGGCCCGTCGCACGCCAGATGTCCTCCAGCTCATCGTGCAGGAAATCGCGTGTGATGGAATCCAGCGCGCTGAACGGCTCGTCCATGAGGAGCAGGCTGCGGCTCTGTGCAAGTGCGCGGGCCAACGCTACCCGCTGTTGCATTCCGCCGGAGAGTTCGTGGACCAGGCGGTTGCCGGCGTCGGAAAGACGGACGATGTTCAGTAGTTCCTGTGTCCGATCGGAGCGTTCGTTCCGAGGAACGCCGGCGAACTTCAGCGCGAGGGAGATGTTGCCCGCCGCGGTGAGCCAAGGCAGCAGCGCCGACTCCTGGAACATGACCGCCGCAGGCGGGGCGAGGACCGTCCCGCCGTCGGCCTGGTCGAGGCCAGCAACGATGTTGAGCAGGGTGGACTTGCCGGAGCCTGATCCACCGACCAGGCAGAGGAACTCGCCCTTGGAGATGGACAGATTGAGCCCCTCGAAGACCGGAGTTGGCCCGAAGTTCTTCGTCAGGTCGGCAATCTCGACAGCGGGCTCGCCGCTCATGGCGTACCGGGCGGGTTAGATGACATAGCGTTCGTCCTCGCGGGCGGACAGTTCAAGGTGGTCGGATTCCACCAGACCTGCGGCCAGGGTATTGCCGTCGGAGGGGTCGATGACCAGGAAAGCTCCGGTACGGCGGAA
>NZ_JAPSHV010000032.1 GCF_031179385.1 Arthrobacter sp. | reverse complement strand
ATCACCCGCGAGTACATCCAGCACCCCGGTGCCGTGGCGATCCTCGCGATGGACAGTGAAGAACGGGTCCTGCTGCTCCGTCAGTACCGTCACCCGGTGCGGATGGACCTGTGGGAGATCCCTGCCGGGCTGCTTGACGTCGACGGGGAGGACTTCGTAGACGCTGCGGCGCGTGAGCTTGCGGAGGAAGCCGATGTCGCGGCCGGCACCTGGCACGTCCTGACGGATCTCTTCCTCTCGCCAGGGTCCTCGAGCGAAGCGCTCCGCATTTACCTTGCCCAGAACATCACCGAGGTGCCTCACGCGGAGCGGCATACCCGCACCCATGAGGAAGCCGAGATCGAGTTCGCCTGGGTGCCGCTGCAGGACGCCGTGCAGGCTGTGCTCGAAGGGCGTATCCATAGTCCTTCCGCTGCGGCCGCTGTGCTCGCTGCCGCGGCGGCCAGACAGTCCGGTTATCGTTCCCTCCGTCCCGCCGATGCTCCGTGGCCGGAACATCCCAGCCAGCACGGAACGTGGCCTCAGGGCCCTGTACTGCGGGACTGACCCATGGGCGAGGGCGGGCAGGCCACAGTGCAGGACGAGCTTTCCTCGACCGTTCCCGGACGGCTCATCAGCGAGTACCTCCAGCACATGCTCGTGGAGCGCGGCCTGTCTGCGAACACCCTCGCCGCCTACCGCCGCGACCTGCTGAGGTACCACCGTTTCCTCGTCTCCCACGGCGTGGACTCGATGGCTGCAGTTACCCGCCAGCTGGTCTCTGCCTTCGCGCAGGGTTTGGCCACCGGAGAGGACGGACAGGCACCGCTGAGCCCGCGCTCGGCCGCGCGCACCGTGGTAGCTGTCCGCGGACTGCACCGCTTCCTCGCACTTGAAGGAACGACGACGGCGGACCCGGCCGAAGATGTTCATCCGCCTACCGCGGGACAGCGGCTGCCGAAAGCAATTTCCGTTGAAGAGGTGACGCGGATCCTCGAAGCCGTTGATACATCCACTCCGGCCGGACTTCGGGACCGCGCGTTGTTGGAGTTCCTCTACTCGACCGGAGCCCGTATCAGCGAGGCCGTGGGCCTGGACGTCGACGACGTGTCCGTGGATGCAGCGCTGGACGGTCCCGCCGTCGTCCGTCTCTTCGGTAAGGGGTCGAAGGAACGGCTGGTTCCGTTAGGCTCCTACGCGGCGCGGGCAATCGATTCCTACCTCGTGCGTGCCCGTCCCGCGCTAGCAGCGAACGCATCCGAGCGGACCAGTGCGCCGGCCCTGTTCCTGAACCTCCGCGGCGGCCGCCTGAGCAGGCAGAGCGCGTGGACCATCCTTCGGGCTGCCGCCGAACGCGCCAAGGTATCCGGCGAGGTCTCACCCCATACCCTCCGCCATTCCTTCGCGACGCACCTGCTGCAGGGCGGGGCGGATGTCCGGGTGGTGCAGGAGCTTCTCGGCCATGCCTCGGTGACCACTACCCAGGTGTACACCCTCGTCACAGCTGACACACTGCGGGAAATCTATGCCGCAGCGCACCCGCGCGCCCTTTAATGGGTAGTTAGTCGGCAATTGGTAGTTATTCGGCGCCGCCTGTAACCCCATCCGGGATGCCGGAAACAAGAGGGGTATGGACAGGACACATACACCAGGGGGGACAGTGTTGCAGCGATACGACGACGTGTTCGCGGCGCTACACAGGGAACACCGCGACCGCGTGTTTTCCTTCATTCACCGCCGAGTCAGTAGCCGGGAAGCATCCGAGGAACTCACCAACGATGTATTCCGCATCGCCTGGCAGCGGAATCCGGACGCTGCTGACGTGACGCCGGCGTGGCTGCTCACCGTGGCCCGCAACGTTATCGGCAATGAATACCGTCGTCGTGAACGCGCAGAGCACCTCATGCAGCGGGTTCGGGACTCGGTCGTCATAGCCGCCCGCGCCGGCAACGGTGCGCAACAGCAGGCGGTTGCCGATTCGTTGTTGCGACTGCGGGAGAAAGAGCGCGAGATTCTTCTGCTGGCCTACTGGGACGACCTGTCCATTACTGAGATCAGTGAGGTGCTCGGCTGCAGCGCCTCAGCTGCCAAAGTTCGACTGCACCGGGCTCGCGCCGCGTTTGCAGAGATGATGCCTGCCGCTGTGATGGCAGAGGAAGGTGCCTGAGATGGACCGCATAGAGAACCTGATCCGGGGCCTTGACCCCGTGCGCGCCGAACGTGAGTCCGAGGATTCACCAACAGAAATCATTGCTTTCCCGGCTGATGCTGGCGACCGAAAGTCCGAACTCACCATGAACACTGAAACTATCCGCAGCGAATACAGGACCGGAATCGATCCGGAGCAGGAGAATGACGCCTTCAGCGACGACCGCCCCGTTGTTGTGCCGATGCGTCGCCGCCGTCGGATGGCGGCTTTTGTAACAGGCGCTGCCGCAGCGGCAGCCGTAGCCGGCGCGGTCGTCGTGGGTGGTTCCCTCGGTACGGAGGCGCCGCCACCGGCAGCAACCACTGACCCGACGCCGACGGTCCAGCCTACGCCGACCGCAGAGCCCTCCCAGGAAGCAACGGTGGATCCATCGCCTGCTCCGGAACCGACGGTCGATCCGACCGGTGAACCCGGCGCCGAACCGACAGGAGTGCCGACCGGACCGCCAGCGGATGAGGGGTGCCGGGTAGAGGACGTCGACCGCGTCACGGACCAGGGGAGCGACTTCATGGGTATGACGCCGTTCGCCGCCGATCCCGGGCACTACGACGTTGTCGGGTGCACCGCTGACTGGATGGCTATGGAAGTGACCGATGAGGGTTTCGAAGCCAACCCGCAGGACGGCGGCAATACCTGGTTCTACATCGCCCATCGTGTTGATGGACAGTGGCTGGTGGAGCTCGCCAATCACAGCACCATCGTGAACTGGGACTTCCTCCCCGTGCCGGAGGGAAGCACTCCCCAGGAAGCCATGGATCAGCAGTTCATCCAGGTAGGGCTTCCAGTAGAGCTGCGGCCGGAACTGGTCGGAGAGGGTCCTGCCGGAAACTGACACTCGATCACTGTGACAGTCCTGCTCCTGTGCACCGCTGAGGTGCGCGGGAGCAGGACTTCGCTCCGCCGAATGACCTTTGCACATTCCGTGTGCCGGAAGGAAACGGTGCCGTGGAAAAATGGGGGAGATGAGCGATGCCCCATCAAACGACTCCGGAGATCGTGACCCAGCAGGGGGTCTTACCGCCGCAGAGATTCTCGCCCGGCGTCTGGATCGGCCGATGGGGGTTCTCGGTCTTGTTTTCCTCTTCGTTGTCCTTGGCCAGCTTCTGGCCACCGATCGGGGTCTTGTCCTGGCGCTCACCGTTGCCGGATGGGTGTTCTGGGCGGTCTTCGTTGCCGAATTCCTGCTTCGTGCTTACATTGCGCGGTTCAGCTCGGCTTTTTGGAGAAAGAACTGGTGGCAGGTCATCTTCCTGCTTATGCCGTTTCTCCGTTTTGTGCGGGCACTCCAGGCTGTCCGCCTTCTGCGCCTTGCCAGAGTGGCCCGCGTCGGCGGAATTCTCTCCGCAGGTGTACGCGGCTCGCGGTCGGCGGGGAGGCTGCTCTCAAGCAGAATCGGCTGGATGGCCGCAGTCACCGCCGTCGTGATCCTTGCAACCAGCCAGCTGCTCTACGCAACAGGCACGCACTCGGCGTACGGCGACGCCCTTTATGAGACGGCCATGGCGACCATCACCGGCAGCGGCATCACGCCGAACAGTGCGTTCGCCCGCATAGTGCAGGTGCTTCTCGCCGTCTATTCGATCGGCGTCTTCGCTACGCTAGCCGGCTCTTTAGGTGCCTTTTTCCTGCGAGAGGATGATCGTCGGCGATCCTAGCGGACCGGTTCAACTCCCTCTGCACTCCGAGACTAAACTTGATTCTCATGACCCCACGCAGAGTCGCGCTGTGCTTCCTGTTCCGGCAGACAACTGCCGGCCGTGAAGTCCTGCTGGGGATGAAGCGCTCCGGTTTCGGCACTGGTCGAATCGTGGCCCTCGGCGGCGGAATCGAACCCGGAGAATCCGCCGGAGAAGCCGCTGCGCGCGAAGTCCACGAGGAGTCCGGCGTCGTCGTGAAGGTCGCAGATCTCGTGGAACTGGGCCCGGTCCGGTGGCGTTTTCCGGTCAAGCCTGTTTTGGATATGGACGCCGTAGTCTTCACCACCGAGCGGTTTTCCGGACACCCCGCCGTCACGGATGAAATCGACCCCTGCTGGTACCCGGTCGAGCAGGTGCCGTGGGACGGCATGTGGGACGACGCAAAGCACTGGCTCGGCCACGTGCTCCGCAGCCAGCCGCTGAATGTGACCGTGACACTCAATCCGGATAATGAGACGGTGGCGACCGCCGACTTCGATTAGCCGGCAGGAGGGCGGGGAGAACCGTCGACTGCCGCCGCAATGATCTCGCCCAACTCCTTCGGCCGGGTGAACTGCGGCCAGTGTCCGGTGGGCAGGTCGACGTACTCAACGTCCTTCATCCGCCCGAGCTCCGCGACGTAGGGATGCCCCTGCGCCACCCATTCCTGCAACTGCGCAGAAGGAAACTCACAGGCGATGACGGTGGCCGGAACGTCGTAGCGGCGTTCGTCGGACAAGTGCTGTGGATCGCAGGCGACGCCGCGGGGCTGGGGAACTGCGCGGCGCCGGAAGTCGGCGCGCAGCTCGTCGTTCAGGTCGACGAGATCCTCATCATCAAAGACCTCCCACGGTGGCAGCGGTATGTCATCGCCATCCGAGGGCAGCTCATCATTGATCACGCCGTCCTCGCCGAGAGGACCGCTGTCCACGTAAATGGCCCTGACAATGCGTTCCGGACGCGCGTCCGCCACGCCGTGGATGATGGCTCCTCCACCGGAATGACCCACGAGCACCACAGGATCGGCGATGGCATCCACCACCGATACGACGGCGTCGATGTGGCTACGCAGGCCGATCCCCTCCCGCGGAGCATCCACCGCTTCCAAGCCGGGAAGGGTCAGCGGGTGTACGCGGTGTCCGGCAGCCGTAAGCGGCGGGGTCACCTCAGACCAGGAGGAAGCGTCCAACCAGAAACCGGGAACCAGAATGATGTCCATGTCCGGAAACCCTACCGGGAGCGTCCGTTTACAAGAACGGATTCTCCTAGATTGAGGACAGCCACTGTCCGCGGGCTAGGAGAGGTGTCTTTCGTCCGCGCCGTTGTAGGCGGCCAGCGGCCGGATCAGAGAGTTCGCTGCGCGCTGCTCCATGACGTGTGCGGTCCACCCAGCAATGCGGGCGGCAATGAACAGGGGCGTAAACATTTCGGTATCGAACCCCATGAGGTGGTAGGTAGGACCCGCTGGATAGTCGAGGTTGGGCTTGATGCCCTTCGCCTCCTGCATCGCCGTCTCCAGCCCGTCATACAGACCGAGGATCTCCGGACGCCCATAGTGCTTGACCATCGCATCGAGGGCCGCCTTCATGGTGGGAACCCGTGAATCACCGTTCTTGTAGACACGGTGACCGAATCCCATCACCTTCTTCTTCTGAGCGAGGGCTTCTTCCATCCAGGCCCTGGCTCGGGCAGTCGCGTCCTCCAGGGACTCATCCGCCTGAATGCCGATTTCCTCGAAGGTGTGCATGACGGCTTCATTCGCTCCGCCGTGGAGTGGTCCCTTCAGCGCGCCGATGGCTCCGGTGACCGCCGAATGAAGGTCGGCGAGGGTGGACGTGATCACTCGTGCGGTGAACGTTGAGGCATTGAATGAGTGTTCGGCGTAGAGGATCATCGACGTGTTGAAGGCCTCAACAACCTCAGGTGCTGCCTCCTCACCGAAGGTCATCCAGAGGAAATTGGAGGAGTAATCCAGGTCTTCGCGTGCTTCCACCGGTTCGAGCCCGCGGCGGCGGCGCTGGTCATAAGCAACGACGGCGGGAAACGCCGCCAGCAGCTCCGTCGCCTTCTCCAGTTCGGCTTCCGGCGAGGAGTCTTCCGCCTTGGGGTGGTTGGCGCCGATCACGGAGACAGCCGTACGGCCGACATCCATCGGGTGGCAGCTGAGCGGCAGCAGATCGATGGCGGCCTTCACATTATCGGCCAATGCACGCGAGGGGCGCCCCTGCTGGCGGAACTGCTGCGCCTCAGCTTCGGTGGGGAGTTCACCGTGCCAGAGGAGCCAGGCGACGTCTTCGAATTTCAGGGCACCTGCAAGCTCCTGGACCGGGTACCCGCGGTACAGCAGCGAGTTGGTCTCCGGATTGACCTTCGAGATTGCGGTGGTGTCCGCAGTGACTCCGGCGAGGCCCTTGTAGATCTGGGGTTCGGTCATGCGTTGACTCCTTTGTCTATGGTGTCCGGCGCGTGCCGGGGTGTCTCACTGTCCGCCGGGCACCTGGAAGTTGAACACTGAGGTGTCGAATCGGTTGTACGCTTCGTAATCGACGAGCTCGTAGAGCCGTGCGCGGGTCTGCATGGAGCCAACGGCGGCCCCCTGGGTGCCGTCGGCCTTGATCGTCTCCAGCGTACGCTCCGCCGCGCCCATCGCACTACGGAGCAGCGTCACCGGATAGATCACCATGTTCACTCCCACTGATTCAAGGTCGGCAGTAGTGAAGAGCTCGCTCTTCCCGAACTCGGTCATGTTCGCCAGGATCGGCACATCGACCGCCCGGCGAATGGCCTCGAATTCCGTGAGGTCCCGCATCGCCTCGGGGAAGATGGCGTCTGCCCCGGCGTCGACCAGCGCTTTTGCCCGGTCCTGCGCGGCAGTGAGGGTGTCGGTGCCGCGAATGTCCGTTCGGGCCATGATGAGGAAGTTGCCATCACGCCGTGCGTCGGCAGCTGCCCGGATGCGCTTGACGGCGGTGTCTTCGTCAACAACGTTCTTGCCGTCGAGATGACCGCACCGTTTCGGGTTGTACTGGTCCTCAATGTGGCAACCTGCCAGGCCGGCGTTTTCCAGCTCCTGGACCGTCCTGGCAACGTTCATCGGCTCGCCGAAACCGGTGTCAGCGTCCACCAGCGCGGGGAGGTCGGTCATGCGGGCGATCTGGCCGGCCCGGGTGGTGACTTCCGTGAGGGTCGTCAAACCGATATCCGGCAGACCGAGGTCGTTCGCCAGGACCGCGCCGGAGATGTAGACGCCGTCGAACTCCTTGTCTTCGATCAGCCGCGCGGACAGCGGATTGAAGGCCCCGGGAAATTGCTGGAGACGGCCGCTTGCCAGTCCGGCCCGCAGGACCTTCCGCTTCTGCTCGGGCGTTACGGAGGAGTACAGCATCTAGAACAGTCCTTTCGGTGATCCTGCTGCCAGGAGGTCGACGGCGGCGGCCAGGTTCAGCTGGTCGAGCTCGTCGGGCGTGAGCTCGGGCAGGCGCTGTACCGCGTCGAGGAACCGGTCAAGCTCAGCGTCCTTCACCACGCCGGCGGAGAGCGTACGTAGCTTTCCGATGTACTGCTCACGTGTGAAGGGGCGTGCTCCGAGCGGATGTGCATCGGCGACGGCGATCTCATCGATGATGACGGTGCCGTCGGCCAGGGTGATCTCGACCCGTCCACCGAAGGCTTTCTCGCTGATGTCCAGTGAATGGTAGCGCCGGGTCCACTCCGGGTCCTCCACGGTGGTGACCTTGTGCCACAGCTGAACGGTGTCAGCGCGGGAGGCCCTTTCCGGGGCGTACGAATCGACGTGATGCCAGCGGCCGTCCTGCAGCGCAACCGTGAAGATGTACGGAATTGAGTGGTCAAGCGTCTCGCGGGACGCGGCAGGATCATATTTCTGGGGGTCGTTCGCTCCGGAGCCGATCACGTAGTGCGTGTGGTGCGATGTATGGATCCGGATGGATTCAACCCGCGCCGGATCGGTGACCTCCGGATGGGCAGCGTTCAGCCGGCGCGCGAGGTCGATCCAGGCCTGGGCCTGGTACTCGGCAGAATGTTCCTTGGTGTAGGTGTCCAGGATCGCCCGCTTCGGTTCGCCGGCGGCGGGCAGCGGAACCTCATACCTGGCGTCGGGGCCGTCCAGCAACCAGGCGATCACGCCGTCCTCGCCCTCATAGATCGGAGTCGGGGAGGTCTGCCCCCGCATGGCCCGGTCCACGGCTTCGACGGCCATCTTGCCTGCGAACGCCGGGGCATGCGCCTTCCACGTCGAGATCTCGCCCTTGCGGGACTGGCGGGTTGCCGTCGTCGTGTGCAGGGCCTGGCCTACGGCCTGGAAGATGGTCTCCGCGTCGAGCCCCAGCAGTGTACCGATGCCGGCCGCCGCGGACGGGCCCAGATGCGCGACATGGTCGATCTTGTGCTTGTGCAGGCAGATTGCCTTGACCAGGTCCACCTGGATCTCGTATCCAGTGGCGATGCCGCGGAGCAGGTCGGCTCCCGAGGCGCCGGTGTGCTGGGCTACTGCGAGTATCGGCGGGATGTTGTCTCCCGGGTGGGAGTAGTCGGCGGCGAGGAAGGTGTCATGGTAGTCGAGCTCACGGACTGCAACGCCGTTTGCCCAGGCAGCCCATTCGGGCGAACTCTTCGCACCGATTCCGAAGAGGGTGGCGCCGCGTCCGTTGACTGAGACCGGGTGGCTCAGCGCCTGCGCCCGCGCGGCGACGATCGGTGCACGGGACAGCGAGGCGATGGCGACTGAGGCGTTGTCGATGATCCGGTTGATCACCATGTCGGCGACGTCGTCGTCGACCCCGACCGGATCCGTGGCAACCTCGGCGATCTTCCAGGCAAGTTGACCGCTTCGGGGGAGGTTTTCCTCGCTGCGGTGCACGCGGACGGGATGAATCTCAACCATGATGGGCTTCCTCTCGGGTGGCGGTGATGTGTGCTCGTGCAGCGAGCAGATACTGCAGGCTGTTGTGGAGGTGGACTTTGGTGGAGGCAACGGCGAGGTCGCCGTTGGCCTGCGTGATTGATCTGGCGATCTGTGCGTGTTCGGCTGCGGAGGCCGTCAGGCGTGCAACGTCATCCTGCGCCAGCCTGCGTACGCGGCTCAGGTGCGTGCGGAGCTGCTTCTGAGCCTGGAGGAGATAAGGATTCGCCGCGGCGGCGTCAATGGCGGCGTCCAGTTCGGCGACCAGTTCGTAGTACCGGCGCTGTCCGGTGTCCGGGCTCCGGATGAGCGACGACGCCGATTCGAACCGCAGGGTCAAGCCTTCGAACAACTCCCGGTCCCCGTGAGCAGCCGCGAGGGCAGCGGCCGTGCAGTCCAGCGGAATTCGGACGGCGAATAGCTCCGCAATTTTCTCCAGCGAGACTTCGCTGACGACGACGCCGCGTCCGGCGTGGGCTTCCGTCAGCCCTTCCGCCGTCAGCCGCGAGAGCGCCTCGCGGAGAGGTGTCCGTGAGACACCGAGCCGGGCAGACTGCTCAACTTCGGCGAGCACCGCACCGGGTGCAAGCCGCCAATCCATGATGTCGGAGCGCAACGCCTGGTAGGCGCGGTCACTTGCCCGCATCTGCCTGCTCCTTCGCTCGTCGCACTTGTTCCAATGTATACAACGCAGTGGGCAGGATCAACGGAGGCGTGCGAGAGAGGGATTTTTCTCCCGGTTCTGTATACAGACAAACGACGGCGGCACCGTCCGGGCGGTGCCGCCGTCGTCGTCAGGTGATGGTCCTTTCAGGCCTCCTGCGGGTACTTCTCCTGCACCGCCGCCCAGTCGCCGGTCTGGGCGATCGGGTCCATCCAGAGGACTTCCCACGAATGGCCGTCCGGGTCGGCGAAGGTACGCGAACGCATGAAGCCGTAGTCCTGCGGCTTGCCCTCCACGGCACCCGCGCCGATCGCCCGGTCGACCAAACCGTCGATTTCCTCGGGGGTATCTACGCTGATGGCATTGAGAACGGCGGAGGTGTTTGAGGTGTCGGCGATCTGCTTGTCGGTGAACTGCTGGTAATGCTCGTGCGTCAGGATCATGACATAGATGGTGTCGCTGATGACGATGCAGCCGGCGTTGTCGTCGCTGAAGGCCGGGTTCAGGCTCCAGCCCAGGCTGGTGTAGAACTCCTTCGACTTCGGAAGGTCCTTCACGGGGAGGTTGATGAAGACGCTGGTGGTCATGGTGCTCACTCCTTGATGAGGGTTTCGGCGGCGTGAATGCTCGCTTACCCAGTAGACGGCGGCGACGTCGGGAAATCATCGGTTCCGAAGAAAACTTCCGCCGAACTTCGTGTTGTCCCGGCTCCCGCCGATACGCTGAAGGGCATGCAGCCAGCAATGGAGACGGGACAGGTAGGTCTTTCCTCAGGAACGTCAGTCCAGGACCTCGAAAGCTACCGCAGGGAACTGACCGGCTACTGCTATCGGATGCTGGGATCCGGCTCCGAAGCGGAAGATGCCGTGCAGGAGACCATGATCAAGGCATGGAACAACCGCAACGACTTTAACGGGCGCTCCTCCACCCGGACGTGGCTCTACAAGATCGCCCACAACGTCTGCATCGACATGCTGCGCAGCCCGCAGCGGCGTGCCCGGCCGATGGAGTTAGGTCCGGCGACTCCCACGTCGGAAGCGGTGCTCGGAGCGCCGCTGCCCGAAAGCGCGTTCGTCCAACCCATCGCCGACAGCAAGGTCATTGATCTCAACGCCGACCCCGCCGACGTCGCCCTGGCCAAGGAGTCAGTCCGGCTCGCCTTTGTGGCAGCGTTGCAGCACCTGCCGCCGCTGCAACGGTCGGTGCTGATCCTCTGTGAGGTGCTCGCCTGGAAGGCCAGCGAGGCGGCCGATCTACTGGAACAGACGGTAGCCGCCGTCAACAGCGCCCTGCAGCGCGCGCGGAAGACTCTCGCTGCGCGCCGGGGGCCGGCGTTGATGTCCACCATGGACAGCAAACACACCGTGCTGCTTGAGCAGTACGTGGAAGCCTTCGAGACGTACAACATCGATCGGCTGGTGTCCCTGCTGCGGGATGATGCCGTGCTGTCGATGCCGCCGTTCAACCTCTGGCTCAGTGGCCCGGAGGATTGCGCGGCGTGGTTCCTGGGCAAGGGAATAGTGTGCAAGGACAGCCGCCTTATCCCCGTGACGGTGAATGGAACCGCAGGGTTCGGCGCGTATCACCCTGTGGAACCTGGTCTGTGGGAGCCGTTTGCTATTCAGGTCATCGAGGCGGCAGATGGCCGCATCGTGGGCCACCACAACTTCCTGTATCCGGAACTGTTCCCGGCGTTCGGGCTTCCGGACAGGGTTGACGAGCGTTAGCCCCTAGCGGGCCCAGCTGTACTCCAGTTCAGGCCGTCCGCGCGTTCCATAGCGCGGCATTCGACGCGCCGACCCATTGTCGGCCAGGTGCTCGAGATACCGCCGTGCTGTCACCCGGGACAATTCCAGCGACGATGCCACCTCCACCGCGGAAACCGGGGCGCTCGCCGTCGACAGGAAGGAAACGACGGCGCGCAGAGTCTCCTCGGATAATCCCTTGGGCAGGCTTCCCTGCGACGGCGGACGCAGGGCCGCGAGGGCATTGTCGACTTCTGACTGCGTGGTGGACGAAGCCTGCGCCTGCAGGTTCTCCCGGAACTGCCTGTAGTTGCCCAGCTTCTCGCTGAATGCCGAATAGGTGAACGGCTTGATCAGGTACTGCACAATTCCTGATGAGATGGCAGACCGGACCACTCCAAGCTCACGTACGGCCGTAATCGCGATGATGTCCACGGTGCTGCCTGAGCCGCGGATCCGACGGATGATGTCAAGGCCATGCAGGTCCGGAAGGTTCATATCGAGCAGCACCAGATCGATGGTCTCGGCGCCTGCGTCTGACTGCCTGCGGACCATGGCGAGGGCATCGGAGCCGGTACCTGCAGTACCGACGAGCTCAAACCCCTCAAGACGGCGGACGTACAGGGCATGCGCTTCGGCTGCAATGGGGTCATCCTCCACCACCAGCACCCGGATGGGGTGGCTCGAGATGCTGCTACCCATTCGGCAGTTCTCCATGCGTCCTCAGCTGGGCCGGCTGCTCATTCGGCCTGCCCGGCAAGGGGGAGGCGCCCGCCGGGAGAAGGACAGTGAAACATGCGCCGCCGTCGTTCAAGACGGTGATGGTTCCGCCTAACCGGTGCACGGCCTGGCGTACCAGGGCCAGGCCCAGTCCGCGGGTTCCGGCCGCTCCCTTCGAAGTGGAGCCGAGCGTGAAGACATTACCGAGTTGTGCATCGTCCAGGCCCGGTCCGCTGTCGCTGACCTCGATGACGATAGTGTCGGCGTCTTCACCGGCAGTGTGGATGGACAGGGAGACGGACCTGTCATCCGAAGCTGCGGCGGCGTCGAACGCGTTGTCCAGCAGGTTGCCGACGATCGTGACCAGATCCCTGGGGTCCATTCCGCGGGTTTCCAGTGTCTCAGGTACGTCGATTGACAGCTGCAGTCCGCGTTCATTGGCCTGCGCAGCCTTACCGACCAGCAGTGCGGTGATGAAGGGTTCGTCAATGGCCGCAACCACCTCATCGGTGAGTTGCTGGGACTGCTGAAGGTCTCGGGTCGCGAACTCAAGGGCGTCCGACCGCCGGTCGAGTTCAATCAGGGACACGATGGTGTGCAGCCGGTTGGCGTGCTCGTGGGTCTGGGCGCGCAGTGCTTCGGTCAACGTGCGCATGGTCTGGACTTCATCCGAGAGAGCCTCAAGTTCGGTGTGGTCGCGGATCGTGGTCACCGTTCCCAGCGGCTTCGTTCCGGACGCTGGGATGGCCGGTTCCTGGTTGACTACCAGCACACGATCGTCAGTGACATGGATCTCATCCATTGCCCTGCGTCCGCTCATCAACAACTCCTGTATCGAGGGGGAGAGGCCGACGTCGGAGGCCGGCTTCGGTTCGCCCGGAACCGAGGAGGGCAGGTTCAATAGCGCTGCGGCCTGATCGTTGTAGAGTACGAGGTCCCCGCGGAGGTTGGTCAGTACCAGTCCGTCCCGGACTGAATGCAACACAGAGTCGTAGAACACGAACATCCGGGAGAGCTGCTCGGTGCCGAGGCCGAGGGTTGCCCTGCGCAGATGACGGCTGAGCAGCAGGGAGACAATGGTGCCGGCCGTCAGGGCGCCGGCGGCAATGAGCCAGACGAGGGGGAGCTGCGCGTTGCGCGCGATGGAGACCGTATCCACGGTGACGCCGGCAGAAACGAGCGCGGTGACGTCGTCGTCCTCTGCTCGTATCGGAACGATTGCCCTGACCGAGGGTCCGAGAGTACCGGTAAATACCTCTGTATGCGGGTTACCGGCAAGCGCCTGGTCGACGGACCCGATGTAGCGTCCACCGATCTCGCTGATGTTGCGGTGGGTATACCTGGTCCTGTCGGTATCCATGATGGTGATGAAATCGACTCCGAGATCATTCATCACTTCCGCTGCATAAGGCTGCAGCAGGTCGGACGGTTTCGGAGCCTGCACCGCCTCCAGTACATAGGGATCATTCGCGAAGGTCGTTGCAACCGCGAGCATGCGCTGGGAAGCTGCGTCAAACGTGCTGTCTTCGGCATCGAGGTAAAGCACCCACGAGATGGTGGTCGTCAGGGCGAGGACGAAGACGAGCTGCCCGATGAAGAACTGCCGGGCCAAACTCCAGTTCCTCATGCGTCTTCCACTCCTTTCGCCTGCGGCTCCCGTCCTGGATTTGCGGACGGCTCAGCTTGGGTTGCATGGGCCGGCGAACAGTATGAACGCAATGGTGACCCAAATCACTGTATCGCCCACGATGAATAGGAACCGGCCAATGGGCCGCCTACCAGCATAAGGAGTAACAGCATGGCGAAGATGCCTGCACAGTCTGCCGCTTCGGTCGACAAGCCCCGCAAGAGGGTGGATAAGACCCACACCCTCTACATTGCGGTCATCGCCGCCGTCATCCTCGGCGCCATCCTGGGTCTCGTCGCGCCGGAGGTGGCCAAGTCGATGAAGCCCATCGGCACTGCCTTCATCGGCCTGATCAAGATGATGATCGCACCGATCATCTTCTGCACCATCGTGCTCGGTATCGGATCCATCGCCAAGGCCGCCACGGTCGGCAAGGTCGGCGGACTTGCACTCGGCTACTTCATGCTGATGTCCACCTTTGCGCTCGCCATCGGCCTGGTGGTCGGCAACATCATCCAGCCCGGTGAAGGCCTGGATATTTCAGGTGCCAGCTATGAGACCGATGACACGAAGTCGGAAGGCACCGTCGACTTCCTGCTCGGCATCATCCCGGACACCCTGTTGTCCTCACTCACCGGAACCAGCATCCTGCAGACTCTCTTCGTCGCCCTGCTCGTCGGCTTCGCGCTGCAGAAAATGGGAACCGCCGGCAAGCCGGTCCTCCGCGGCATCGGCCACATCCAGGCCCTCGTGTTCCGCATCCTCATTATGGTCATGTGGCTCGCTCCGATCGGAGCATTCGGTGCCATCGCCGCCGTCGTCGGTGAAACCGGCGTCCAGGCCATCGTCAGCATGTTCACCCTGATGGCCGCGTTCTACGTCACCTGCATCATCTTCATCGTGGTCATCCTCGGTGGGCTGCTCAAGATGGTCACCGGCATCAACATCTTCAAGCTGATGAAGTACCTGGCCCGCGAGTACCTGCTGATCTTCTCGACGTCATCCTCGGAAGCAGCGCTTCCGCGCCTCATCGCCAAGATGGAGCACCTCGGCGTCTCCAAGCCGGTAGTCGGCGTCACGGTTCCCACCGGCTACTCCTTCAACCTCGACGGCACCGCGATCTACCTCACCATGGCCTCGCTCTTCGTGGCCTCCGCACTGGGTACCCCGCTGGCCCTGGGCGAGCAGATCTCGCTCCTGATCTTCATGATCATCGCTTCAAAGGGCGCTGCCGGCGTCACAGGCGCCGGCCTGGCAACCCTGGCAGGCGGCCTTCAATCACACCGCCCCGACCTCGTGGACGGCGTCGGCCTCATCGTCGGCATCGACCGCTTCATGTCGGAAGCACGCGCCCTGACCAACTTCACGGGCAACGCCGTTGCCACCCTGCTGATCGGTACCTGGACCAAGGAGATCGAGCGCGGTCAGGTGGACGAGGTACTCGCCGGCCGTCTGCCGTTCGACGAAGCGACCATGAGCGCCGGACACTTCGAGGACGATCACGCTGACACTGTCGAAGACGGCGCCGAGACCAGGACCGACATTGCGGAGGGCCACCTCGCCGGACGCGACGGAGACAAGGTAGCAGCCACCCGCTGACCTTCCCGGCACGAGTCGACACATCCATGACTTGGCAGGACACACCCCTGATGCACCATCAAGAGGGGAGTGTCCTGCCAAGTCATTCTGCGGGGTAGAACCCTCAACGTTGAAGCTCAGGTTGAGACTAAAGGCTCGCGGTTCGGCCACCGGGTATTTCCACTGATCAACCGAACACCGGTTGTAACGTGGTGAAGCAAGCGAGCAGTACCAGTTACTGGACAAGCACTAGACGGAAGCGTGGATAGATACGTGAGTAGCGAACAGGGTTCCACAACTCTGAAGGACGCAACCGACTCAGAGATTGGCCCCACCGGACGTCCGGTCACAGAATTCCCCGAACCACCGGTCCTGGCCTCCCACGGGCCGGCCCGTGTCATCGCCATGGTGAACCAGAAGGGCGGCGTCGGCAAGACCACGTCGACTATCAACCTTGGCGCTGCGCTCGCCGAAGCAGGCCGCCGCGTCCTCCTCGTGGACTTTGACCCCCAGGGCGCGCTCTCTGCAGGGCTGGGCACCAACCCGCACGAGCTTGATGTCACCGTCTACAACGTCCTGATGGACCGCAAGGTCAACATTGAAGACGCCATCCAGCACACCGGCGTCGAGAACATCGACCTTCTGCCCGCGAACATCGACCTGTCGGCCGCTGAAGTGCAGCTTGTCAACGAAGTGGCCCGCGAGCAGGTCCTGGACCGCGCACTGCGGAAGGTCGAGGATAACTATGACGTCATTCTCATTGACTGCCAGCCCTCGCTCGGCCTCCTGACAGTGAATGCGCTGACCGCTGCCCACGGCGTCATCATCCCGCTGATCTGTGAGTTCTTCGCCCTGCGTGCCGTTGCGCTGCTGGTCGAGACCATCGAGAAAGTCCAGGACCGCCTGAACCCGCGCCTGCAGGTGGACGGCGTCCTGGCGACCATGTATGACGCCCGGACCCTTCACAGCCGTGAAGTGATCGCGCGCCTCGTTGAGGCATTCGGTGACAAGGTCTTCGAGACGGTGATCAAGCGCACCATCAAATTCGCCGACGCCACAGTTGCCGCCGAGCCGATCACCACCTACGCCGGCAATCACTCCGGAGCGGACGCGTACCGCAACCTCGCCCGGGAACTGATTTCCCGCGGCGGCGCACCGTAGTCCGCTCCTCCGCCCGATGGCGCAGGACGCTTACGACGACGGCGGCGCCCCAGCCGCGCTGCCTGGAACGGAGAAGGCAGGGCGGTTCGAAGTCCGGCTCGAGAACTTCAACGGTCCGTTCGATCTGCTGCTGAGCCTTATCTCCAAACATGAGTTGAACATCACGGAGATCGCCCTCGCGAAGGTCACCGACGAGTTCATTGGTTACATCCGTGCCTTCAGCGCGGCCGGGGACAGCTTCTCCCTCGACGAAGCCAGTGAATTCCTGGTGATAGCCGCAACGCTCCTTGATCTCAAAGCGGCACGGCTGCTGCCCTCGGGCGAAGTTGAGGATGAGGAGGACATCGCGCTGCTTGAAGCGCGGGATCTCCTGTTCGCGCGGCTCCTGCAGTACAAGGCCTTCAAAGAGATTGCCCGCCAACTCGGAACGCGTCTGGCCGAGGAGGCCGCCCGCTTCCCGCGGCAGGTGGCTCTGGAGCCTCAGTTCGCAGCGATGATGCCTGAACTGACGTGGCGGATGTCGCCGTCGGACTTTGCGGCAGTGGCAGCGAAGGCGTTGGAGCCCCGGGAACCGGCCCCGACGGAAGTCGGGATAGGCCACCTGCATGCACCGGCCGTCAGCGTCCGCGAGCAGGCAGACATCATCGGGCGGCGGCTGCAGGAACAGGGCGTGCTGTCGTTTCGACAGCTCACCGACGACGCGGACTCCCTTCTTGTCGTTGTGGCCCGGTTCCTCGCCCTGCTCGAGATGTTCCGCGACATGGTGATCACCATGGATCAGGCGGCGCCGCTGGGAGAGCTGACAGTCCGTTGGTCCGCCGGTGAACGTGAGTGGTCAGCGGTGAGCATCAGCGAGGAATACGACAGGGACGATCAGGATCAAGCTGTCCTGCCCGTTGCAGAAGAAGACGCTGAAGGAGGAGACCGTGAGCGAGCACACTGAGAAACCCCCCGGAGACGCTGCAGCGGCGGAAGAACCGCAGGGTCCGGACGTCGACTCACTTCCTGGGGGAGTGCCTGCGGCGGTGGAAGCCGTGCTCCTCGTCGTCGAGGAACCGGTGACCGATCTGGAGCTGGCTACCGCCTTGCAGGTCCCCGTGGATAAGGTGCGGGAAGCGCTCGCGGAACTGAAGGACGAGTATGACGGCTATACTGGTCAGGGCCCGGATACCGGTCCAACCCGGCGTCGGGGTATCGAGCTCCGAAATGTCGCCGGCGGGTGGCGGTTCTACACACGGAGCGAGTTCGCGGCCGTCGTCGGACGGTTTGTCCTTGACGGTCAAAGCGCCCGGCTTTCCCAGGCCGCGCTGGAGACTCTCGCAGTCATCGCTTACCGGCAGCCGGTTGCACGCTCGCGGGTCTCAGCGATCCGCGGAGTGAACGTTGACTCGGTGGTTCGCACCCTTGTTCAACGCGGACTCATCTCCGACGTGGCCACCGATCCCGAGACCGGAGCGGTGCTCTACGGAACTACACCGCTTTTTCTGGAAAGATTGGGTATTGGCACCGTTGCCGACCTGCCCAAGCTTTCTCCGCACCTGCCCGGACTGGAAAACCTCCAGGACTTCGACGACACCACGTACTGATGTACAACAGCTAAGGATTTTCAATGACACAGGCGCCTCGCTCCGGATCCGGAAGGAACCGCGCCGGCCGTAACCCTGCCTCTGACCCTGCGGGAAAGACAGGCAGAGACGCCGGTGCCGGAAAGCCTTCGCGTGCCGGAAAGGGTACCGCCGGCGCCAAGGGTGCCGCTGGTGCAGGCAAGGGGGGTGCGCCCAAGGCAGCGCGGAGCGGTCAGAAGGGCGCATCCGCCGGTGCTGCACCCTTCGGCAAGGAACGGTTCGGCCGCAACCTTGGCGCCGTGCACCGTCCGCGGCGTCCCAAGGCTCCGCCGGTTGACCGCCTCGACGTGCACGATCCCGATGGTGTCCGTCTGCAGAAGGTCATGGCCTCGGCCGGCGTCGCATCGCGCCGCGTGTGCGAGGACATGATCCGGGACGGCCGTGTTGAGGTCGACGGCAGCATCGTGACGGACCTGGGAGTCCGCGTGGACGCGTCGAGCGCTGTGATCCATGTCGACGGCATCCGTCTGCAGCTGAACGAGACCATGGTCTACTACGCATTCAACAAGCCCAAGGGTGTTGTCTCCACCATGGAGGACCCGGAGGGCCGACCATGCATCAGCGACTACCTGAAAAACCGCAAGGGTGAGCGTCTCTTCCACATCGGTCGTCTGGACGCCGCCACTGAAGGCCTGCTGCTGCTGACCAACGACGGCGAGCTGACCAACCGCCTCACGCACCCTTCCTTCGAGGTTCCCAAAACCTACCTGGTGCAGGTCCGCGGACCCATGGCGCACGGCATCGGCGCACAGATGAAGCAGGGCATCGAGCTGGAGGACGGTATCGCGAAGGTAGACTCGTTCCGCCTGGTCGATTCCACCCCCGGGCACGTACTCGTCGAGGTCGTGCTCCACTCCGGCCGCAACCGCGTGGTCCGTCGCTTGTTCGACGCCGTCGGCCACCCGGTCGAGCGTCTGGTTCGTACGCAGTTCGGTCCTATCCGTGTAGGCGATCAGCGCCAGGGAAGCATCCGCGTTCTCGGCCGTCAGGAAGTCGGGCACCTCCTGGCCGCCGTGGAGATGTAG
Source organism: Arthrobacter sp. (assembly GCF_031179385.1). Taxonomy (GTDB): domain Bacteria; phylum Actinomycetota; class Actinomycetes; order Actinomycetales; family Micrococcaceae; genus Arthrobacter_D. The sequence continues at coordinate 6,985 of NZ_JAPSHV010000032.1, read as the reverse complement.
CCGATGACCGTGACAAACGGCGGCACACACCTGTCCGGGCCTGTGCTGGTCATCGGCACAGGTTTGCTCGGCGCCAGCATCGGGCTTGGTCTGCGCGCGCGGGGGATCGACGTCGTGCTCTCCGACATCTCGCCGTCCACGCAAGCTGTTGCACAGGACATCGGCGCCGGCCGTCCGCTCGACCCGGCCGATTCGACGTTTTCGCCGCAGCTTGTAGTGGTCGCCGCGCCGCCGGACGTAACCGGCGCGCTGGTCTCTGAGGCTCTGGCAGCCTACCCGGCCGCCGTCGTCGTCGACATCGCAAGCGTCAAGGACGCAGTGCTGAAATCAGTAGCAGAAACAGTCGACGACGCCGCCCTCCCGCGCTACGTAGGCACCCATCCCATGGCGGGGCGGGAGAAGTCGGGGCCGGTAGCTGCCCGCGCCGAGCTGTTCACCTCCATGCCATGGGTGATCTGCGCTTCTCCGCTGAGCGACCCGGAGGCGGTGCGCATCGCCGAGGCGCTGGCGATCGACCTCGGCGCGGTCGTCTCCCGCATGTCCGCGGAGGAACATGACCAGTCAGTAGCGGTCATCTCGCACCTGCCCCAGGTGCTGTCGTCGCTGCTGGCGAGCCGGCTGCAGGACACCCCCGCCCATGCCCTTTCGCTGGCCGGAAACGGCCTGCGGGACGTGACCCGGATTGCCGCCAGCGATCCCCGGTTGTGGGTGCAGATCCTGTCCGCCAACGCGAGCCGCCTGGTGGACATCCTGTATGGAGTGCGTGAAGACCTCAACCGGCTGATCGGCACTCTTGAGAACCCGCTGGGTGACGGCGCACGGCTGGACATGGCGCAGCTGATGGCCGAGGGCAACATCGGGCAGGCGCGCATCCCCGGGAAGCACGGCACGCCGCCGGAAGCGTTCGCCAGGCTCACCGTGCTGGTGGATGACATTCCGGGGCAGATTGCCCGGCTGCTCACCGAGATCGGGGACACCGGCATCAACCTTGAGGACCTGAGGCTGGAACATTCGCCCGAGCGGCAGGTGGGGTTGGCTGAGATATCCGTGCTGCCCGGCAAGCGGCACGAGCTGACTGAGTTCCTCACCAACCGCGGATGGAAGGTAGTTCAGTGACCGCATCTCTCGCCCACTTCCGACTGGGGAAGTCCCTGGTCGTGGCCATCGACGGGCCGTCCGGTTCGGGTAAGTCCAGCGTCAGTCGGGAGACTGCCCGCCAGCTTCATGCGGCGTACCTGGACACCGGAGCCATGTACCGCGCGGTGACCCTGCATTGCCTCGAGAAGGGCGTGGACCTGTCCGACGCCGGTGCAGTGGAGCGTGCCTCGCGCGAGCTGGACCTGTCCATCAGCACCCGCCCGGACACCGAATCGGTGCTGATCAGCGGGATTGACGTCACCGACGCAATCCGGGAACCGCGTGTCACGCAGGCCGTCAGCGCGGTCGCCACAACCCTTGGAGCCCGAAGCGAGCTCATCCGCCGGCAGCGGCAGATCATCTCTGACTCGCACCACCGCATTGTGGCCGAGGGCAGGGACATCACCACCGTCGTCGCGCCCGACGCCGAGGTGCGCATCCTCCTGACCGCAAGCGAGGAAGCACGGCTGCGGCGGCGCGGGGACCAGCTCGGCGGTAGCCAGACTGCGGAGCAGCTCAAGCAGCAGGTCCTGGCACGCGATGCCAAGGACTCGTCCGTGGTCAATTTTCAGCAGGCCGCCAACGGCGTAGTAACCGTTGACTCGTCGGACCTGGATTTCGAGCAGACAGTGACGGCGGTGCTCGACGTAGTTCGCACCGTCGCCCACCAATAAAACGAAGGATCGCGAATATGAGCGAAAACCAGACCGGACTTGAGGAAGAGTACGAGCCCACGGGCGAAGACTCCGTAGCCGAGCACATCCATGCCCTGGATGACGCTGAGGCTGAGCGCCGCGCAGCGTCGCTGCGCGCCGGTCTGGAGGACTATGAACTGGACGAGGAGGACGCCGCCCTCCTGGCGCAGGAGTTGGGAGATTACGACGACGACGCCCCGGTCCGGCTCGATCCGGTCCTCGCAATCGTCGGTCGGCCGAACGTGGGCAAGTCCACGCTGGTGAACCGCATCCTGGGGCGTCGCGAGGCTGTCGTAGAGGATACCCCGGGCGTCACCCGTGACCGCGTCATGTACTCGGCAACCTGGAACGGCACCAACTTCACGCTTGTCGACACCGGTGGTTGGGAGCACGACGCCCGCGGCATCCATGCGCGCGTTGCCGACCAGGCCGAGGCCGCCGTCGATCTGGCGGATGCTGTGCTGCTGGTCGTGGACGCAACTGTTGGCGCGACAGCTACCGATGAAGCCGTGGTGCGGATGCTGCGGCGCAAGAAGAAGCCCGTGATCCTTGTGGCGAACAAGGTCGACGACATCCAGAACGAAGCAGACGCCGCTGCGCTGTGGGCACTTGGTCTCGGTGAGCCGATGCCGGTCTCGGCACTGCACGGCCGCGGTACGGCGGACATGCTGGACAAAGCCGTTGAGATCATGCCCGAGTTCTCTGAGCACGGCGGGCTGGAGCGCTCAGGCGGTCCGCGCCGCGTCGCGCTGATTGGCCGCCCGAACGTCGGCAAGTCGTCGCTGCTGAACAAGCTGGCTGGGTCCGAGCGTGTCGTCGTCGACCCGCTGGCCGGCACCACCCGCGACCCCGTCGACGAGATGATCGAGCTCGGTGGACGGGTGTGGCGCTTCGTCGACACGGCCGGCATCCGCCGTCGCGTGCACATGCAGCAGGGCGCGGACTTCTACGCTTCGCTGCGGACCCAGTCCGCGCTGGAGAAGGCGGAGGTCGCCGTCGTCCTCCTTGCTGTTGACGAGGTGCTGAGCGAGCAGGATGTGCGCATTCTGAACCTCGCGATTGAATCCGGTCGCGCGCTGGTTCTCGCTTTCAACAAGTGGGACCTGCTCGACGACGAACGCCGTCGTTACCTGGAACGGGAAATCGAGCAGGACCTGGCGCACGTCGAGTGGGCACCCCGCGTGAACATCTCGGCGAAGACCGGCTGGCACAAGGACCGTCTGGTGCCCGCTCTTGACCGTGCGCTGGAGTCTTGGGACAAGCGCATTCCGACGGGCAAGCTGAACGCCTTCCTCGGAGAACTCGTTGCCGCGCATCCCCACCCGGTACGCGGAGGTAAGCAGCCTCGCATCCTCTTCGGCACACAGGCTTCCTCCCGTCCCCCGCGCTTTGTTCTCTTCACCACGGGGTTCCTCGATCCGGGGTACCGCCGGTTCATCACCCGCCGTCTGCGGGAGACGTTCGGGTTTGAAGGAACACCCATTGAGGTCAGCATGCGCGTTCGCGAGAAGCGCGGCCGTAAGAAGTAGACGTCTGAGGACCTATCCGGGGAGCGTCGGTTCGTCTGTCGGGGCAACGATAGGATAGGATTCTTCAGGTGGTTCGGACGGATGTCCGCGCCGATCGGGATGTGGCGCAGCTTGGTAGCGCACTTGACTGGGGGTCAAGGGGTCGCAGGTTCAAATCCTGTCATCCCGACAGATAACGCTTGGCGGAACCAATGGTTCCACCAAGCGTTTTGTCGTTTCAGGAGTTGGGAACTACGGCGTGGGGGCAGGAGACTCCAGTGCCAGGGGCAGAAGCTCCTGGGATGCCTCAGCGCGGGTAAGCCAATGAAGCAGCACCCGGTGGAAGAGCTCCGGGTCCTCAGCGCTCCAGACATGATGCATGCGGGGTGCCAGACGGGCAGCTGCGCCTGGTGCGCAGTCGGTGATGCGGGTGAGGGAGTCCCTGACGAGTTTGGGCTCACGTTCGCCGGCAACGGCGAGGATAGGGAAGCTGGCCCTGCTGAGTCCTGCGATGTCGGTGTCAGATAGGCCGTCGTAGACCTGGGTCATCATGCGCAGAGCTGACGAACGGTCTATGCCTGTGCCGGTGACGACGAACTGTGCCACTGAGTCCCCGGGCAGTCGAAAGGCCCTGGCAAGGCCGTTCCAGTAGAGCGGTGACCCCCACAGCCGAACCTGCCCCAGGCCCAAGGCTCGCGTGATGCCCTTGACACCATTGATGGCGGCACCGCTGACGAAAGTACTTTTCGCCAGCTCCGGATACCGTGCCGTGAACAGAACGCCGAGAACACCGCCCAAGGACAACCCGACGACGTGTGCCCGACCGCCATGTGCTCGTTCGGTGACGACTTCAGCCAGGGCATCCACAACCTCCTCGAGCGTTGTCCAGGGCAGAAGGTTTGAGGCACCGAAACCCGGAAGATCCGGCACAAGACTGTGGTGCTGCGGAAGTGCGAGCGCTTGTTCATGCCACATCCAGCCCGCCACGTTCCCGCCGTGGAGGAACAGGACACTCTCTTCTGAATCCCGGGCGTATTCAGCGACGTGCATCAGAGTGCCTCCTCCAATTCATCAAGCCATGAGAGCTCGGTCTTGATGTGCTGTATGCCGTTGTTGAGGGTGGCAGCGCGCAATCGATCCGCTAGCGATGCGCGGGATGTTTCGACTGCGGTCAGTGACTGCAACTGTTGGTGTGCTGCCGTGCGCCGCGCGCCGATGAGTGCGCGGATCAGCTCAGGGTCCTGCTCACTCCCTGCGAAGAAGATTCGCGCAAGGAACGGTTCACGCGAGGGTTCCTCGGGGATGGGGGAGCGTAACCACCGGGAAAGCTCCTCGCGCCCGGCCTGGGTGAGCCGGTGCTCCTTTCGATCGGGGCGACCCTCCTGTGCAACAACACTGACGTGAACGAGCCCGTCGGAACTCAGCTTCGATAGCGTCCGGTAGATCTGCGCCTGGTCAGCGTTCCAGAAATGCCCGACTGAGCCGTCGAAGGCCTTTTTGAGGTCATAGCCGGTCATCGGTCGCACGTCCAACAGACCGAGAATCGAGTGCATAAGAGACATGTCATATATATGATCACGCAGATATTGATGTGGCAAGCGTCAGCACATCACATGGTTTCCTCGAAAGAGGGCAGCTCGTGAGAAATTGGATGTATGGATACGCCCCCTCGTCCCAGCCGGCCGCCGCGCCCGCAACTTGTCTTCGATGTCCTCGCCACCGCGTGGGTGACACCGCATATGGTCCGGGTGACGCTGGGCGGACCGGCCTTTGACGAATTTCAGCCGAAGGATGTGACGGACAGCTACGTGAAGCTGTTGTTCGCTAAGCCGGAGCTGGGTCTTACACCGCCGTACGATCTCGCCGGCCTCCGGGAGCAGCTTCCGCCCGAGGATGTTCCGGTCACCCGCACCTACACCGTTCGTCGCATCAACCCCGCGGATCGGACCATTGACGTCGACTTCGTAGTTCATGGCGATGAGGGTCTTGCCGGTCCCTGGGCAGCAAGGGCGAAGCCGGGAGATCAGATCGCGTTGATGGGGCCCGGCGGAGCCTACGATCCGGACACTACAGCCGACTGGCACCTGCTTGTGGGGGATGAGTCGGCGACGCCGGCGATAGCAGCGACCCTCGAGGCGCTACCGGAGGACGCGGCCGGCGTCGTCTTTCTGGAATGCGGCAGCTCTGAGGACATGATCGAGCTGGTCACACCGCGCGGGGTGGAGGTCGTGTGGGTACGCCGGGACGCGCGGGACGATGCGACGAAGTTCCTGCTCGCCAACGCAGTGTCCGCATACCCGTGGCCCGCTGGACGAGTGCAGGTTTTCGCGCACGGGGAACGCGAGTCGATGAAAGCCCTGCGGGATGTCTTCCTGAAAGAGCGCGGACTCCTTAAGGAACAGTTGTCGCTTTCCGGCTACTGGGCGGCAGGCCGGACGGAGGACAGGTTCCAGGCCGAGAAGCGTGAACCCATCGGTGTAATCCTCCCAGCGTGACGAACGACGACGGCGTGCCGCGCCGGCCGTGCACGCAGCCTTCCGGAGTATGTTGGACCCATGGCATCCGAGGCGACAGTCCTATCTGTTGAAGGTCCGCACGGCACGCGTGAAGTGCGAATTTCCAGTCCCAGCCGCGTCATGTGGCCCGCGCTAGGCCTGACGAAGCTCGACTTGGCGCAGTACCTGATAGACGTGGGCGATGCGTTCATCGCCGCGAACGGGGACCGCCCGCTGGCCCTTCAGCGTTTTGGTGACAACATCGACGGCGAACAGTTCTTCTCGAAGAACCCGCCTAAGGGTGCGCCGGACTACATCCGGTCGGTGAAGGTCGAATACCCAAGTGCGCGGTCCCACCCGCAGTTGGTCATCGATGAGCCAGCTGCGGCGGTCTGGGCGGCCCAGATGAATACGGTCGTGTTTCACCCGTGGCCATCAAGAGCTGACAATTCGGACAATCCGGATCAACTGCGCATCGATCTGGATCCGCAGCCCGGAACGGATTTCGACGACGCCGTGCCCGCAGCGATCGAGTTGCGGAAGGTGCTCGAAGAAGCGGGCCTTACCGCGTTCCTGAAAACCTCCGGAAACCGAGGGATCCACGTCTACGCTCCCATTGAGCCTGTACGCGAATTCCTCGACGTGCGGCATGCTGTTATTGCTGCCGCGCGTGAGCTGGAACGTCGGATGCCCGACAAGGTCACCACGTCCTGGTGGAAGGAGGAGCGTGGGGAGCGGGTATTCGTTGACTTCAACCAGGCGAACCGGGACCGGACTATAGCGGGTGCGTATAGTCCGAGGGCTTTGGCGCATGCACCGGTGTCCTGCCCCATCACCTGGGACGAGCTGGAGAGGGTGCATCCGAAGGACTTCACGATCCTGACGGTGCCCGAGAGGCTGAGGACAGTCGGCGACCCGTGGGCATCCTTCCATGAGAAACCCGGCACGATCGACATGCTGTTGGATTGGTGGCAGCGCGACCTGGATTCGGGGCTCGGCGAGTTGCCGTTCCCGCCCGACTACCCGAAGATGCCGGGGGAGCCGCCAAGGGTTCAGCCCAGTCGGGCGAAGAAGGACAAGTAGCCGGCTACTTGCAGCCCCAGGCGCTCGGGTTGTCAGCGCAGGTGCCGTCCACCAACCGGTTGTCGGA
>NZ_JAPSHV010000122.1:1981-7392 GCF_031179385.1 Arthrobacter sp. | reverse complement strand
CGTCGTCGGCTGAGCGTTCCCGACGGAGGGCGAGGGCACCGCCGTAGGTTGCCGCCCGCACAGCCTCGTGGACCGTCAGACCCATCTGCAGCACCGCCGTCGCCACGCAGAACGCCATGGACGTGGTGTAGGACGTGCCCGGGTTGCAGTTGGAAGCGAGCGCAATCGGGATTCCCGCGTCCAGCAATTTGCGGGCGGGCGCGAGGGGTTGCCTGGTGGACAGATCGCAGGCAGGCAGGCAGGTGGCAACGGTCCCCCGGGTGCCGGATCCGCCCTCCCAGTCCGACCATGAGCCGGCGAGCGCGTCAAGGTCCGACGACGACAGGTAGTTCACATGGTCCACGCTCGCCGCCCGCTCCTCCACCGCGAGCTGCACGCCCTCCCCCGGTCCCAGCTGGTTGCCGTGAACGCGCAGGCCCAACCCCGCCTCCCGGCACGCCCGGAGCACTTGCCGGCTCTGGTCAGGGGTGAAGGCACCGGTCTCGCAGAAGACGTCGGCCCACCGGACGTAGGGGCGGACCGCGCTGAGCATCGGTCCGGTGACGGCCCGCACGTAATCGTCCGCGTTCCACCCTTGCGGGATAAGGTGTGCGCCGAGGAACGTCACCTCGTCGGCCACAGCGGCCGCGAGCCGTGCGCTGCGCGCTTCCTCATCGACGTCGAGCCCGTACCCCGTCTTTGTCTCAAGGTAGGTGGTGCCTCCCGCCATAGCTTCCGCGGCTCGCGAAACCAGCAGGGCGCTCAACTCTTCGTCAGGAGCGTTGCGGGTGGCGTCCACCGTGACGGAAATGCCTCCGGCTGCGTAGGACTGTCCGGCCATCCGCGCTTCGAATTCGGCCGTCCGGTCCCCGGCAAACACGAGGTGGGTGTGGCTGTCCACCCAACCCGGAAGGCAGGCACGGCCCGCGGCATCGTAGTGGTGGTCAGCGGCCGGTGCGTCGCGCGTCGCGCCGATCCACACGATCTGCTCCCCCTCGAGCACGACGGCGGCGTCCTTCAGTACCCGGTGCTCTGCGTCCTGTGTCATGAGCTCGCCGATGTTCGTGAGAACCGTTGTCTTTGCTGTCATGGGCGTGCCTTCTCTGAGATCGCCGATACATCAGGGTTCACTGCTGCATCAGGGTTCACTGCTGCATCAAGGTCCACCGCGGCATCAAGCCGGGAGATGGCGGCGGAGAGGAGGACCGCCGGCTCTCCCAACCGGACATGGCTGCCGTTGCGAGCAAGCACTTCCCCACCGACGACGACGGCGAGCACGTCCTGCGCTGTTGCCGTCAGCGCCAACTGGTCCGCGGAAGAGCCCGCTGTGCGGGTCGACCGCGGGTCAAGGACCATCAGGTCACACACTTGACCAGGTTGAAGCCCCGCAGCGCTGCGCCCGAGTGCCCTGGAACCACCGGCAGTGGCAGCACGCACCAGTTCTGCGGGTGAGAAACGTCCCCGTTGTCCGCTGGCCAGCCGTTCGCCGTGTTCCAGCGCCCTCATCTCAAGCCAGGGGTCGACGACGGCGTGCTGGTCAGTGCCCAGCGCCACCACTGCGCCGGCATCACGGAGAGCGGTGGCAGGGCCTATCCCGTCGGCGAGATCCGCTTCCGTGGTGGGGCACATGGCGATGGTGACCCCCGCCGTTCCGAGAAGTTTGACGTCTTCCTCGCTCAGGTGGGTGGCGTGCACCGCCGTCAGCCGTTCGGACAGGAGGTTGTGGCGGGCCAGCAGCCCGGCAGGCGTGAATCCTGTCGCGTCAATGCAGTCGCGGTTCTCCGCGGGCTGTTCGGAGAGGTGGATGTGGAGCGGCACGTCAGCGGGAAGGTTTTGCGCGATGAACGCCAGGGCCGGTTCATCGACCGCGCGTACGGAGTGGATCGCCGCGCCGACCGTGACCTGAGCGGTGCTGTACTGCTCAGCCATCGCGTCGCGCAGGGACTTCCACCGGGTGAGCCAGGACCGGGCGCTTCCATCGGTGAAACGTGTCTGTTCAGGCAGCACCGAAGCGCCGAACCCCGACGAGAGGTAGCAGGTGTCAAGGAGTGTGAGGCGAATCCCGGCGGCAACCGCAGCGCGCGCCAGTGCGAACTCCATGGCGTGCGGGCCGCGGTCGTCAGCTGAGCCATACGGGGTACCGTCCGCACGGTGGTGCAGGTAATGGAACTCGGCCACGCTGGTCCAGCCGGCCCCAACCATCTCGGTGTAGACAGCGGTGGCAAGTTCCTCGTACAGCTGCGGGGTGAGGAGACCCGCTGCCCCATACATTGCCTCGCGCCAGGTCCAGAAGGTGCCGGAGCCGGCGTGTGTGCGGCCCCGGAGGACCCGGTGGAACGCGTGCGAATGTGCATTGGCCGCTGCGGGGAACACGACGCCATCCAGCCGAAGGTCCTCAGGGGAGCACTCGCTGCCGCGGGTCATCCGTCGGACCACGCCGTCGTCACCAACCTCCACCCGGACGCCGGCCATGATCTCTCCGGGCTCCAGCCAGGCCCGTTCACACCACAGCGTTTTCACAGCAGCCGCTCCAGCACGTCGGCGAGTGCAACCGCGCCGGCGTCGGCGTCGTCGTCCTCGACGTGTTCCTCGGGTGAGTGGCTGATACCGGTCGGATTGCGTACGTACAGCATGGCGGAGGGCACGTGTGCGGCAAGGATGCCGGCGTCGTGCCCTGCTCCGGTGGGAAGGCCTGGAGCACCGGGGATGGCCAGCTGCAGCTGGCGCTGAAGTTCGCCGTCGAAATTCACCGTGCCGCTTACCGACTCGCGGGTCAGCGCCGCAGCGCATCCTTCGAATGCGGCGGCCTTCTGTGCCTGGCCGTGAATGGACTCGACCAGTGAGGCGGTAACGGCGTCGTCCGGGTGGCGGACGTCGATCCAGAGGTCCACCCGTGACGCGATCACGTTCGTGCCGCCCGGAATGGGCTGGACCCTGCCAACGGTGGCGCGGGCCTCGGGCGTTGCCGCGGCGGTCTTCCGGATCGCAAGGATGACCTGGGCAGCAGCGACCATCGGGTCGGCGCGGTCGGCCATGAGTGTGGTGCCGGCGTGGTTACCCTGCCCGGTGATGGACAGCTTCCACCGCCCGTGGCCGATGACCGATGTGCCGATTGCGAAGGGCGAATCGAGGTCGATCAACCCGCGGCCCTGCTCGACGTGAAGCTCCACGAAGTCGCCGATCCGTCGGAGTGCGTCGTCGTCCTTGCCGAGATGAGCAGGGTCCAGCCCGTTGGCTCGTGCAGCCTCTGCGAAGCTCACGCCATCGGGGTCCCTGAGGTTCCGTGCCGCATCCGGATCGATCCCGCCCGTCAGCAGCCTCGATCCGAGACAGGCAACTCCGAAACGGGAGCCTTCCTCTTCCGGAAACACCGTGACGGCCAGCGCCCGCTGCGGTTGCACGCCCCGCTGCTTCAGGACGTCGACGGCGGCGAGTGCCGAAGCGACCCCGAGGGGCCCGTCAAACGCGCCGCCGCCGGGAACGGAGTCCAGGTGGCTGCCGGTGACGAGTGCGCCGTCCCGAGAGCTGTCGCTGCGCTCCGAGCCGGTGTCCCACCAGGCCCAGAGGATGCCGTTGCGGTCGGTCTCGACCTCGAGGCCGCGCCGGGTTGCCTCCTGCTCGAACCACGACCTCAGGTCCAGCTCCGCGTTGGAGAAGACCGGCCGGGAGTACCCGCCGCGGGTCGCGTCCCGCCCGACATCCTCGATTGCTCCCAGCAGGTTGCTTACGCTGTCCAATGGTTTCCCTTCCCGTGTGCGGACGTTCTTCCGGAAGACGTGTTGTACCCCTGTGCAGTGCCGGATATCGGGCCTAGACTCACCAGCACACTGCTATCCCAATCAATCCGGAGGAGTTCATTGTGAGCGGACGTGTTGTGCATTTCGAGATCCCGTTCGACGACGGCGATCGCGCCCGGACGTTCTACCGCGAGGCATTCGGCTGGGACACGCCGCAGATGCCCGAGTTCGAGTACACCGCTGCGGTCACCGGCCCTGCCGGAGACCAGGGGCCCACTGAGCCCGGGTACATCAACGGCGGCATGTTCAGGCGCGACGGCGGTGAACTCGCCGGACCGATCATCACCATCGACGTCGAGAATATCGAAGACGCCCTCGCGAAAGTCACCTCGCTCGGAGGATCCCCGGTCGGCGAGAAGTTGGCGGTCGGCGAGATGGGATTCGCCGCCTATTTCCGCGACCCGGAAGGCAACATCATGGGACTCTGGCAGAACGCCTGAGCTGCGTCCTCCTGCGCAGTCAGCGCTCCATGGGAATGCGGACTCCGCGCTCATGGGCCACCTCCTGTGCACGTTCGTAGCCGGCGTCGACGTGGCGGATGACGCCGGTCCCCGGGTCATTCGTGAGGAGCCGCTCCAGCTTCTCGGCGGCCAGGGCCGTTCCATCGGCGACAGACACCTGCCCGGCGTGAATCGAACGCCCGATGCCGACGCCGCCGCCGTGGTGAATGGAGACCCAGGTGGCGCCAGAGGCGGTGTTGAGCATGGCGTTCAGCAGCGGCCAGTCGGCGATGGCATCGGAGCCGTCCGCCATCGCTTCGGTCTCGCGGTACGGCGAGGCGACGGAGCCCGAGTCGAGGTGGTCACGGCCGATGACGATGGGCGCTGACACCTTGCCCTCGGCGACGAGCCGGTTGAAGAGCAGGCCCGCCTTGGCGCGGTCACCGTAGCCCAGCCAGCAGATGCGCGCCGGCAGGCCTTCGAACTCCACCAGGTCACCGGCCGCGTCGAGCCACCGGTGCAGGTGCGCGTTCTCGGGGAACAGTTCCTTCAGAGCAGCATCCGTCACCGCGATGTCCGCCGGGTCACCTGACAGCGCAACCCAGCGGAAAGGTCCAAGGCCCTCACAGAAGAGCGGCCGGATGTACGCCGGAACGAAGCCGGGGAATGCGAACGCGCGCTCGTAACCGCCCTTGCGGGCCTCGTCCCGGATGGAGTTGCCGTAATCGAAGACGGTGGCGCCGGCGTCCTGGAAACCGACCATCGCTTCGACGTGCCGTGCCATCGACGTCTGGGCCTTCTTGGTGAAACCATCCGGATCGCTGGAGGCCTCCCGCTCCCACTCGTCGACGCCCATGCCCTCGGGCAGGTAGCTCAGCGGATCGTGGGCGGACGTCTGGTCCGTGACGATGTCGATGCTGAACTCACCGTTCCGCTGCCTTTCCAGCAGTGCCGGCACAATCTCTGCGGCATTCCCGACGACGCCTACTGACAGGGCGCGCTTCTCCCGCTTCGCTTCGAGAACCTGGGCCAACCCATCCTCAAGGTCGGAAGCGACGACGTCGAGGTAGCGCTTCGCGGCACGCCGGCGCAGGCGGGTCTCGTCGACGTCGATAATCAGGACCGCGCCTCCGTTGAGGGTGACCGCCAGCGGCTGGGCCCCGCCCATTCCCCCGCATCCCGCCGTCAGTGTGAG
>NZ_JAPSHV010000122.1:0-1881 GCF_031179385.1 Arthrobacter sp. | reverse complement strand
ACGTACCCGTCAGAGGGTGTCTCTCCACCGAGGACCGCTCCAGCCGCCGTGCCGGTCAGCGGAATACTCCGGCCAACCCAGCTGGTGTGGCGGACAGAATGGGTGCCTTCACGGACAGAAAGGTAGATGCCGTGGCCGTCGTGGGACGGAACGTTCAGGTAGGCGGACTCACCCGTGGAGTCGACAAGTCGTTCGAGTGCGCTTTCCGCGAGAGACACGAGCGATTCGTGCGAGAGGGCCTGGGCGCCGAGCTGCACCACGCGCATGCCGGGCCGGTAGCCGTCGTCGTCCCGGCGGACGAAGCCGGTGCCCTCCAGGGTGCGCAGCAGCCGCAGCGCAGTAGAGGCGGAGAGTCCGGCGTCGCGGGCGGCGTCAGCCAGCGTCACCGATCCCCGGTCGCACACCGTGCCGAGGAGCAGCAGTGCGCGCTCGACGGTGCGGGTAGAGGTATCCGCCACAGTTTCTTCCTTGCGTTCGAGGCCAATTTGTATTTCACTTATTGAAACGCTCATTTCATCTGTTGGCAAGAGCGTGGCTCGCAGGACGGGAAGAGGACAGCATGCGGCACGGCACAATCGTCAGTATCGGTTTGGGAGCACTCGCCCCTGCGGAGGTGGTCGCAGTCGCGCGGCACGGCGCCCGGGTGGAGCTCAGCGAGGACTCGCTGGCCGCGATGAAGGCGAGCCGAGCGGTGATCGATGCCCTCATCGATGACCCGACGCCGCACTACGGCGTGTCCACAGGTTTCGGCGCCCTGGCCACCAAGCACATCCCCGTACAGGAACGAACGCACCTGCAGCGCAGCCTCATCCGCAGCCACGCGGCGTCGTCGGGTGCGGAGGTCGACCGGGAAGTAGTGCGCGGTCTGATGCTCGGCCGCCTCTCCACCATGGCCACGGGGCGAACAGGAGTTCGGCCCATCGTCGCTCAGACCTACGCGGACATGCTCAACGCCGGCATCACTCCGGTCATCGGTGAGTACGGCTCGCTCGGTTGCTCCGGTGACCTCGCCCCGCTCTCGCACGTGGCGCTGGCCCTGATGGGTGAAGGTGAGGTAAGGAACGACGACGGCGCGCTGCTGCCCGCCGCTGAAGCGCTCGCTGCAGCCGGCATCGCCCCGGTTGAGCTGCGGGAAAAAGAGGGTCTCGCCCTCATCAACGGCACCGACGGAATGCTCGGCATGCTCGTGCTCGCTTCCGCCGATCTTCACCGGCTGCTGCGCACCGCCGACCTCGCCGCCGCGATGAGCGTCGAGGGACTGCTGGGCACCGACAGCGTCTTCGCCGAGGACCTTCATCAGCTCCGGCCGCACCCCGGGCAGGTGGCCTCCGCCGCGAACATTCGCCGGGTCCTGGCCGGATCACGGTTGATCGGCGAACATGCCTCCGAGGAACGCAAAGCACACAGGTTCACCCGCGTCCAGGATGCCTACTCGCTGCGGTGCGCTCCTCAGGTGCACGGTGCTGTGCGGGCTACCCTGGCGCACGTCGAAACAGTCGCCGCGATCGAACTCGGATCGGCCATCGACAACCCTGTAGTTACCCCAGACGGCAGGGTGGAGTCGAACGGCAACTTCCACGGCGCTCCGATCGGCTACGCGCTCGATTTCCTGGCGATCGCCGTCGCGGACCTGGCTTCCATGAGCGAACGCCGCACCGACCGCTTCCTGGACAAGAGCCGCAACCACGGCCTCAATCCTTTCCTCGCCCATGATCCCGGCGTCGATTCCGGGCACATGATCGCCCAGTACACGCAGGCGGGCATCGTCTCCGAGCTGAAGCGGCTAGCAGTGCCGGCCTCCGTCGATTCCATCCCGTCCTCCGCCATGCAGGAGGACCATGTGTCGATGGGCTGGTCGGCGGGCCTGAAGCTGCGGCGCGC
>NZ_JAPSHV010000121.1 GCF_031179385.1 Arthrobacter sp. | reverse complement strand
AAGCTGGCGCAATTACTGGCGGGCAACAGATCCCATCGGGTTCCCCATCCCGGGGATCGCAAACAGCGAACTTCCAGATCCGCGGCCCGACGGCCTGGTCCGAGGTCACAGCGACTACTGGACCGAGCCCGACATCGTGCAACATGTCGCCGGGTTGGCGCAGCTCCGTACTTGACTTGCGTCTTGTTTCCCGATCCCGACCGGCCGCGGGTACCATGGGACGAACGTAGGGGAGTATCCTTTCGCGCTACGAACGTCAACACGCAGGCCGACGACGGTCTGCCGGGCGTAGCGGTCGCACAACGAATGCGACGGAGAGACTTGCGAATCCCGTTGTACCTTCGAAAGGGTCCCTAGTGCTTGAACTGCCCCTTGCCTTTGAAATAGGCACATTTGTCGTTCTGGGAATTATCCTCCTGTTCGACCTCCTGCTTGTCGTGAAGCGGCCCCACGAGCCTTCGATGAAGGAAGCCGGCTTATGGGTCTCCTTCTACGTGGGACTCGCCCTGATCTTTGCCGTACTCATGTTCGCTATAACAGGCCCCGAATTCGGCGGGCAGTTCGTCGCCGGCTGGGTGACGGAGTACAGCCTGAGCATCGATAACCTGTTCGTGTTCATCATCATCATGGCCAGGTTCTCCGTGCCGCGGAAGTACCAGCAGGAAGTGCTGATGGTGGGCATTATCATCGCCCTGATACTGCGCGGAATCTTCATCCTTTTGGGTGCGGCGCTGATCAGCAACTTCTCCTGGATCTTCTACATCTTCGGCGCATTCCTCCTGTGGACCGCTTACCACCAGGCGAAAGACTCCGGTGAAGAGGAAGAGGAGAAGGAAAACAAGCTCATTGCCAAGCTGCGCACTGTGCTGCCTATGACCGACAAGTACGACGGCGGCAAGGTCCGCACCGTGGTCAACGGCAAGAAGGTCTTCACACCGATGCTCATCGTCTTCGTCACGATCGGCCTCACCGACCTGCTGTTCGCTGTGGACTCCATTCCCGCGATCTTCGGCCTGACCGAAAGTGCGTTCATCGTGTTCACCGCGAACCTGTTCGCGCTGATGGGCCTGCGCCAGCTGTACTTCCTCCTGGGCGGTCTCATGACCCGACTGGTGTTCCTCAAGCACGCGCTCTCGATCATCCTCGCCTTCATCGGTGTGAAACTGATCCTGCACGCCATGCACGAGAACGAACTGCCGTTCATCAACGGCGGCCAGCATATTGAATGGGCCCCGGTAATCCCGACGTTCGCTTCGCTGGGCTTCATCGTCGCCACCATCGTGATAGCTGTCGTAGCGAGCCTGCTGAGCCCTGCCGGGAAGCGCGCCAAGCTCGATGCCGAACTCGCTGCGGACGCCGAAAAGGCCCGCACGGGCGGTCCGGAACACTGAACCACGCCTGAGAGCTGATACATAAGGCGCCGATCCTGCAGTGCAGGGTCGGCGCCTTCTACGTTGCCGAGGTTCCCTAGCCGCGGCGGGTCATGGCGAGCAGACGCGAGAAGATGGCGTCGCCGTCGTCGTTGATTCCGTCATGATGAAAGTCCGAGGTTTCCCACACCTGGAGGCCACGGACCGCCGCTGCCGTCTCAAGGGACAGGTCCCGGTCCACGTAGATGTCATCGCTGTAAACGGCAGCTGCGACGGGCACATCGTTGCGCGCAAGCCGGGCCGGATCGTACAGCGGCCCCCAGTCGTCTGCCGCTGCGATGAGTTCAGCCGTTTCCTTGAGCGGAATCAGTGCGGGGTCCTCATCGAAGTACCAGGGATAGATCATTTCACCGGTGAGCAGCGGATCCGTTGCATCGGGCGCGAAGTCGGGGAACTCTTTCAACACCCGCCATGCCGCCCACCTCGAGGCTTCACCCTGGCAGTAGATGGACTCGTGAAGGAGCGCGTACAGCGGGTTCGATCGACGGCTCACGACGGACTGCACCTGATCCAGGAAACTGGACGAGAGACGTTCCCCGCCGGGGGCCGGGACGAAAGCGTCCTCCAGCAGGTAGTGAAGTGCGTCCACCCGCGCGTTTCCGCCGAGGAAGGACCCGACCATCTGGAATCGGTGCGCGGTAAGCCGTTCGCCGCTAGGCAGGAACTCCTCGACCGCGTCGAGGTGGCGCATCAGGCGTGTGGCCAGTGCCCGGTCCTCGGGATACCAGGAGAAGTACTCGGCGTTGCGCTTCGCTACGCGCTTGAAAGTTGATCGGTAGACACGCTCGGGCGGTCCGGCGAGTGGTGCCAGTCCGCCTGTGATCAAGGCGCGTTCCACCCCCTCCGGAGCGAAGGAAAGATAGGACAGGGTGCAGAATCCGCCGAAGCTTTGCCCGAATACTGTCCACGGTTCCGAACCCAGGGCGTTACGGATGGACTCGGCATCCGCAACGATCGAGTCAGCGCGGAAGTGGCGAAGGTAGCGCGCCTGCTCAGCCGGGGTGCCGCGCAGGGGGAGCGTCACGGTGTCGGCGGGCGTGGAGAGCCCGGTACCGCGCTGGTCAAGCATCAGGATCCGGAAATCACGGGCGGCTGCCTTCATCCAGCCGGAGAGCTGGGTGGTGCGGTTGCCGCGCACGCCGGGCCCGCCCTGAAGGAAGAGCAGCCACGGGAGCCGCGCCGCGTCGTCGTGATCCGTGGAGCTGTACTCTCGAGCGAAAACCTCGATGTGCTCACCCTCAGGAACGGTGTAGTCCAGTGGAACGGCGAAACGGTGCGGCGTCGTCTTCACGCCTCGCATCACCCGGGTGGACCCCGTTTCATGAGCCCGGGCGGTCATGCGCCGTTGCCCGCAAACTTCGTAAGCGGATCGCCGGTGAGCCTGAAGGTGGTCCACTCGTCCTGCGGGAGCGCCCCCAGACTGCGGTAAAAGGCGATCGAAGGTTCGTTCCAGTTCAGTACCGACCACTCCACGCGTGCATAACCGCGTTCGGACGCGATTCCGGCGAGTGTGCGCAGCAGCGCTTTCCCGTAACCCGATCCCCGCGCTTCAGGGCGTACGTACAAATCTTCAAGGTAGATGCCGTGCACGCCCTCCCAGGTGGAGTAGTTGAGGAACCACAGAGCGAAACCCTGAACGCCGTCGTCGTCCTCGGCCACATGCGCAAAGATGCCGGGATGTGGTCCGAACAGCGCTTCCTCAAGGCCCTGCACCGTATTGCGGACGGCGTCAGGTTCCTTCTCATAGACCGCAAGGTCGTGGATCAATTGCAGGATGATGGGCACGTCATCACGACGCGCTTCCCGGATAGGAGTCATGATCCCCAAGCCTACTGGCCGAGGGACCCGCGCCGAGCGCCAGCGAGGTGTGGGAGGCCGCGGTTCAGGGTCCGCTAGACGCGGTTCAGGGACCGCCCACGGAAGTGACCGCCAGAACCGGGAATCCCGCCTCGTCTGACGCCGCGAGGTCGATGACCGCGTTAATGCCCCAGTCCTGGTCGCCGGCCGGGTCCTTGAAGATCTGCCGCACCTCCCAGCGTCCGGGAACCTGCTTGATGATGAGCAGGGCGGGCCCGCGGGCATCAGGACCGTCGTCGATGTCGTCGTGAGCGTCGAAGTAGCCGTCCATTGCTTCGGCCCATCGGTCTGCGTTCCAGCCCGACGCCTCATCCAGCCGGCCAAGTGCTTCCTCGTCCTCCGCGGCGAACAGCTTCACCCGCTGGAACATCTCGTTGCGCACCATGACCCGGAACGCCCGCTCGTTCGAGGTAACGGAATCGGGCTCCGGGGGAAGATCAACAGTCCCTGTGTCCTGGCCGGACACGCCCGCCGCCAACTGTTCCCACTCATCGAGCAGGCTCGAGTCCACCTGGCGGATCAGCTCCCCGAGCCACTCGATGATGTCGGTCAGGTCTTCGCGCAGGGCGTCACGGGGGACGGTCTGACGCAGGGCCTTGAAGCAGTCGGCAAGGTACCTGAGGAGAATCCCCTCGGAACGGGCCAGGGAGTAGAACGCGATGTACTCGCCGAAGTTCATGGCCCGCTCGTACATGTCGCGGACTACCGACTTGGGCGTGAGTTCGAAGTCCCCCAGCCAGGGAGCACCCGAGCGGTAGGTCTCGAAGGCCTGGAACAACAGCTCGGCGAGCGGTTGCGGATAGGAGATCTCCTCGAGCCTGGCCATCCGCTGGTCGTAGTCAACGCCGTCGGCCTTCATTGCGGCAACGGCCTCGCCGCGGGCCTTCTTTTCCTGCGCGCTGAGCACCTGGCGCGGCTTCTCCAGGGTGGCCTCGATGACCGAAACGACGTCGAGGGCGTAGGCCGGGCTCTCGGGGTCGAGGAGTTCGAGGCTGGCGAGCGCGAAGGGGGAGAGCGGCTGGTTGAGCGCGAAGTTCGCCTGCAGATGGACCTTGAGCCGGATGGTCCTGCCCTCGTCGTCGGGCTCGGGGAGCCGCTCCACGATGCCCGCTGTCACCAGTTCGCGATAGATGCTGATTGCCCTGCGAAGGTGCATGAACTGGCGGGCGGGAGGTTCATGATTACCGCGCAGCAGATCCTGCACCGCCCTCAGCGGGTCCCCCGGACGCTCGAGCAGATTCAGCAGCATCGAGTGACTCACCGCGAAACTGGAACCGAGCGGCTCCGGTGTGCCCTCGACGAGCCTGTCATAGGTGGGCCTACCCCAGGAAACAAACCCCTGGGGAGGCTTTTTACGCACCACCTGGCGGAGCTTCTTCTGGTCATCGCCGAATTTTGCTGTGGCCTTGGCCATTGCCTTCGTATTCTCGACGACGTGGTCGGGCGCCTGCACCACCACCGTTCCGGAGGTGTCGTAACCCGCCCGCCCCGCGCGGCCGGCGATCTGGTGGAACTCCCGCACGTTGAGCAGGCGGGTGCGAACGCCGTCGTACTTGCTGAGAGCCGTGAGCATGACGGTCCGGATGGGCACGTTGATGCCCACGCCAAGCGTGTCCGTGCCGCAGATGACCTTGAGCAGCCCCGCCTGTGCAAGCTGCTCAACAAGCCGCCGGTACTTGGGCAGCATCCCGGCGTGATGTACACCGATACCGTGGCGCACCAGCCGGTTCAGGGTCTTGCCGAAGCCGGAGGAGAACCGGAAGTTCGCAATGAGGGCCGCGATCCTGTCCTTCTCCTCACGTGTGCACACATTGATGCTCATCAGGTTCTGCGCGCGTTCGATGGCGTCCGCCTGGCTGAAGTGCACCACGTAGACCGGTGCCTGGTGCGTGGAGAGCAATTCCTCGAGGGCTTCCTGCAGGGGCTCCTCGGAATAGTAGAAGTTCAGCGGAATGGGTCGATCACCCGAACTGACCAGAACAGTGGCCCGCGAGGTTCGCTCGGTCAGGTCCTTCTCGAAGCGCTCAACATCGCCGAGGGTTGCGGACATCAGGAGGAACTGTGCCTGCGGCAGCTCCAGCAGGGGGACCTGCCAGGCCCAACCGCGCTGCGGATCAGCATAGAAGTGGAACTCATCCATGACCACCGTGCCGACATCGGCGCGGCTTCCCTCGCGCAGTGCGATGTTCGCCAGGATCTCCGCTGTACAGCAGATGATGGGGGCATCCTGGTTGACGGCGGAGTCGCCCGTGACCATGCCGACGTTCTCGGCGCCGAAGATCGCGCACAGTGCGAAGAACTTCTCCGAGACCAGCGCCTTGATCGGGGCGGTGTAGTAGCTTCGCCGCCCCTCCGCGATCGCATGGAAGTGAGCTGCGACGGCCACCAGTGATTTGCCTGATCCGGTGGGGGTCGCGAGGATGACGTTGTTCCCGGAGACAAGCTCGAGGACGGCTTCATCCTGCGCCGGGTACAGAGTGATCCCGGTGCTGGCGGACCAGGAATGGAAGGCCGTGTAGACGGTGTCGGCGTCGGGAGCGGGTGCTTCGCCGGGCTGGGGGAGATGTTCCTGGATAGTCATTTAGTTCCAGCCTATCCGCTTGTGCCGGATGTGCCCTGCCCGTCGGCCTGAACCCTCGACGGCTAGGCTTGCCCTCATGCGCTGGGACCCTTCACAGTATGCCGCCTTCTCCGACCACCGGTCGCGACCGTTTTTCGACCTGGTGGGCCGGATCGGCCATGCCGCGCCGCGGCGGGTGGTTGATCTCGGTTGCGGGCCCGGAGAGCTTACTGCTGTGCTTGCGCGCAGATGGCCCAATGCCGAGGTCGTGGGACTGGATTCATCACCGGAGATGATTGACCGCGCACGGGCGCTCAAGGATGCTCCTCCGAACCTGCTCTTCTCGCTGGCCGACGTCCGGGACTGGGCTGTGGAGCCGGGCATCGACGTCGTGGTATCCAATGCTGTGCTGCAGTGGGTGCCTGGGCATCAGGAGCTGCTGGCGCGCTGGGCCCGCGACCTTGGGGAGCACGCCTGGATAGCGTTTCAGGTTCCAGGCAACTTCTCGGCGCCCTCGCACTCGCTGATGCGAAGACTGGCAGAGTCCGTGCGTTGGAGGGAGCAGCTTGGATCTGTGCTCAGACACGACGACGCCGTCGGCTCACCAGAGGAATATCATCGCCTGCTCAACGACGCGGGTCTTGAAGCAGATGTGTGGGAGACGACCTATCAGCACCGGCTCTCGGGTGCCGATCCGGTCCTTCAGTGGGTGCGAGGTACCGGGCTGCGCCCGGTTCTTGCCGCCCTCGCTGAGGACGAGGCCGCCGAGTTCGAGCGCGCCTACGCCGACCTGCTTACCGAGGCGTATCCGCCCGAGCCCGACGGCGGCACTCTCTTTGCATTCAGGCGTGTGTTCGCCGTGGGTGCGAAGCAGGGGAGGGACGGCTCACCAGCCGCGTGAACGCCACTCGGCCAAAGACGGCCGTTCCGCCCCGAGAGTGGTCGGCTTACCGTGGCCGGGATGGACGATGGTGTCGTCATCGAATCGGTTGAAGATCCGCTCCACTACGTCGCTGTACAGGGACTCGAACCGCTGAGGGTCCCCACCGGTGTTACCGACACCGCCTGGAAACAGCGAGTCGCCGGTGAAAAGGTGGACGGGCCCGTCGGGGTCCCGGTACACCAATGCGACGGACCCCGGCGTGTGTCCGCGCAGCCCAATTGCTTCGAGCTCGAAACCGTCGAACTCACCCACGTCGCCGTGATTGAGCGGTACATCGGTGGGGACCGCGATATCGCCGACGTCCTCCACGCCGGCGGCCGTGCGCGCGCCCGTTGCCCGGACAACGTCCTTCAGCGCCCGGACGTGATCCCAATGGGAGTGGGTGGTCACGACGAGGGCCAGTTGTGAGGGGACTTCCGCATCGGCAGCACCTTCGGCGATCAGACGGTGGATGGCGGGCGCGTCGTCAGCCGCATCGATGAGGACTTGCGCTCCGGTCGCCTTCCCCGTGATGAGGTAAACGTTGTTGTCCATCTCGCTGACAGAGATGCTCCTGATGGTCACATCGGCAAGATCATGCATGCGGGCAACTCTAATACTGATGGTGATGCATGACACCGCGTGGCACAATGTGAGCACCTTTCCCA
>NZ_JAPSHV010000229.1 GCF_031179385.1 Arthrobacter sp. | reverse complement strand
TGCCACGCGAGCGAGCGGAGCGTCTCGAAGTTTGACCCGGTATACGGCAGCCGGCGTCCGACCACCTTGCCGCGCCGGCCCTTGGCGGCTTGCTTGGCTTCATCGCTCATCCAGTAGTGGATCCGCACCTGCGACACGTACTCGAACAGGCGCGGAGCCCCCTTGAGCCGGGGCAGGACGTTCGTCGCCACCGGCGCGAGCACGGGGAGGACCAGCCTGCGGAGGGTCCGGGGCACCGGGTGCGCCGAGGTGATGATGCCGAACAGCCTGTCCGTGGTCGAGATCAGCCGGCGCGCAACGGGACGCCGTTCAGCCTCGTAGCGGTCGAGATAGCGATCCGAGGCCCTGCCCTGCACGACGTCTGCGAGTTTGAAGGCAAGGTTGTGCGCATCCTGCAGCCCGGTGTTCATGCCCTGGGCGCCAACGGGGGAGTGTATGTGGGCGGCATCGCCGGCCAGGAACACGGGTCCGTCGCGGAAGACCGCCGCCGTGCGGTGGTGCACCTTGTAGGTGGAATACCAGCGCGAGGGTCCATAGCTGACGGAGTAGATCCTCTGCAGGCGGCTGCGCACCGTGTCCTCGGACAGCTCGTCACCGCCGATGTCGGCATTCCGCACGGTGCCGATCAGCCGCAGGTCGGAGTTTCCGCCCATGGGGAATCCGAGCAGGAAATCCTCGGTGCCCGGCCGGATATTGACGGCATCGTGGGCCAGACCCCGCACCTCCGTCGCATCCGAGACGTAGAAAGTGTGCGCGTTGGTGATCCCTTCGAACGCGATGCCGCGGGCCCAACGCACAGTGGAGGAACCGCCGTCGGCGCCCACGCAGTACCTCGCACGGACCCGCACTTCGCCGTCCCCAGCCGCCAGCGTTGCCGTCACCGCCAGCGGATTGGACAGGTCCACATCCAGGGCCGTCAGCCGGTGCTTCCAGAGCACTTCCGAACCGAGCGCCTTGAGGTTGTCCACCAGGAGCTGCTCGTTCCTGCTCTGTTCCAAGAAGGTGACGCCGGGATACGGGGTCACGCCGCGGCCCAACCGCCCGATGGGAACCCGTCCCAGCTCGCGCCCTTCGTAGCCGAAGACCAGCTTCTGCGCAACGGTGCTCTCGGCGAGCACCCTCCCGATCACGCCGAGCTGGTCGTAGATCTCCATGCTTCTGGCCTGCAGGCCCAGGGCCCGGGACTCCCGCGTCGGTTCCGCCTTGCCGTCGGCCACAACCATGGGCACGCCGAGCTTGGCCAGCCAGTTGGCCAGCATCAGGCCGGTCGGTCCCGCGCCGACCACCAGAACCTCGGTCTGGATCTCTCGCGCTGCCATGTCGGTCCGCACCTCGTCATCGAGCGGTTTCTACCCGGCCAGCTGGGGGCAGCCGGGTCCTCACCCTCAGCGTGCGTTACCGAGCCGGAAACGGTCAAGGGGAGGGGGCAGGTGACGGTTGCGGAACGATCGCATAACAGAGGGGCCCTCAGACGGATATAACGACGCCGGAGAGGACTATGATGCTCTCATAACTCCGAGAGGATGGTGGCGTCATGAGCGATGCGCTGGATGTAGGGTCCACGGCAGCCACGGCGGACAAGGGAATGTACCGGCAGTTGCTGGAGGAAAAGATTGCCGAGGCCCGCCTGCAGATCGAACGGCTAACGGCGGATATCCATGAGGCGACTCTGGCCGCGCATGATATTCCGGCCGATGATGAGCACGATCCGGAGGGCTCAA
>NZ_JAPSHV010000120.1:6416-7603 GCF_031179385.1 Arthrobacter sp. | reverse complement strand
GAGCGGTGGGCAGAGGCATTGCAGCTCATGAAGGCCGGAGGCGTAACTGTTGTAGCGACCTACATCTTCTGGATTCATCACCAGCCAGGCGAGGATGAACCGAGCTTTGAGGGGAACCTGGACCTGGCAGCTTTCGTGGCACTCTGCGCGGAGACAGGGCTGGAGGTCATCCTTCGGCTGGGACCCTGGTGTCATGGTGAGGTCCGCAACGGTGGTCATCCCGACTGGGTGGTCGACGCCGACTATGCCGAGCGCACGAATGATCCCGCTTATTTGGAGGCCGTCCGGACCTGGTTCGGCTTCATCGGCAGGGAGGTCGCAGAGCTGTGCGGGAGCCACGGACCGGTGATCGGCATCCAGCTCGAGAACGAACTGTACGACCAGCCGGATCACATCCTCGCCCTGAAGGACATCGCGCGTGAGGCGGGGCTGCACGCGCCGCTATGGACGGCGACCGCCTGGGGGAGTGCCGATATTCCGATCGGTGAGGTCTTCCCGCTCTACGGTGGATACTCGGACGGCTTCTGGGTGGACTCCGACCAGGGCTGGGACGAAAGCTTTCAGACCCACTTCACCTTCTCCCACCAGTGGGACGATCCCGGCATCGGCAAGGACCTCGCAGGCAAGAACTGGACCGGTGTTGTCGGCGCCAAGCACCCCGATTTCCCTGCTGCCACCTGTGAACTCGGTGGAGGTATGGCCACCGCCTACCACCGCCGTCCTGCACCAGCCGCCCGCGATATCGCCGCAGTGGCGCTGTGCAAGCTGGGAAGCGGGTCAACCTGGCAGGGCTACTACATGTATGTGGGCGGCACGAACCCCCGGAACGCGCTACAGGAGTCGCACGCTACCGGCTACCCGAACGATCTCCCTGAGTTCAACTACGACTTCGCGGCTCCCATCGGGGCGCACCTCCAAACCCGTGAAAGCTTCCACCGGCTGCGGAATCAGCACTCGTTCCTGGACGCTTTCGGATCCCGCCTCGCGGCGATGAACGCCACCATTCCAGACAACGACGACGACGGCGGCCTGCGCTGGGCTCTGCGCAGCGACGGCAGAAGCGGGTTCGTCTTCATCAACAACCATCGGCCCTTCGAACCGTTGCCTGCCCACGCAGGCACCCAGTTCGAGATCACCCTCGCTGACGGACAAGTCAGCTTCCCACATCGCCCCGTCACGATTCCGCC
>NZ_JAPSHV010000120.1:0-6316 GCF_031179385.1 Arthrobacter sp. | reverse complement strand
CCGGGCCGCGCTTCGGCGCCGAGTCCCGAGCAGTTCAGTCGCCACGCCGCGCGGTTCCGGATCACGGTCAAGGGGGAAGCGGCGGCGGGTGTCCGCTCGTTGCTGAGGCTGGAGATCGTCGGCGACGTGGCGTCGTCGTTCTTTGAGGGCCGGAAAGAGGACGTTTTCTGGAACGGATCAGCCTGGGACATTGACATCACCCCGGGCGAGGCCACCAACCACCGCGAGGTGGAGGTTCAGATCCACCCGCTGAGCGCCGACACACCCATTTGGCTTCCCGAGGCCGCTGCCCGCATAAAATCCTCACTGGTACGGCCGACGGCGGACATCACCCGTGCCGCTGTTGTCACCGTCGGGACCGTCCAGCTCGCTGGAGGCTCCTGACCCTGTAGACAGCCGCGCTACTGCCTCTGCCGCCTGGGATGCAGCGAGTCCGGCACTATCGGACTGCGCCCTGGAAAGATGATGGAGCGCTCTATTGACATGTGACGCAGATCATCTGTAGATTGATCGAACTGCTGATGGAGCGCTCTATCAACTCCCGCACCAAGCCGTCCCCGTTGGTCTGACAACGCCCCGAGCGAAGGTCAGTCGGTGCGAACTCCCATGTCCCCTTCCGCTCAAGCACGCACACAAAGGAGTGACCGTGATTCTTTCACGACGCACCAGAATGATCACCGCCCTCACCGGCACCGTAACCCTGGCACTCGTAGCCACCGGCTGCGGCAGTAACAGCGACGAACCGGCCAGCGCCGAGAACCCCGTCGAGCTCACCGTTACCACCTTCGGCAACTTCGGCTACGACGATCTGTACGCCGAGTACGAAGAAGCAAACCCTGGCGTGACCATTGAGGCGACGAACATCGACGGCAGTGCCAATGCCCGCACAGACGCGTTCACCAAACTCGCGGCCGGATCCGGTCTCAGTGACGTCGTGGCAGTTGAAGAGGGCTGGCTCGGCTCCATCATGGAGGTGTCGGACCAGTTCGTAGACCTCAACGAGCACGGTGCACAGGACATCAAAGCCAACTGGGTTGACTGGAAATTCGAGCAGGGCACCGACCCCGATGGCCGCGTGATCGGCTACGGCACCGACATCGGGCCGCAGGCACTGTGCTTCAACCAGGACCTCTTCGAGGAAGCAGGCTTCCCTACTGACCGCGAGGAAGTCGCCGAACTCTTCGGCGGCGACGACGCTACCTGGGAGACCTACTTCGACCTGGGCCGCCAGTATCACGAGGCGACAGGCAAAGCCTGGTACGACCAGTCGTCGTTCGTCTGGAACTCCATGGTGAACCAGATGGAAGAGGGCTACTACACCACCGATGGCGAGCTGAACGTCGAAGGCAACGAGGCGATGCGCGCCAAGTTCGATCTCCTCGCTGCCGGTACGGCGGATGGCCTGTCGGCCAACCAGAAGCAGTTCGACTGGGGGAAGGGCAAGGCCTTCGTCGATGGCTCGTTCGCGGTTCATGTCTGCCCCGCGTGGATGCTCGGCACCATCAAGGAACAACTTGAATCCGCTGGCGGAGGACCCGAGAGTGGTTGGGACGTAGCCGATGTCTTCCCGGGCGGTGCCTCGAATTGGGGCGGAGCGTTCCTTTCCGTTCCCGAAAGCTCCGAGCACCCTGCTGAAGCAGCCAAGCTCGCCGCTTGGCTGACGGCCCCTGAGCAGCAGGTCAAGCAGTCTGCTGCCGCGAATAACTTCCCGAGCACCCTCGAAGCCCAGCAGAAAATCGTTGAGGATGCGGTGCCGAACGAGCTCTTCAACGACGCTCCCTACGGTGCTATCTTCGCCTCGCGTGCCGAAGGCGTCGTCGCCCAGTTCAAGGGCCCGCACGATTCCGTGATCCAGGAGAGCGTTTTCGCGCCGGCGCTGAACATGCTCGACACCGGCACAGGAACCGCCGATGAAGCCTGGGATGAAGCGGTCAAGCTCCTCAACGACCTCGTGGTCAACAACTAGCAGCATCGGCTGTGGGGCCTCCGGCACAACCGGAGGCCCCCTGATGGATCTGGAATCGCCATGACCACGACACTGAATCGCCCCGCAGCGGGCAACCCAGCTGCCAGGAAAACTGCACCGACCTTCCGTCAGCGACTGAACATCCTCGACGTGAAAGCGTCACCCTATCTCTACATAGCCCCGTTCTTCGTCCTGTTCGGCCTCGTGGGGCTCTTCCCCCTTGGCTACACGTTCGTCGTTTCTCTTTTCGACTGGCACCTGTTGAAGGGGCAGGGCGAGTTCGTGGGTCTGCGGAACTTCGGCGAGGTACTCCAGGACAGGTTCTTCTGGAATTCCCTTTTCAATACCGTGAGCATCTTCCTGCTCTCCACCATTCCGCAGCTGGTCGTCGCAACCGCCATTGCTGCGGTTCTGGATCAGAACCTGCGTGCCAAGACCTTCTGGCGCATGAGCATTCTGCTCCCGTACATCGTCACCCCTGTCGCCGTGGCGCTGATCTTCACGAACATGTTCGGCGAACAGTACGGCCTCATCAACAACATCCTCGCAAGCTTCGGCGTCGACCGGGTCATGTGGTTGAACGAAACCCTGCCCAGTCACATCGCGATTGCCACCATGGTGAACTGGCGGTGGACCGGGTACAACGCCCTGATCCTGCTGGCGGCAATGCAGGCCGTGCCGCGGGACATCTATGAATCCGCCGCGATCGACGGCGCCGGGCCGTTCCGCCGCTTCTTCAACATCACACTTCCGAGCATCCGGCCCACCATGATTTTCGTGGTGATCACCGCCACCATCGGTGGCCTCCAGATCTTCACCGAACCGAAGCTCTACGACCCCAGGACAGCGGGTGGAACCGCACGACAGTTCCAGACCACCGTGCTCTACCTGTGGGAGATGGCGTTCCAACGTCAGAACTTCGGAAAGGCCGCAACCATAGCGTGGCTCCTGTTTCTCATCATCGTCCTCTTCGGCTTGGTGAACTGGCTGATCTCGCGGCGCATCGCGACCACCGGTGACGGACGTTCGCGCCGTCACCGGCCGGGGGGCTGGCGTGGGAAAAGCTCTGCGGCTCCCGCCGTCGTACTCCCCGCGATCGGGTCCCAGCCGCCCGCCCCTTCGAGGGAGCAGGAACCATCCGACGGGCAGACGGATACCGCAGGAAACCCGACCACGAGGAGAGGGCAATGACGGCCATCGACAACAGAGCACGGACCGCCGCCGGCGACCGGAGCGCGCGCCCGCCGGTTCTTCGGAGGAAGTTGTTCGGCAATGGGCACCGTCCCGGTTTTTTGACCTATGGATTGTTGTTTGCCTTCTTCCTCGCCTCCGCCTATCCGCTCTGGTGGTCCGTCATCATCGGCAGCCGTTCCAACGAAGCGCTGGGGCAGACCTGGCCGCCGCTCTTTCCCGGAGGGAACTTCTGGACCAACGTCGGCGAAGTCTTCGACACCATCCCTTTCTGGCTGGCACTCGGGAACAGCGTCCTGATTTCCGGCATCATCACGGTCTCGGTCGTGGTCTTCTCAACACTGGCAGGCTACGCCTTCGCGAAGCTTCGCTTCAGGGGACGGGACGGCCTGATGGTCGCGGTAATCGCCACCATGGCGATCCCCACACAGCTGGGCATCATTCCGTTGTTCATGATGATGCGTACCCTCGGCTGGACGGGTGAGATCGGCGCCGTCGTGATCCCGACCCTCGTCACCGCGTTCGGCGTGTTCTTCATGCGCCAGTACCTTGTGGATGTCATCCCGGACGAACTCATCGAATCGGCCCGCATGGACGGCGCGTCCATGATTTCCACCTTCTGGCATGTGGCGGTTCCCGCCGCGCGGCCGGCAATGGCGATTCTGGGCTTGTTCACCTTCATGACAGCGTGGACCGACTTCCTCTGGCCACTGCTGGTGCTCGACGCCGGCAACCCAACACTCCAGACCGCGCTCAGCCAGCTCCAAGCAGGCAGGTACGTGGACTATTCGGTAGTCCTCGCGGGAGCCGTTATGGCAACGCTCCCCCTGCTGGTGCTGTTTGTGCTCGCCGGAAAACAACTCATCTCAGGAATTATGCAAGGAGCAGTGAAGGGCTAATGCCGCTTGACGAAACACACCATGAAACATCGGCGGGGAACCTGACAAGGACGTGGCCGAAAGGATTCCTCTGGGGTTCAGCCACGGCGGCCGCGCAGGTCGAAGGAGCCAGCCACGAGGGCGGCAAGGAGGACAGCATCTGGGACGCCTTTGCGCGCGTACCCGGGGCCATTGCCAACGATGACACCCTCAAGCATGCGGTTCAGCACTATGACCGCATGCCGGAAGACGTCCGAATCATGAAGGAACTGGGCCTTGGCTCCTACCGCTTCTCCACGAGCTGGGCACGGGTCCGTCCGGGTGACCGTGGACCGAACGCCGAAGGACTCGACTTCTACTCCCGGCTGGTGGATGAACTCCTCGAAGCGGGGATACTTCCCTGGCTGACCCTGTACCACTGGGACCTGCCGCAAGCGCTGGAGGAAAAGGGTGGATGGGCCAACCGGGACACCGCCTACCGGTTCGTGGACTATGCCAACGACGTCTACTCGGCGCTAGGTGACCGCGTGCAGCACTGGACCACGTTCAACGAACCGTTCTGCTCCTCCTTGCTCGGTTATGCTGCCGGCGTTCATGCCCCGGGCAGGCAGGAGCCCCGCGCTGCAGTCGCCGCAATCCACCATCAGCATCTTGCACACGGGTTGGCGGTCAACGCACTCCGCTCGCGCGGGGCACAGCACCTGGGCATCACGCTGAACCTCAGCAACTCGATCCCCCGCGATCCCGCAGATCCGGTGGACCTGGATGCGGCCCGCAGATTCGACTCACTCCAGAACCGCATCTTCCTGGACCCCATCCTGCGCGGCGCTTACCCGCAAGACACGCTCACGGACCTCGACCAGTTCGGCATCCAGGAGGTCATCCAGTTCGGTGACCTCGAGATCATCGGAACGCCCCTTGATTTCCTCGGAGTCAACCACTATCACGACGATCTGATCAGCGGTCACCCGGATCACGAAGGTGGGGACGGCCACTCGGGTGGAGCTTCCCGCCAGACGTCGTCGTGCTGGATCGGATCGGAGGATATCGCGTTCCCCACCCGCGGACTGCCGCGCACAGCCATGAACTGGGAGGTGAATCCGGACGGTCTGCGGAAGCTGCTGGTCCGTCTGGGGGAGGAGTACCCCACCCTGCCGCCGCTGTACGTCACGGAGAACGGTGCAGCTTACGACGACGTCGTCAGCGCTGACGGTGATGTGCACGACGCCGAGCGCACCAGCTTTGTCCTCGATCACGTCGCCGCCGTTGGCGAAGCCATCGACGCGGGAGCGGACGTGCGCGGATATTTCGTGTGGTCCCTGCTCGATAACTTCGAGTGGTCCTGGGGCTACGGCAAACGGTTCGGGATCGTGCGAGTGGACTACAACTCTTTCGAGCGGACAATTAAAGACAGCGGCCATGCTTACCGGAAGCTGATCGACACTGCGAGGGCGAACGAGGAGGTGAAACCACTGAAAGGACAGGTCCTGGCGGCGTCCGGGACCTGAGCCGACCTAGAGTGGACCGATAAGTTTCAGCACCACGCACGGAGAGAAATTGTGAAGACAGACGCAAGCCGTACCCGGCCAGTGCCAACGCTTGAGATGGTTGCAGCGCTGGCCGGCGTCTCGCGGTCGACTGTGTCCAGGGTCGTCAACGATGCACCGAACGTGGACCCGGACATCGTGAAATCCGTGCAGAACGCGATTTCCACCCTCAACTACATTCCCAACCGTGCTGCGCGGTCTCTCGCGAGCAGGCGCACCAATTCAGTTGCCGTAGTTGTTCCCGAGTCGACGTCGAAGGTATTCGCCGATCCGTTTTTCGCCACCATCGTCGAAGGCATCGCACAGACGTTGGTGGAGACCAAGTACACGCTCACAATGATCGTTTCGTCTGAAGCTCGTCCTGAAAAGACCAGAAGCTACCTGCTGGGAGGGAACGTTGACGGTGCGCTGGTGGTCTCGCACCACAGTGGGGATCACTCCTGGACCAGAATCAGCGAATCCCTCCCAGTGGTCTTCGCCGGACGCCCCTTCAAGGCCGAACGCGAGAGCTACTTCGTTGAGGTCGACAACTTCGCTGCGGCATCCCGCGCGGCACAACATCTCATCGATGCGGGCCGAACGTCCATCGCGACAATCACCGGCCCACAGGACATGTATGCGGGCATCGACCGGTTGCGGGGCTGGGAAGCGGCGCTGCGCTCCGCCCGGCTCGACACCTCACTCGTTGAGGTCGGAGATTTCACGGAGGCTTCCGGGCAGGAGGCAATGCGCAG
>NZ_JAPSHV010000119.1 GCF_031179385.1 Arthrobacter sp. | reverse complement strand
GATGCCGAAATCTTCACCAAAGGACCAACGCTCTCTGCCATGGGCACGGCGGCCCAGGTGGGAATCCTCTCCACATCGTTGTGGAACAACCCCGAGCCCGAGGTCGCAATCATTATCGATTCACGGGGACGCGTCGTGGGCAGCACCCTGGCCAACGATGTGAACCTCCGGGACGTGGAAGGCAGAAGCGCGCTCCTGCTGCCCAAGGCCAAGGACAACAACGCATCCTGTGCCCTGGGACCCTTCATCCGGCTCTTCGATGACTCATTCGACCTGGACTCCGTCCGGCAGATGCAGGTGAACCTCGAGATTGATGGTCCTGACGGCTTCCACCTTGATGGAACGTCGGAAATGGCGCAGATAAGCCGCGACCCGCTGGACCTCGTGGGGCAGCTCATCGGCCCACAACACCAGTACCCGGACGGCGCGGTGCTGATGCTGGGAACAATGTTCGCGCCCATTGTCGACCGGGATACCAAGGACCACGGGTTCACCCATAAACGGGGCGATGTGGTTAGGATCTCTTCCCGCGAACTCGGTACGCTTGTCAATTACGTCGAGGAGAGCGAGAGGTGCGAGCCGTGGGAGTTCGGAATCGGCTCTCTGATGCGCAATCTCGCCAGCCGGAACCTGCTGTGACCAACACAGGAACGTCGGCAGCCATAGACGCTCAATCTGATGCAGATCGGGCCGACGCCGAGGGGTCGGCAAGCGAAGCCGGCAACCACCGGCAGACGCGGCGCTCAACCAACACGGTGACGCTGTCGGATGTTGCCCTTCATGCGGGCGTATCGCCCCAGACTGTCTCCCGTTCCATCCGTTCTCCGGAGCTGGTCTCGAAGTTCACCCTCGAACGGGTGCGGCAGTCCATCGAGGCCACTGGTTATGTGCCGAACCTCGCAGCGAGCAATCTCGCGTCGAACCGCAGCATGACGGTCGCAGCGATCATCCCGGCCATCTCGGCGTCGGTGTTCGCGGATGCGCTGCACGGGCTCGACGAAGTCCTCGCCCCAGCGGGATACCAGCTGTTCATCGGTTCCACCGACTACCGTCCGTCCCACGAGGAAGAACTTGTGAGGGCGTTCCTAGGACGCCGACCAGACGGCATTTTCATTGTGGGCACCGACCATTCACCCGTGACTGCTCATCTGCTTCGGGAATCACAGGTTCCCATCGTCGAAGCCTGGGACTTGACCGAGAATCCCATTGACAGCCTCGTCGGATTCTCGAACGGCGATGCCCTACAGGCCATCGTCGACTTCACTGCTCAGCGAGGTTACAGGCATCCTACTTTCGCTGGTTCATTCCAGAGCGGCGACTTTCGTGCCGTTGCCCGTAAAGCCAGTTTTGAAGACGCGGTGCGAAGGTTATATCCGGACGAACCGATACGAGTGGTGGATTCGGGGGGTTCGAAGGTTGACTTCGAATCGGGCCGGCAACTCCTGGACGTGACGCTCCGAGTACACCCCGAGACAGATGTCCTGATGTTCGCCAGCGACGTCTTTGCAGCCGGTGCCATCCTCGAATGTGCGCGCCGTGGCATCAGAGTTCCCCATGACATCGCCATCACCGGTTTCGGTGATTTCGAGATCGCTCGGCACCTGGTGCCCACGCTCACTACGGTCGCTGTGCCCAACCGTGAAATCGGGACCACCGCAGGTCAACTGCTTCTCGGACGCATGATGAACAAGTCTTCGCTCACAAGGAAAGTTGATCTCGGATTTTCCGTTGTTGCTCGTGAAAGCGCCTGAGCCACGCCGCGACGTCGCCGTCCTCCCTCCTCTGACAAGGACTATTGAATGTTGAAGACCACCAATCCCCGCACGGGTGTTAGCGCTACAGTCAACCGCCAGCCATCGACTCGGACCGATGTGGAGGCTGCCGCTGAGCAGGCCGAGATAGCTTGGCGCGAGCTCATGCGGCGAGGACGCGCCTTCCGGGCGGAACTACTGGAAGCAATCGCCACATACGTCGAGGAAGCGCGCGAGGGCCTCATCACTACTGCTGATTCTGAAACAGGGCTCGGGACCGCCCGCCTCAATGGCGAGGTGAGTCGCTCAGTCTTTCAGTTCAGGCTTTTCGCGGAAGCTGTCCGGGAAGGCAGCTATCTCGAAGCGATGATCGACTCCGCCGGTCGGACGCCTTTAGGCGACGCGCCGGATGTCCGGCGCATGTTGGTATCCATCGGGCCGGTTGCCGTCTTTGGATCGAGCAATTTTCCTTTCGCTTTCTCGGTCCTGGGCGGTGACACCGCATCGGCCATCGCCGCTGGCTCGTCCGTCGTAGTAAAGGCCCACGGTTCTCATCTTTTGACGTCGCAGCTTTCGCTGGACGTGCTGCAGCAGGCTGCCCGTGCAGTCAATGCACCCGAGGGGACTTTTGGTGCCGTCTTCGGTCAGGAAGCAGGGCTGGCTCTGGTCAAGCATCCGGCAATCAAGGCGGCCAGTTTTACCGGCTCGCTCTTCGCGGCGGAGTCCCTGCAGCGCGCGATCAACTCCAGGCCGGATCCGATTCCGTTCTTCGGGGAGCTCTCGAGCGTCAATCCGCTGATTGTGAGCAAAGGTGCAGCGAAAGCTCGGGGTGCAGACATCGCATCCAACTTGTTCGCCTCCTTCACCGGGTCTGCCGGCCAGCTCTGCACCAAACCTGGCATTGCGTTTGTTCCGGAGGGTCCCCAAGGACAACTGCTCGTAGATTCCCTGACGCAACTCACCCAGCAAGCCCCTTCACAGGTTCTTCTGAACGACCGAATTCGGACTTCTTTTGCCGAGATCTCAGAAGGGCTTGTGAGCGCGGGGGCAACCCCGCTCGCAGGCATGCAGGATGCCGCCAGGAGCAGGCCTGAAGAACCCGCGGAAGAACCTTCCGGTGCTTTCAGCGTCGCTCCGGCTCTGTTGGAGACCCGAGCGTCAATCTTGAGTGCCGACCTTGCCGAGGAGTGCTTCGGCCCGCTCATCGTTATAGTCCGCTATACCTCACTCGATGAAGTCGCTGAGGCGTTCACGCACATCCCGAAGTCGCTGACAGCTACCCTGCACTTTGAAGAAGACGAGGACGATGTGCTGTCCCGGCTGCTTCCCACCCTGCAGGACAACGCGGGGCGGATTGTCTTCAACGGCTACCCGACGGGCGTTCGCGTTACCTGGGCTCAACATCATGGCGGTTCGTGGCCATCCACCAACTCACAGCACACATCGGTGGGCGTGACCGCTATGCGGCGTTTCCTTCGTCCAGTGGCCTGGCAGAACGCTCCCGCAGCAGCGCTGCCCGAGGAACTGCGCGACGATTTCACAGCAATCCCCCGGCGTGTCAATGGGGTCCTTGCCCTTTCGGAGAAGGTGACGGTCCTCTCGGGCACGTGAAACACCGCTGCCCCCGCACCGAAACAATGCGAGGGCAGCGGACGAGCAACGACGACGACGGCGCTAAACCACCTCGAGCGCCTCCGCAATCGGCGTCTCGCCAGTGTTGAACTGGATGAACTTCCCCACCGTCCCGGGGTTGCTCAGCACGGCCGCAGCGACCTGAGCCACGTCCTCACGCGCAACCGAATCCTGCTGCGGCTCGCTCGAAACCTCGATCGACCCCTTGCCCGGATCGGTCGTGAGCGCGCCCGGACCGAGAATCGTCCACGCCAGATCCGTTCCGCGCAGGTACTCGTCCGCAGCTGCCTTCGCCTCTGCATAGTGGAAGAACCCGGTATCCTCGGGCACGCCGTGATCCTTCCGCGCACCGATGTAAGAGACCATCACGTACCGGTCAACGCCGGCTTCCTTCGCCGCATCCATGGAACGAATCGCCGCATCCCGATCGATCGCATAGGTATCCTCCGGGCTGCTTCCGGCAGCCCCAGCCGACCACACCACTGCGTCATGCCCACGCACGACGTCGGCCAGCTCGCCGACCGACAGCTGCGTTACATCCGCGACGACGGGCTTGCCGCCCGTTTCTTCCACGTCGCCGGCATGATCCGGGTTGCGGATGATCGAACTCACCTCATGACCGGCACCGGAAAGAATCCGGGACAGGTGCAGCGCCACCTTTCCGTGGCCTCCAATAATGGCAACTCGTGACATGACCGCTCCTTCTCGTTGTGGATGTCCTGTTCGGCCCAACACCGAAGACCGGCTTGTCATTCCACCACCGGTGAGAAGACGACGACGAAGGCTGAGCCCGGCACTCAGCTTTCGGGCAGGATTGCCGCAATTGCGGGCATCTAGCGGTGCTCGTCCAGGAAGCTGTTTCTAGGGATAGAGGCAGACGGAAAGAAGCACACCATCATGGGGGTACTGGACCGCGAGTGGTTCCATAGAGACGGTGCGACGCCATCGAGGGGACAGGCAGCCGGGGGGCGTCCGCCGTCGTCGTCGGAATCAGCGCAGGAAGGACTGCGCCAATCACCTTCGGGACGCGTCCCCGAGTGGGCGCTCGAAGAAGCGCTCAACCAACAGCTCCGCTCCTACGCGGCTGAAACCAACGGACGACGACGGAACCGCGACCGGGTAACGCGCCGTCGTCGTCCGCGGTCATCCGCTTTCAAGCTCCGTCTGCGCACCGCTGCGCTGGTCGCTTGTGTTGCTGCGCTTTATCTTTCGCCCTCGTTCCTCGAACGCGCGGTCCTTCCAGACCTGACTCCCCACCTGCCGTGGTCGAATGTCCCCCCTCGCGGAGTGGAGGCAGCAGATGCCCCACTGGGTACGCCCCCGCCATCGACCGGGTCCACACAGTACGCGTTGTTTCCCTACGAAGACCTGGGGCAGGAATTCGTCGCCTATGACCCGTGCCGTCCAGTTCACTATGTGGTCCGCCCTGACTTCGCACCTGCGGGTACAGACGGAATCGTCCAGGAAGCGGTCGCCGAAGTTGCTGCAGCGACGGGCCTGACATTCGTTTTCGATGGTCCGACCGGTGAAGCGCCCAGCCCCGGCCACCGCGACCCCTATCAGCCCGAACTGTACGGCGAGCGCTGGGCGCCTGTGCTCATCACGTGGACGAGTCCCGCAGAAGTGCCCGAACTTGCCGGTGACGTCGCTGGCCTGGGAGGCAGCGAGATCGCGCAGCGGCCGGGGAAACCGATTGTCTACGTCGCCGGTCAGACGATGCTCGACGCACCGGACATGACGCTGATGCTTCAGTACCCGGGTGGGCGGGAGCAGGTGAAAGCGATCGTGATCCACGAGCTTGCGCATGTGCTCGGACTCGACCATGTCGACGACCCGACGCAGCTGATGTACGGCGAGAACACCGGTCAGCTCCAACTCGCCGACGGCGACCGCGCCGGTCTTGCGAAGCTGGGAGCCGGCCACTGCGTTCCTGAGCTCTAGGCCGGTACCCCTAAGTACCGGACTTCCCCGGCGCGTCCAGGCCCAGCGCTGCCGCTTCGGCGGTCAGAGCTTCGCGGATAGCCGCAATAGCCGGATCACCCGCACTCGACCGACGGGCCGCGGTGAAGATCGTGCGCCGTGGTCGGCCAGGCAGCTCCACCAGGCGGGAGCGCTGTTCCCGCTGCGCCCAGACCAGTTGCGGGAGCAACGCCACGGCATTGCCGGACTCCACCAGCCGCACATGCGTCTGCAGGTCCGCGCTCTCAAAACGTACGTCCGGTTCAAACCCCGCGAGGCGGCATTGCTGCTCGGCCCAGTGCCGTGAGGCAGCGCCATGGGGTTCCATCACCCACGGAAGCCCTCCGGCGTCCTGCAGGGAACCGACCCGGTGAAAGTCTTCCGGTGCCCCAGCAAGCTCGGTGGGGACGGCGAGCTGGATTTCGTCACGGGTCAACGGGTCGCGGTCCAGCGTCTCGTAGTGCGGAGCGGCGTGTCCGGGATACTGTTCGGCAACCACCAGGTCGAAATTGCGCGCCCACGTCTCTCGCAGAGCCGTCTCCGGTTCGTGCTGCACCATCTTCACCTGAACCAATGGATGCCTTTCGCGGAGGGTGCGCAGCATGTTGGGGATCAGGGCAAGCGCCGCGGTCTGAAAGACGGCCAGGCGGACCGTCCCGGACACGATGGGCCTCGTGACGGCCAGAGCTGCTTCCGCTCGCTCGAGACCATCGAGCAACTCCTCGGCATATTCCACCAGCACCATGGCGTGCGCGGTGAGCTGCAGACGCCGCCCGCTCTTGCGGAACAGCGCTACTTTTGCCTCGCGCTCGAGCAGCGATAGCTGCTGGGACACTGACGACGGGCTATACCGCAAAGCCGCTGCTACTTCAGCGATGGTTCCGCGGATGCTGAGCTCCCGCAGTAGCCGCAACCTATGGATATCCAGCACGTCAACGACCGTTCACTTTTGATGAAGATTACCCGTCGGAAAAGGTAACTTTTCCTTAACTTCCCTCAGCCCCATACTGAAAGTCAAGCCCCTGAAGAATCGGCCAAAGTCGGCAGACGGACCGGGGACTGCTCCCGGGATCTTTCGCAGCACGACAGCTCCCGAACGCGCTTCACCAAGGACCGAGCCTGAGCGGCGAGGTCAACCCCTGAACCTCAATGCCCTCAGCCCGGCCCTGCGCCGAAACACCACCCCCCGAGGAGTACCGTATGACCGCTGTAACAGGCATCAGCACCGAGCTTGTCCGCCCCAGTGACCTCGCTGAGGAAGTGGTGGCGTTGGTTCGCCATTGGCTGGCTGAGGGAGCCAAATTCCCGGTTGACGCCGCCGCCGCTCAGCTGGCCGGGGTGCTGAAGGACCCGCACGGTCTCGAGTTCACGGTGGGCTTCGTCGACGGCGTCATCCGTCCCGAGGACAAGTCCGTTGCTGCCCGGAACCTGAAGACGCTGGTTCCCAAGGTCCCGTCCTTCCTGCCCTGGTACATGAAGTCGGCCGTCGCCGTCGGCGGGCACCTGGCGCCGGTGATCCCCGGCGTCGTCATTCCTGTTGCACGCAAGGTATTGCGCGAGATGGTGGGCCACCTCATCGTGGATGCGACCGATGCCAAGCTCGGCCGGTCGATCTCCAAGATCCGGCGCCAAGGTATCCGCCTCAACGTGAACCTCCTCGGCGAGGCGATCCTCGGCGAGAATGAGGCATCCCGCCGCCTCGAGGGCACCCACAAGCTCCTCGCCCGCGAGGACGTGGATTACGTCTCCATCAAGGTGTCCTCCACAGTAGCCCCGCACAACCACTGGGCATTCGACGAAGCCGTCACCCACATCGTGGAGACGCTCTCACCGCTGTTCCGCCTCGCCGCTTCCTCCTCACCCCGCAAGTTCATCAACCTGGACATGGAGGAATACAAGGACCTCGACCTGACCGTCGCTGTCTTCACCCGTCTGCTCGAGAAGCCTGAGTTCCACAACCTGGAAGCCGGCATCGTCCTCCAGACCTATCTGCCGGATGCACTCGGCGCCATGATGGGCCTCCAGGAATGGGCAGCAGCCCGGACCGCAAACGGCGGCGCACCGATCAAGGTCCGCGTCGTGAAGGGCGCCAACCTGCCGATGGAACAGGTCGACGCCGACCTGCACGGCTGGCCGCTGGCGACCTGGGGCACCAAGCAGGACTCCGACACCTCCTATAAGGCGGTCATCAACTACTCGCTGACCCCGGAGCGCATCGGTAACGTCCGCATCGGTGTTGCCGGCCACAACCTGTTCGACGTCGCCCTCGCCCACCTCCTGGGCAA
>NZ_JAPSHV010000031.1 GCF_031179385.1 Arthrobacter sp. | reverse complement strand
ATTCTAGGAGGGTGTCTGTGGCGCTGACCGCGGATGTGAAAGAGGAACTCTCGCACCTCGACGTCAAAAAATCGTCGGTACGCAAGGCTGAGGTTTCCGCACTCCTGCGCTTCGCCGGCGGCCTGCATATCATCTCCGGACGGATTGTCATCGAGGCGGAGGTTGACCTTGCGTCAACCGCTCGTAGGCTCCGGAGCGCCATCTCTGACGTCTATGGCCACAACAGCGAGATCATCGTGGTATCAGGCAACGGCTTGAGGCGGGGGAACCGCTATGTGGTCCGCGTTGTGCGCGACGGAGAATCGCTGGCACGGCAAACCGGGTTGCTCGACAACCGGGGGAGGCCCGTGCGCGGGTTGCCGTCCGTCGTCGTCAATGGTTCTGCCGCCGATGCGGAGGCGGTCTGGCGTGGCGCTTTCCTGGCCCACGGATCCCTCACCGAACCCGGCCGCTCCTCGGCACTGGAGGTCACGTGTCCGGGGCCGGAGTCGGCCCTCGCCCTGGTCGGGGCGGCGCGCCGGCTCGGCATCACGGCGAAGGCCCGGGAAGTCCGCGGTGTGGACCGCGTGGTGATTCGCGACGGCGACACCATCGCAGTCCTGCTCACCCGGATGGGAGCCCATGACGCCCTCATGGTGTGGGAGGAGCGGCGGATGCGCAAGGAAGTTCGCGCCACCGCGAACCGCCTTGCCAACTTCGACGACGCAAACCTCCGGCGGTCTGCCCAGGCCGCGGTCGCTGCCGGTGCGCGCGTGGAGCGTGCCCTGGAGATTCTGGGTGAGGAAGTGCCGGATCACCTCAAGTACGCGGGGGAGCTGCGCGTAGCGCACAAGCAGGCAAGCCTCGACGAGCTCGGGCGCATCGCAGACCCGCCCATGACGAAGGACGCCATTGCCGGCCGCATCCGGCGGTTGCTCGCGATGGCGGACAAACGCGCAGTGGAACTCGGCATCCCGGGAACCGAGGCCAATGTGACTGCAGACATGCTGGATGACTGAATACCTGCATAGGATGGAACTTCAAGGGGCTCTGCGCGCCGTCAAAGGTTGCGGGGCCTCGCCTGGAGAAACGCAATAGCCGGGCTGCAGCCCGGATCAGCAACACAGGACCTGGAGGATTTCGTGAGCGAATACGTTTTGCCTGAACTCAACTATGACTACGCGGCGCTTGAGCCGCACATCTCCGCCCGGATTATGGAGCTGCACCACAGCAAGCATCACGCAGCCTACGTCAAGGGCGCCAATGATGCGCTTGCGCAGCTCGCCGAGGCCCGCCAGAACGGTGACTTCACCAACATCCCCAAGCTGTCCAAGGACCTGGCATTCCACACCGGCGGCCACGTCAACCACTCCGTCTTCTGGAACAACCTTTCCCCGGACGGTGGCGACAAGCCCGAGGGCGAGCTCGCTGCTGCACTCGATGATGCTTTCGGGTCCTTCGACGCGTTCCGCGGGCATTTCAACGCGGCTGCTCTGAGCCTTCAGGGTTCGGGGTGGGCGCTGCTCGCCTGGGAGCCGATCGGCGGCAACCTCGTCATCGAGCAACTGTACGACCAGCAGGGCAACGTCCCGGTCGGAACCACCCCCATCCTCATGCTGGACATGTGGGAGCACGCGTTCTACCTCGACTACGTCAACGTCAAGGCTGATTACGTCAAGGCGTTCTGGAACATCGTGAACTGGGCGGATGTGTCCCGCCGGTTCGAGTCTGCGCGCGCAAACGCCAGCGGACTGATCACTCTCTCGTAGCAAGACACGCCCGGCGTAACCTTTCCTGCCCGTCCGGGCAGGAAAGGCGCCCGGTGCGTACTATGATGAATGTCGCCTCCGTCACACTCTGCGGAGGCAACCTCCAAGTTCACACAAGACGCGCACAGTGCGGTGCATTGATTTTCAGACGCCGAAGCGGTCCGCCTTTCTTGAGGGCAACAGCCGTCGGCAGCAACCCCCATCAAGGAGATAGAAAACAGTGACTACCCGTATCGGAATCAACGGATTCGGCCGCATTGGGCGCAACTACTTCCGCGCGGCCCTGGAACAGGGCGCAGACCTCGAAATCGTCGCAGTCAACGACCTCACCAGCCCCGAGACGCTTGCACACCTGCTGAAGTACGACTCCGTCACCGGCCGACTGGGCGTCAGCGTGGAGGTCGCAGATGGCAGCCTTGTCGTCGACGGCAAGACCATCAAGGTCCTCGCCGAGCGCGACCCGTCGAACCTGCCCTGGGCCGACCTGGGCGTAGACATCGTCATCGAGTCCACCGGGTTCTTCACCAAGGCTTCGGACGCGCGCAAGCACATCGATGCAGGGGCCAAGAAGGTTCTGATTTCGGCTCCCGCCTCCGATGAGGACATCACCGTCGTACTCGGCGTGAACGACGATCAGTACGATCCCGAGACGCACCACATCATCTCCAACGCGTCCTGCACCACCAACTGCCTTGGCCCGCTGGCCAAGGTGCTCAATGACGCATTCGGCATCGAGCGCGGACTGATGACCACCATCCACGCTTACACTGCCGACCAGAATCTCCAGGACGGTCCCCACAAGGACCTCCGCCGTGCGCGTGCAGCGGCCATCAACATGGTTCCCACCTCCACCGGGGCTGCAAAGGCAATCGGTCTGGTCCTCCCGGAACTCAAGGGCAAGCTTGACGGCTACGCCATCCGCGTTCCCGTGCCCACCGGCTCCGCGACCGACCTCACAGTCACCGTGGGCCGCGAGGTTTCCGTGGAGGAAGTTAATGCTGCGTACAAGGCCGCTGCAGCCGAAGGACCGCTGAAGGGGTACCTCACCTACACCGAGGACCCAATCGTCTCCTCGGACATTGTCACCGATCCCGCTTCCTCGATCTTCGATTCCGGCCTTACCAAGGTCATCGGCAACCAGGTGAAGGTTGTCTCCTGGTACGACAACGAGTGGGGCTACTCAAACCGCCTGGTCGACCTCACCGAAATCGTCGCATC
This sequence comes from Arthrobacter sp., assembly GCF_031179385.1. Lineage (GTDB taxonomy): Bacteria > Actinomycetota > Actinomycetes > Actinomycetales > Micrococcaceae > Arthrobacter_D. The sequence continues at coordinate 23,621 of NZ_JAPSHV010000031.1, read as the reverse complement.
GAAGCTCTCCTAGGAAGACTGTGAGCTACGCATCCCTGAATGATCTGCTAAGCGAAGGAGTCCGCGGGCGGCGCGTTCTGGTCAGGTCGGACCTGAACGTGCCCCTTGAGGGCGATCTCCCCAACCTTCGGGTGACCGATGACGGACGCATTCGTGCATCCCTCCCGGTCCTCCAGAAGCTCACCGAGGCCGGCGCAGCCGTCATCGTGATGGCCCACCTCGGCCGCCCCAAGGGCGCGCCCGAGGAAAAGTACTCGCTCAGGCCCGCGGTGGACAAGTTGGCCGAGCTTGCCGACTTCGAGGTGGCGTTCGCCGACGACGTCAGCGGCCAGAACGCGCGCGAACATGCGCAGTCGCTCACTGAGGGAAGTGTTCTCGTTCTGCAGAACGTCCGGTTCGATGCCCGCGAAACGAGCAAGGACGACGCCGAACGTGCCTCTTTTGCGGACGAGCTCGTCCAGTTGACCGGCGAGAACGGCGCGTATGTTGACGACGCGTTCGGAGCGGTCCACCGCAAGCATGCAAGTGTCTACGATGTCGCGTCCCGTCTGCCCTCCTATCAGGGTGACCTGGTCAAGGCCGAGGTTGACGTACTGCAGCGGCTCACCAGCGAGCCTGAGCGGCCCTTCGTGGTCGTGCTGGGCGGTTCAAAAGTGTCCGATAAGCTCGCGGTCATCGAAAACCTCATCGGCACTGCCGACCGGCTGCTCATCGGTGGCGGAATGGTCTTCACGTTCCTCGCCGCCCAGGGGCACTCGGTGGGTGCCAGCCTGCTGGAAGAGGACCAACTCGACGCAGTCCGCGGCTACTTGGCCCGTGCCAAGGACGCTGGCACCGAGTTCGTGCTGCCCACCGACATCGTGGTAGCGGAGAAGTTTGCAGCAGACGCAGGCAGCGAGACTCTTCCGGCCGAGTCGATGGAAACCGGGCAGTATGGTGCTTCCGGCCTGGGGTTGGATATCGGCCCTGAATCGGGCAAGGCTTTTGCCCGCCATATCGGCGAGGCCCGGACCGTCTTCTGGAACGGGCCCATGGGCGTGTTCGAGTTCGACGCGTTCGCAGCCGGAACCAGGGCCGTGGCGCAGGCGCTTGCCGACGCTACGAGCAACGGCGCGCTGACTGTGGTCGGCGGCGGTGACTCCGCCGCGGCAGTCCGGGGGCTCGGGTTTGACGAATCGAGTTTCAGCCACATCTCAACCGGCGGCGGTGCCAGCCTGGAATACCTTGAGGGCAAGGAACTCCCGGGCCTGACCGCGCTGCAGCGCTGAAGGCGACAGGCAATACTTCTAGAACTGGAGAACTATGACTTCCTCGACGAACGGCACTTACGACCGTCGTCCACTGATCGCGGGCAACTGGAAGATGAACCTGGACCATGTTCAGGGCATCACTCTGTTGCAGAAGCTCGCGTGGACCCTCGATGACGCAAAGCATGACTACTCGCGTGTAGAGGTAGCAGTGTTCCCGCCCTTCACGGATCTTCGTGGCGTGCAGACACTGGTAAAGGGCGATGACCTCGATGTTGTGTACGGGGGACAGGACCTTTCGCCGTTCGACTCGGGCGCCTACACCGGAGACATCTCCGGGCAATTCCTCGAGAAGCTCGGCTGCGCGTACGTGCTGGTCGGCCACTCCGAGCGGCGCACCATCCACGGCGAGTCGGATGAGCTCCTCGTTCAGAAGGTCCAGGCAGCCTACCGTCACAACCTCGTGCCGGTCCTGTGTGTCGGTGAAGGGCTCGAGGTCCGTCAGGCTGGAACCCATGTGGAGCACACACTGAACCAGCTCCGGGCGGACGTCGCAGGTCTGAGCGCAGAGCAGGCGTCTGATCTGGTCGTCGCCTATGAACCGGTCTGGGCCATCGGAACCGGTGAAGTAGCGGGACCTGCGGACGCGCAGGAGATGTGCGCGGCGATCCGGGCCGAACTGGCCGTGCTTTTCGACGAGTCGGTCGCCGCACGTGTACGGCTGCTCTACGGAGGATCAGTCAAGGCCGCCAACGCTGCCGCAATCCTGAAGGAACGCGACGTAGACGGCGTCCTCGTCGGCGGAGCGAGCCTCGACGTAGATGAGTTTGCTAACATTGTCAGGTTCGAGCACCATCTGGTGACCGACTAAGGTCACGCTGAAAGGTCACCGTGGAAATTCTCCGTATCATCCTGCTGGTATTGCTGGGCATCACCAGCTTGCTGCTGACGCTGCTCATCCTGCTTCATAAGGGGCGGGGCGGCGGCATGTCCGACATGTTCGGCGGCGGCATGACCACCAGCATGGGATCCTCCGGAGTCGCAGAGCGCAACCTCAACCGGTTCACGGTGGCCCTCGGGCTCGCCTGGGGTGTTGTCATTGTCGCCCTCGGATTGATTCAGCGCTTCGCCGGAGACTCCTGACCCACGGCCTGCGGAAACAGGATTTCCGCAGGCACCCGGAACTTCAGGGCACCACAAGCTATCCCGCGTCCACCACTTCAGGGCGTACACTGAACCTCGAAACGCAGGTCGTGTGCGGTACTGATGGGAGAAATCCATGGTGAACGCGGGACACGCTTTTAAGGGAACACGTATTGGCTCCGGCTCCAGTACACAGGCTTCCGGCCGCCACCTCGACGCCGAGCGGAGGCAGAGCGCCGCTGAGCGTACGGTTGTGAGCTACTGGTGTCTGGATGGCCATGAGACGAGGCCGACCTTCGCCAAATTGAGCGATGCCGAAATCCCCGAAGTATGGGAGTGCGGTCGCTGTGGCAGGCCTGCCGGACGCTCACCGGGAGTAGAGCTCAATATCGACGGTGATGAGCCGTTCAAGAGCCATCTGCAGTACGTGAAAGAGCGTCGCACTGAAGCTGAAGCAGCCCGAGTGCTGGAGGAAGCGCTGGCGCAGGTGCGCCAGCGCCACTCCGTTTAGTCGGCGTCAGACTCGCCGTTATTTATCAAACGTCCGGGCAGCTGGCTGGCGGCCTCCTGGTCTATCAGCCAGAGCGTCTTCCGCCGTCCCCGGGCACCCGCGGCCGGCACCTGCACGTGACCCGCGCCGGCGAGTGCAAGTCCGACAGCGCCGGCCTTGTCCTTGCCTGCGACCGCGAGCCAAACCTCTTCCGCTGAATTGATGGCCTCCAGTGTGAGGCTGATGCGTTCAGGCGGAGGCTTCGGAGCGTTGCTCACGCCGATCACAGTCTGGCCCTTGGTGCGAATTCCTGCCATTTCCGGGAACAGGGAAGCGACATGGGCGTCGGGACCGACGCCGAGCAGGAGAATGTCGAACTGGGGCAGCCGGGGGTCTCGCAGCTCGATGCCCTGCGCCGCTTCCTTCTCTGCCGCTTCCTGCAAGGCCGAGGCATAGGCTGCAGCGGCGTCATCCTGGCTGCTGTAGGCGTCAGCCGTCCCGAACTCGTGCACGCGGTCTTCGGAGACACCAACCTGGTCAAGAAGCGCGGCACGTGCCTGGACAGCGTTGCGATCCTCATGCCCTGCGGGCAGGAACCGCTCATCGCCCCACCAGAAGTCGACCGCCGACCAGTCAACCGCTGACCGCGCCGGCGACTCCGCCACTGCGCGCAGTGCCCCAATGCCAAGCGTTCCGCCCGTGAGGACTACCGTCGCCGTCCCTCGTTCGTTCTGCACATCCACGAGGCGCGTGACCAGGCGTGCCGCGACGGACGCCGCAAGCAGCCCGGCGTCAGGATGGATACTGACTTTGGGTTCAGTGGTCACTGGTACGTACGCTCCTCAAGTTGGTCCGTGCCAGGCCCTCGGTAATCACTTCCCCGAAAACATCATCGGGGTCGAGGCGCCGCAACTCTTCCGCGAGACAGTCTTGCAGGCTGCGCCGTGGTAGGGAAATTTTCTGCACGGGCTGGTCGGGCTGATGCAGCTCCGCCACAGACCGTCGCGGTCGGTCGAGCTCGACGTCGCCCGCCGGACGCGACAGGCGCACCCGGTGCAGGCCGGTCCCCGGCTCGCCGGCCACAATCGACACCGGCGTATCAAGGGAGAGCGTCAGCCAGGCTGCCAGCAGCACGGTACTGGGGGAGTCCGACGCGCCTTCCACCGTCACCGAGGTGATGGGCGATCCGTCCAGCTGCTCAAGAACCGCTGCGAGCTGGATCCGCCAGTTGGTCAACCTGGTCCACGCGAGATCCGTGTCGCCGGCTTCGTATGTCCGCCGGATGTTGAACAGCGCAGCCGTAGGGTCCGGTTCGTTCGCCGAATCGGTGATGCGTCGGTGGGCGATGCTGCCGATCGACGTCCGAGCGGCCGCATCGGGAATGCCGCGCGGCCACCACGCGACGATCGGGGCATCGGGAAGCAGGAGCGCGGAAACCAGCGATTCGCTTTCCCCGGCGAGCTCACCATAGCCGCGCAGAACGATAACCTCGGAAGCACCCGCGTCGCCTCCTACACGAATCTGCGCATCAAGCCGCGTCTCCTCGGCGTCTCCGCCTTCCGCGAGCACAATGATGCGGCACGGATGTTCACGACTGGCTTCGTTCGCAGCGAGGATCGCCTCCTCTTCATGCCCTGAACGGGTGATGACCACGAGCGTGAGTACCCGACCAAGGGCTACCACTCCGCCCTTGTCCCGCATGGTCATGATTTCCTTGGAAACCTTGGACGTCGTTGTATCAGGAAGATCGACGATCATGGCCGCCTCCACGTCCTTCCGTCGCGCGCGAGCAATTCATCAGCGGAGTCCGGTCCCCAGCTGCCGGGGATGTACTTCTCAGGAGCTGACGAGAGGGTGGCCCAGTAATCCTCGAACGGGTCAAGGATCTTCCAGGACAACTCCACCTCCTGATGACGCGGGAACAGAGGGGGTTCCCCCAGCAGGACGTCCAGAATCAGGCGTTCGTAGGCTTCTGGGCTGGACTCCGTGAACGAGTGGCCGTACCCGAAGTCCATGGTCACGTCCCGCACTTCCATCTGCGTCCCGGGAACCTTGGATCCGAAACGGATGGTGGCGCCCTCATCGGGCTGAACACGGATGACCACTGCATTCTGGCCGAAATCATCCTCGCCGTGGTCGCGGAAAAGGAGGTTCGGTGCACGCTTGAAGACGACGGCGATTTCTGTCACGCGGCGGCCCAGCCGCTTGCCGGCGCGCAGGTAGAACGGCACACCGCTCCAGCGCCTGGTGTTGATGTCGAGCCTGATGGCGGCGTAGGTTTCCGTCATGGAATCTTCGGGGATTCCGTCTTCGTCCAGGAAGCCGTTGACCAGTTCCCCGCCCTGCCAGCCGCCGTCGTACTGTCCGCGTGCGGAGTGGGTGGACAGATCCTCAGGAAGTTTCACTGCCGCAAGGACCTTCTCCTTCTCGGCACGAAGATCCTCAGCGTTGAAGGAGATGGGTTCTTCCATGGCCGTGAGCGCCAGCAGCTGCAGCAGGTGATTCTGGATGACGTCGCGGGCCGCGCCCACGCCATCGTAATAGCCGGCCCTGCCGCCGATGCCGATGTCTTCTGCCATGGTGATCTGGACGTGGTCAACATAGTTGGCGTTCCAGAGCGGCTCAAAAAGCTGGTTGGCGAACCGTAGCGCAAGGATGTTCTGGACCGTTTCCTTGCCCAGGTAGTGATCGATGCGGAAGACGGCGTCGGGCGGGAACACCTGCTCGACTATGGCGTTCAGTTCGCGTGCGGACTCAAGGTTGTGCCCGAAGGGCTTCTCGATCACCACTCGGCGCCATTTGCCTTCTTCGGGCTGTGCGAGACCGTGCTCCGAAAGCTTCTGGCACACGAGTTCGAATGCCTTGGGAGGGATGGAAAGGTAGAAGGCGTGGTTGCCGCGGGTTCCGCGCGTGGAATCAAGCTCCTCCACGGTCTTCTTCAGCTCAACGAAGGCGTCGTCGTCGTCGAAGTTGCCCTGGACGAACCGGACGCCCGCAGAGAGCTGCTCCCAGACCGACTCATCGAACGGTGTGCGGGCATACTGCTTCACCGAGGACAGCACTTCCTGTGCGAAGTCCTCATCGCTCCATTCCCTGCGCCCGAAGCCGACCAGGGCGAAGCTCGGGGGCAGCAGACCGCGGTTCGCGAGATCGTAAACCGCCGGCATCAGCTTCTTGCGGGCCAGATCTCCCGTTACACCGAACAGGACCAGGGAAGCGGGACCGGCGATTCGGCTGAGCCGTCGGTCCCGTGGGTCGCGCAGTGGGTTCCTGGATTTGGCGCTGTTGTCAGGCATCTACCCGTTTCCGTTTTCAACTGATCGACCGGACAAGTGCTCGACGACGTCGCGAAGCTGCTTGAGGCCCGCAGCCCGGTCCGCCAGGTGCAGTCTGAGGACCGGTCGCCCGGCATCCTCCAGAACCTGCGCGTCTCCCGCTGCCTGAGCAGCTATCAGCTCCCCGAAGGTGAACGGCCGCTCAGGGATCTCCAAATCTTCGGTTGTGGCTCCTGTGACCTGGAGGAACGTGCCCACCGCCGTACCGCCCTTATGGAACTGACCCGTCGAATGGAGGAAGCGGGGCCCCCAGCCGAACGTCACCGGGCGCCCGGTAGCCCGCGCCAGCGCAGGCCTCACCTCTGCGAGGGGTGCCTCCGCAATGCGGTCGAGGTACGCGTGTACCGCGAGGTACCCATTCGGCTCAAGCGTTCCGAAAAGCGCCTCAAGTGCTTCACCGACGGTGGTCGCCGATCCCAGGAGGGCTGCGCTTCCGCGAACCTCAACAGCACCGTCCACGAAGTTCGGCGCCGAGGCCGCCGGCTGGGCATCAAGCAGCCCGCGGGCGGCCTGCTTGGCCGCCTCGACGTCCGGCTGGTCAAACGGGTTGATGCCGAGGAGCCTGCCGGCAACGGCGGTTGCGAATTCCCACACCAGCAGCTGACTGCCAAGCGTTCCACCGACGGCTATGGCATCCCCGGACGGCTCTGTGCTCCACTCGGGCGAAACGAGATGGACAGCCAGGACGTCCGTGGCGCCGGATGAGAGTTCCGGAGCGTCCTGCTCGACAACCACGGGAAGGACGCCGGTACCCAGCTTGCCGGTGGATTCGGCGATGAGCTGTTCCACCCAATCGCCTAAACCGACGATTCCGGATCCCTCATCGACAAAGACGATCTTGTCGCGCAGCGGCAGTGTGCCGCCAAGCACGGCGCCGAGGCGCAGTCCGACGTTCCCGGCGTCGTCGTCGGCCAGGAACTCGGAGATCGACTCCGCGTCATCCAGCAGCGTCGCGATATCCGCGCCGGCCAGCCCCGAGGGCACGAGCCCGAACGCCGTGAGCGCAGAGTACCGGCCGCCCACGTTCGGATCCGCGTTGAAGACTGCACGGTAACCTGCTGCACGGGCGGACTCGTCGAGGGGCGAGCCGGGGTCCGTGACGATGATGACCCTGCTCTTGGCGTCGACCCCGGCGTCGGCGAAAGCCTGCTCGAACGCGCGGCGCTGGGAGTCCGTCTCCACGGTGGAGCCCGACTTCGAGGACACCACGATCGCTGTGCTTTCGATCCGGTCAGCCAAGGCTGCACGGACCTGCGCCGGGTCTGTCGAGTCAAGTACGGTCAGTTCCACTCCCGCTGATCGCGTGATGACCTCAGGGGCGAGGGAAGATCCACCCATCCCGCAGAGGACGATATGGTTCACCCCCTCGTCCGAAAGGTCGCGCTGCAGCTGCTCGATTTCGGGCAGCAGAGCGCGCGATGCGTCAATGAGATCGACCCAGCCCAACCGCACGGATGCCTCGGACGTGGACTCCGGGCCCCACAGGGTGGCGTCCTTGGCCATGATCCGGGAGGCAACCTGCTCCTCCACGAGTTCCGGTATGGCTCGCTCGATCGCTTCAGCGGCGGCCCCGGATGCGTTGACAAAGAGGGTGGCCATGGTGCTTCAGCCCTTTGCGGAATCGAGCGCCGTGGTAACCGTCTCGAGCAGTTCGCCCCAGCTCGCGACGAACTTGTCCAGGCCTTCCTCCTCGAGGAGGTGAACGACCTCCTTGTAGGAAATGCCGATTGTCTCCAGGCGATCCAGGATCTCGTTTGACTCGGCGTACGTTCCCGTCACCGTGTCACCGGTGATCTCCCCGTGGTCAGCCGTAGCTTCGAGTGTCTTCTCCGGCATGGTGTTGACTACGCCCTGCGCAACGAGGCCCGTGACGTAGAGGGTGTCCGGGTAAGCCGGATCCTTCACCCCGGTGGACGCCCAGAGCGGACGCTGCGGGTGGGCACCAGCCGATGCGAGCACCTTCCAGCGCTCGGAGCTGAAGGCTTCCTCATAGACTTCGTAGGCCAGACGCGCATTGGCCAAACCTGCCTTGCCGCGGAGCGCGGAGGCCTCGTCGGTGCCCAGCGCATCGAGTCGCTTGTCGATTTCAGCATCGACACGCGAGACGAAGAACGACGCAACCGAGTGGATGGTGGCCAGATCATGCCCATTATCCTTCGCCTGCTCGAGGCCGAGCATGAAGGCGTTGATGACCTCGCGGTAACGCTCCAGGGAGAAGATCAGGGTCACGTTGACGCTGATACCGGCAGCCAGAGTTGCCGTGATCGCCTCGAGGCCCTCGGCCGTGGCCGGGATTTTGATGTGCACGTTGGAGCGGCCGACGGCGTCGAAGAGGTGGCGGGCCTCTGTGATGGTACCGGCAGTGTCGCGGGCGAGCCGGGGGTCGACCTCAATGGACACTCGGCCGTCGACACCGTTGGTCTTCTCCGCCACCGGGGCGAAGATGTCACAGGCCTGCGCAACGTCGGTGGTGGTGATCTCGAAGACCGCGGTATCGACATCCGCGCCGTTCGCAGCAAGCTGTTTGACCTGTGCCGAGTACGACTCGCCGTTCTTCAATGCAGCGGCAAAGATGCTCGGGTTGGTGGTGACGCCGACGACGTCGCGCTCGGTGATGAGTGCTTTCAGGGTTCCGGTGGTGATCCGCTCACGGGAGAGGTCATCCAGCCAGATGGATACGCCGGCTTGCGAGAGGGCGGCGGTAGGGGTGGGAGTCATGGTTTCTCCTTGATCCAGGGTGGAATGTGCTGTTCGGTGAGGGATTGCTAGAGGCGGTCGCCGGTAGCTGAGGCTGAGGCGCCGGCAGCGGCGGCCGTTCCCTCGGGAGCGTTGCGCGTTCCCGAGGCAGCGATCGATTCGCGGGCAGCCTCGACCACGGCTTCGGTGGTGATGCCGAACTCGCGGAAGAGGGTTTTGTAGTCAGCCGACGCACCGAAGTGCTCCAGCGATACTGACTTTCCGGCGTCACCTACGAGTTCGCGCCAGCCCTGCGCAATACCGGCTTCGACGGAAACGCGGGCCCGGATGGTGGAGGGCAGGACTGATTCCCGGTAGGACTCATCCTGCTTGTTGAACCACTCAAGGCAGGGGAGGGACACAACGCGCGCAGCGATGCCGTCCTTTTGCAGGACAGCCCGTGCTTCAACGGCCAACTGAACCTCGGACCCGGTGGCGATCAGGATGACGTCAGGGTCGCCGTTCGGTGCTTCGGCGAGCACGTATGCGCCCTTCGCAACACCCTCGGCGGACGCGAACGTGTCGCCGCTGGCGGCCCCTTCACCGCGTTCCCAAGTGGGGATGTTCTGGCGGGTGAGAACGATGCCTGCGGGATTGGAGGTGTTCTCCAGGATGGTGCGCCACGCGATCGCAACTTCGTTGGCGTCACCCGGCCGGACAACATCCAGACCGGGAATGGCCCGCAGCGAGGCGAGCTGTTCGACCGGCTGGTGAGTCGGGCCGTCTTCGCCCAAGCCGATGGAGTCGTGCGTCCACACGTAGATCGCCGGAACTCCCATGAGCGCGCCGAGCCTGATGGCGGGTCGCTGGTAGTCACTGAAGATGAGGAAAGTGCCGGAGAACGCGCGGGTGCTGCTGTGCATCACGATGCCGTTCACGATTGCGGCCGCGGCGTGCTCGCGGATGCCGAAGTGGAGGACGCGGCCGTACGGGTTCCCCGACCAGGCATCAGTCTGCTTGCTCGCGGGAACGAAGGACGGAGAGCCTTCGATCGTGGTGTTGTTCGACTCGGCGAGGTCCGCTGATCCGCCCCACAGCTCGGGCAGTACCGGGCCGATGGCGTTGAGCACCTTGCCGGACGCTGCGCGGGTCGACACATCCTTGCCGGCTTCGAACTCAGGAAGGCTCGATTCCCAGCCTTCGGGAAGCTCACGTGCCGAAATGCGGTCGAGCAGTGCTGAGCTGTCCGGGTTGGCGGCCTTCCAGGCGTCGAACGTCTCTTCCCAGCCCTTGCGGGCGTCCTGACCGCGATCCACGACCTTCCGCGCGTGGGCGAGTACCTCGTCGTCGATCTGGAAGTCCTTCTGCGGGTCCATTCCCAGAGCGGACTTGAGTGCGGCAACTTCATCCTTGCCGAGGGCGGAACCGTGGATCTTCCCGGTGTTCTGCTTGTTCGGGGCGGGCCAACCGATGATGGTGCGCAGCGAGATGATGGAGGGCCGTGTGGTTTCAGCCTTCGCAGCGGTCAGGGCGTTGTAGAGCTCTGCGACATCTTCGACATATTCGCCGGTCTTGGTCCAGTCCACCCGCTGCGTGTGCCAGCCGTAGGCCGCGTACCGGCCAAGGACGTCTTCGGTGAAGGCGATGTCGGTGTCATCTTCGATCGAGATGTGGTTCTCGTCGTAAATCACCACGAGGTTGCCGAGTTCCTGATGGCCGGCAAGGGAGCTCGCCTCGGAGGTGACGCCTTCCTGCAGGTCGCCGTCGGAAGCGATCACCCAGATGGTGTGGTCGAACGGGCTCTCGCCCTGGGGTGCTTCCGGATCCAGCAGCCCGCGCATGCGGCGCTGAGCATAGGCGAACCCTACGGAGGAGGCGAGACCCTGTCCCAGGGGACCGGTGGTGATTTCGACGCCCGCGGTGTGGCGGTATTCCGGGTGGCCCGGGGTTTGGGAGCCCCAGGTGCGCAGCGCCTTCAGGTCATCAAGCTCCAGGCCGTATCCGGAAAGGAAGAGCTGGATATACAGGGTGAGCGAAGTGTGGCCGGGGGAAAGCACGAAACGGTCGCGGCCGGTCCACTCCGGGTCAGTCGGATCATGACGCATGAACTTCTGGAACAGAAGGTAGGCCGCCGGGGCGAGGCTCATCGCCGTTCCCGGGTGTCCGTTGCCGACCTTCTCCACGGCATCGGCAGCGAGTACGCGAATTGCGTCTACTGCGCGCTCATCCAGTTCATTCCAGTCGAGTTCCTGATTTTCCAGCTGTGGCACGTTCACCGGGCCCCTCTCTTTACGTCACGGCCAGCGCCGCGGCGCCGAGTGGGACTGCGCCACGGACGCGAAAGTCCCGCGGCCAGCCGGCCGTTCACCGTTGAAATCTTGAATACTGCTGCGATTCGACCAAACCCGATACGACGCACGTCGTGGTAGTACTGACAAGTTCCAAAGGGCGTTCCCTGCGGTATCTGTTCGTGTATCCCGGCGTGCGGAAGTGATCCAGGCGATATATGTCACCTTAGCGCTTTCGCGTCCGGATATGCGCGGAACGGACTTTTGTGAAGGGTCACACAAGGACACGAACGACGGCGGCGCGTACCCGCCGCATCCATCCGGTCGTTTTCTACGAACTGTAAAAAAGACACAACGACCGGGTATGATGGCGGAGGACTTTAACCTCACAAAGAGAAGCAGAGCATCCCTCCGTGAATTTCCACCAGGCGGCAGTTGCGCCCAGCGTGCATCAGGCAGGCGGCGGCGTATCCCGCAAGCTCCGGGCGTATTTGGCACTCACCAAACCCCGGGTCATTGAACTGCTGCTGGTGACAACTCTGCCCACCATGATCTTTGCCCAGGGCGGGTTCCCGTCGCTCGGCCTCGTGCTCGCCACCATGGTCGGCGGAGCGTTTGCCGCAGGCAGCGCGGGCGCTTTCAACTGTTATCTCGACCGGGACATCGACAAGGTCATGAACCGCACGGTCAACCGTCCGCTGGTTACCGGCGAGGTGACACCGCGGGAAGCTTTGATCTTCGCCTGGGCGCTCGGCGTGGCCGCTGTGGCCATCCTATGGTTGGGAGCCAACCCCCTGGCGGCGTGGCTGGGAGTCGCCGCAATCTTTTTCTACGTGGTCATCTACACGCTCATCCTGAAGCGGCGGACCGCGCAGAATATCGTGTGGGGTGGTGCCGCGGGCTGCATGCCTGTGCTCATCGCGTGGGCTGCGGTAACGGAAACGGTGGAATGGCCCGCCGTCGTACTGTTCCTCGTCATTTTCCTGTGGACTCCGCCCCATTACTGGCCCCTGTCCATGAAATACAGCGATGACTACAACGCCGCGAATGTTCCCATGCTGGGCGCTATCGCGGGAGCGGGGATCGTCTCCGTGCAGGTGGTCCTTTATGCGTGGGCCACGGTGGTCTGTTCGCTCCTGCTCATTCCGGTTGGCGGTGCCGGCTGGGTCTATACCGTTGCAGCGCTGGTCGGCGGCGGATGGTTCATTCTCGAGTCGCACAAGCTGCACTCCGCTGCCCGTGCAGGGACAGTGACCGGCAAAGGGGCAATGAAGGTCTTCCACGGATCAATCAGCTACCTCACGGTGCTGTTCCTGGCCCTGGCGATCGACCCGTTCGTCGGTGCCTCCGTCTTCGCTTCCTGAGGCGGCCCCATCCTCCGCCTAGGATGGTGGGATGGTCTTCACCGGAGTCGTTGCGTACCCACTGACACCCTTCGACGCTGACGGTGCGGTGAACTCAGCGGAGCTTGCCTTGCTCGTTGACCGTCTCGCTCAATCCGGGGTCGACTCGATCGCTGTCCTCGGATCTTCGGGCAGCTTCGCGTATCTCGATGCCGAGGAGCGCAAGCAGGTTCTGGCGAAGGCAATTGAAGCGGCTGCGGGCCGGATGCCCGTTGCGGCAGGAATCAGCGCAGTCGCCACCCGCGAAGTCGTCGCCGGTGCGCGCGCCGCCGAACAGCTGGGAGCTGATGGGGTGGTGATTTCACCGGTGTCCTACCTGCCGCTGACCGACGACGAACTCGTGGCACTGGTGGAAGAGGCGGCGTCCGCGACCACGCTGCCCATCTGCCTCTACAACAACCCGTCCACCACGCAGTTCTCCATCGACGTCGAACTGGTAGCCCGGCTGGCGCACGTACCCACGCTCGTAGCGTTCAAGGACACGGCTGCCACGCCCGCCGAGTTCGCCCAGCGCTCGGCGCGGCTGCGCGGATCCCTGGATCGGCCACTGAGCCATGGCGTCAGCGGGGACTCACTCATTGCGACCGGCGAGGTGGCGGCGGATGCCTGGCATACCGGCCTGGCCGCGTTGCTGCCGGCAAGTTATCTTGCCTTTCGAGCTGCTGTCCTCCAAGGGGACTCCGCCCGCATCGCCGCCGAGCGTTCCCGCCTTGTCCCAGTGGTTCAGGCAGTCCAGCGTCTCCGGAAGCTCAGCGGTCTCCATGCCCTGGGCAGGGCGTGCGGAGTGGATGCCGGCGATCCTCGCCGACCACTGCTTCCGATTGCCGGCAGCGAGCAGCGGGATCTCGCTCGGCTGGCGGAGGCGTTCGACGACGTCGAGGACGGCGTTCTGCGCTGACCCTCAGCTGACCTGGGATAGCTCGTCAACCGTGCGGCGCGTATAGCCGACATAGACAGCGTGGGCCATTGCTGCGGTCAGCAGTGAAGCACCGAGCATGTGCAGCGCGACCAGTGCGACCGGCAGGTGAAGGAAGTGCTGCAGGTAGCCGATCCCACCCTGTGCGAACACGACGACGGCAAGGAGAACCAGCGCGGCTTTCAGCCGAGGGGCGACCCGGAGCCGGTATGCGGCCACCACCAGGACGAGCACGGTCAGGACCAGCAGGTACACCGGCGCTGCGTGGATACGGGTCATCAGGTCGGGGTTGAGGTTGTTGCGGGCCGCACCGGCGTCGCCCGCGTGAGGTCCGGAGCCCGTGACAACGACGCCGAGCAGCACCGCGACGGCCACCAGCACCGCGGCTGCGCCGAGGAGCTGCCGGAGTAAGGGAGTGGCGCGGGGTGGGTTATCGGCAGCAGTCTCTGCGCTGGAAAGCCTGCTCCGGTTCACCAGTACTGTGGCCACGGCAATCAGGACCATGGAGATGACGAAGTGCCAGCCGACGACCCATGGATTGAGCTGGGTCAGAACCGTAATCCCGCCGACAACCGCCTGGGCAGGGATGCCCGCCAGAAGCAGGACAGCGGGAATGAAGAGGTCGCGACGGGTCTTGCGCATGTTCCAAAGGGAAACGAGCATGGCGATCGCGATGGCGGTCAGGACGAACGTGAGCAGGCGGTTACCGAACTCGATCACTCCGTGGATACCCATCTCGGCCGTAGTGACCATGGAATCCGCTGTGCATCGCGGCCACTCGGGGCAGCCGAGTCCGGAGGCGGTCAACCGAACCGCACCACCGGTGACGACAATGAGGATCTGGGAGATGAGCGAGGCCAGCGCCAGTATGCGCACGGTCGGCGTGACCGTTCTTGGCAGACGGTCGGTTACGCGAGCGGGGGAGAGCTGAGTCATGTTCCTAACTCCATTTGAACCAGCGGACGGCGGCCAATCCCACGACGACAGCCCATCCGCTGAGCAGTGCGAAGGACAGGAAATCAAACGTGCCGGATGTCAGTGCAGCCCTAAGGCCGTCGCCGAGGGCAGCGGACGGCAGAATTGCAACGATGGGCTCGATGGCATCCGGCAGGGTACTGCGGGGAATGATCGTGCCTCCTACGGCAGCAAGCAGGACCCAGGCCAGGTTCGTTACGGCCAGGGTTGCCTCAGGCCGGAGGGTGCCCGCTATCAGCAGCCCGAGCGCAGTGAAGGCCCCGATTCCCGGGATCAGCATCAGAAGCGCCGGGAGAACTCCGGTAAGGGGCGGTTCCCAACCGAGCAGTACCGCCGTCGTGCAGATGACCACTAGCTGAAGAGCGAGCACAGCGCCGACGGCGAGAATCTTGCCGAGGATCAGTCCGCTGCGGCCCAGGGGCGTGGTGGAAAGGAAGCGAAGCACGCCGTACCGGCGGTCGAATCCCGTCGCGATTCCCTGCCCGGTGAAGGCCGTGGACAGGACACACAGCGCAATCACTCCGGGAGTTCCGGTCCCAAGCCGGGGCACGCCCAGGACATCGAAGAACGGCGTTACGGCGATCGCCGCGAGGGCGAGCATCGGCAGCACAATGGCAAGAACAAGCTGCTCGCCGTTGCGGAGCATGGCAACAGTCTCATATTTTCCGTGCTGCAGTACGCGCACCGTCAGCGGGGATGCGCTCATCGGATGCTCCGTCCTGAGATGTCCAAGAATACGTCTTCGAGTGAGCGGGAGGTCAGGGAGATAGAGGAAGGGAGGATGCCCTCCTCGGCCCACCAGGATGCCAGCACCGCGAGGTCCTTCGGCGTCAGTGCGCCGCTGACCTGGTACTGGCCCGGTGCGCATTCGATGACCTCGAGGTGCGGAAGGCGGGCAGTGGGCAGCGGCAGGCGGGCCGAGGCTTCGAACTTCAGCTCGCGGGCGGCGTCTGAGGCGTGAGCGGTCAACTCGGCGACCGTTCCCTGCCGGACGGTCTGGCCCTGGTCGATGATGTACACGTAGTCGGCGAGTCTCTGCGCGTCATCGAGGAGGTGGGTGGTCAGGATGATAGCGAGACCTTCCGTGCGGAGCTCGTTGATCAGCTCGAACACGATGTTGCGGGACTGCGGGTCGAGGCCGGCGCTCGGCTCGTCCAGAAACAACACTTCGGGGTTTCCGACGAGCGCGCACGCGAGGGCGAGCCGTTGTTTCTGGCCGCCTGAAAGGCGCCGCACGGTGGTGCGCGCAAAGGAGTGGAGACCGAGCCTGGTGGCCAGGTCGTCAACATCCCGAGGCGCGGAATACATGCCGGCGATGTGGCGCAGCAAGGGCAGGGGCCGGACAGCGGGGGGTAGGCCGCCTTCCTGGAGCATGATCCCCACCCGGCTGCGCAGGTCGGCACCGGCACGCCAGGGGTCCTCGCCCAGCAGGCGGACGGTTCCTCCGCTGGCCTTCTGCAGGCCCTGAGCGCATTCGAGGGTGGTGGTCTTACCTGCTCCGTTGGCCCCGAGCAACGCGGTAACGCGGCCTTTGTCAGCGCGCAGGCTGACGCCGTCGAGCACCCGGATCATCTTGCCGTCGAGGGATGGGACCGGGCCGAAGTCCTTGACAAGTCCGCTCACTTCGACGGCGGGGGAGGAGGGAGGCACCGCATAATTCTACGCCACGTAGTAACTGGGTGGGCTCCTTTCCGTGGGTAGCCTCGCCTTACTGGAAGCGGGTGAGGATCTGGAATAGATTAGGGCACGCTTATGTTGTCTTAATTGGTCGGGTGCCGCCCGGCTCTTTTCCCGGCGAACCCTAAGGAGGCCTCGCGATGTCACATTCAGTGGTGTCCGGGCAGGCCAGGGCAGCCGCCGCTATCAGTGGGACCGACGACGCCGATTCGCGGCGCTCCGTCGACGAGCGCACCAGGGACAAGGTACTTTCCGCGGTGCTGGAGCACGGGCCGGTCAGCGCCGCAGAGCTGGGCGACCGGCTGGGCTACACCCCGGCAGCCGTCCGGCGGCACCTGGACGCCCTGTCCCGCGACGGCCTCATCGAAGTCAAGGTGATCGGCAACCCCTCACCGGGCGCCGGGCGGCCGGCGCGGCGATACGTGCTGAGCCAGCGCGGTCAGACGAGGCTCGGCAATGATTATCTGCATATTGCGCAAGCCGCTTTAGGTCAGTTGCGGGAAGCGGCAGGGCCCGACGCCGTTCGCCAGTTTGCAGCCAGCCGGTTCGCCGACATGGAGCAGCGGTATCGACCCGTTGTGGAATCAGCAGGCGACCGCATTGAAGACAAGGCAGCTGCGCTGGCAGAATCCCTGAGCCAGGACGGGTTTGTGGGCTCCACCCGGGAGATCGGACGTAACGCGCCGAATGCCGCCATGTTGAGCGTGCAGCTCTGCCAGGGGCACTGTCCGATCCAGGAACTAGCGTCCGCTTTTCCGGAATTCTGCGAGCAGGAGACGGAAGTGTTTGCCCGCCTCCTCGGCGTGGACGTCCGGAGGCTATCGACCCTGGCAAGTGGCGGACATGTCTGCACCACCCACATACCTATTGGCCGGATAGCGCGCGCCGGTCTTTCCGGCAGCCCGCCACCGGGTGCCGTTGAACCGGCGCCTCACCCATTCTCAACAAACGTCTCCAACCATCAGCAAGGAAGGCCGTGATGACGGATCAGACAGATCAGAAGGCATTGGTTCCCGACGCCGTGCCGGCAGGAGTGATCAGCGACATCCTCGAGAGGAACCCGGAGCTTCACGGCATCGGCAACTACGAGTACGGCTGGGCCGACAAGAACGACGTCGGTGCCAACGCCAAGCGCGGTCTTAATGAAGAGGTCGTTCGCGACATCTCCGCCAAGAAGAACGAGCCCGAGTGGATGCTCGACATGCGGCTCAAGGGCCTGAAGTACTTCGACCGTAAGCCCATGCCCGCATGGGGTGCGGACCTGTCGGGGATTGATTTCGACAACATCAAGTACTTCGTGCGCTCCACCGAGAAGCAGGCCACCAGCTGGGAAGAGCTGCCCGAGGACATCAAGAACACCTACGAGAAGCTTGGTATCCCCGAGGCTGAGCGTAACCGCCTTGTTGCTGGCGTCGCTGCCCAGTACGAGTCCGAGGTTGTCTACCACCAGATCAACGAGGAACTCGAGCGTCAGGGTGTCATCTTCATGGACACCGACACAGCGCTGCGCGAGCACCCCGAATTCTTCGAGGAGTACTTCGGTTCGGTCATTCCTGTGGGCGACAACAAGTTCGGCTCGCTGAACACCGCTGTATGGTCCGGCGGCTCCTTCGTCTACGTTCCCCCGGGCGTGCATGTGGAGATCCCGCTGCAGGCATATTTCCGGATCAATACCGAGAACATGGGCCAGTTCGAGCGGACGCTCATCATCGCCGACGAGGGCTCCTACGTTCACTACATCGAGGGCTGCACAGCGCCGATTTACACGTCGGACTCGCTGCACTCCGCCGTAGTAGAGATCATCGTGAAGAAGAACGCCCGCGTTCGCTACACCACCATCCAGAACTGGTCCAACAACGTCTACAACCTCGTCACCAAGCGCGCCATCGCGCACGAGGGCGCCACCATGGAGTGGATCGACGGAAACATCGGCTCGAAGGTCACCATGAAGTACCCGGCCGTCTACCTGGTAGGCGAGCATGCCAAGGGTGAGACGCTCTCGATCGCCTTCGCAGGCGAGGGCCAGCACCAGGACACCGGGTCGAAGATGGTGCACATTGCGCCGAACACCAAGTCCTCGATCATTTCCAAGTCGGTTGCACGCGGCGGCGGACGCGCAGCCTACCGCGGCCTCGTCCAGGTCCGGGAGGGCGCCTCGCACTCCGCTAACACGGTGCGCTGTGACGCGCTGCTCGTTGACACCATTTCCCGGTCTGACACGTATCCGTACGTGGACATCCGCGAAGATGACGTCACCATGGGCCACGAAGCTACCGTCTCCCGCGTCAGCGAGGAGCAGTTGTTCTACCTCATGTCCCGCGGCATGCCCGAGGATGAGGCGATGGCGATGATCGTTCGCGGATTCATCGAGCCCATTGCGCGTGAACTCCCCATGGAGTACGCCCTCGAACTGAACCGCTTGATCGAACTCCAGATGGAAGGAGCCGTAGGCTAATGGCCGAAACCTCACAGTTGAGCCCTGACTTGTCCGAAAGCCTGAGCGATGAGAAGGCCCGGGTCGGGGCCCCGTCAAGCGCCGAGAAGATTGCCATCGACGGCTTCACCGAGGAGGGCGAGAACCTCTCTCCGCTGAACACCGGCACCGAACAGCATGGTGCGCGCCGCCATAGCCACGGCGACGAGCCAGTCGTGCCCGAGGCGTCACGCGGAGAGCGGCTGAAGTCCTACCGCCTGGCCGATTTCGCTCCACTGACCGGCCGCGAGGAGGACTGGCGGTTCACGCCGCTCAAGCGCCTGCGCGGGCTGGACTCCGCCCCGCTGACCGGTGAGGGCCCCTCGGTCACCGTCACTGGCGCTTCGAACATTCAGGTTGAGACCGTCAGCCGGGACGACGCACGGTTCGGCTCGGCAGCCGTTCCCGAGGACCGGGTCTCCGCCGCCGCCTGGGAAGCCGTCACTACCGCAACAGTGGTTACCATTCCCGAGGAGACCGTTGCTGACTGCGAGGTGACCGTGAGCGTGCGCGGAAGCGACAACGCCCCGGCTGCCCAGCACCTGATCATCGACGCTCGCCGGTTCTCGCGCGCCGTGGTCGTCCTCGACCACCACGGCAGCACCGTCCTTGCCCAGAACGTCGAGATCGTCGTGGGCGACGGCGCTGAGCTCACTGTGGTGAGCGTGCAGGAATGGGACGACGACGCCGTTCACGTTTCCTCGCAGCAGGCGAAGGTGGGCCGCGACGCACGTTTCAAGCACGTCGTGGTCAGCCTCGGCGGCGACCTGGTGCGCCTGACGCCGTCGTCGTTCTTCACCGCTCCCGGCTCCGAGGTCGAGATGTACGGTCTGTACTTCGCCGATGCCGGACAGCACCTTGAGCAGCGACTGCTGGTGGATCACGCCGTACCGAACTGCAAGTCCCGCGTCACGTACAAGGGCGCGCTGCAGGGCAAGGACGCACACACCGTCTGGGTGGGCGACGTCCTGATCCGGAAGGAAGCAGAAGGAACGGACACCTACGAGGTCAACCGCAACCTGGTGCTGACCGATGGTGCGCGGTCCGATTCCGTGCCAAACCTCGAGATCGAAACAGGCCTGATCGAGGGTGCCGGCCACGCAAGCGCCACCGGCCGTTTCGACGACGAGCACCTGTTCTACCTGATGGCCCGAGGCATCGATGAAAAAACCGCACGCCGCCTGGTGGTGCGGGGATTCCTCAATGAGGTCATTCAGCAGATCAAGGTCCCCGTCCTGGAAGAGCGTCTCACGGAAGCCGTGGAACGCGAGCTGGCTGCAGGGAACTACTGATGACAGAATCACCGTCGAACGAATCATCGCCGAAGGGCGAGCTGGTCTGCAACGTGAACGACATCGAGGTGAAGCAGGCTCTGCGGATCCTGATCGACGACTACCCGGTGGCCATCGTGAAGGACTCCGACGGCGGTATCCACGCCATTGGGGATACCTGTTCACATGCCGATATTTCCCTGTCCGAAGGGGATGTTGAAGGCTGCAGGATCGAATGCTGGGGACACGGTTCCCAGTTCGACCTGCGTACCGGTATGCCGCTTCAGCTGCCGGCCTACGAACCTGTGCCTGTGTTCGCCCTGGAGATCCACGGTGAAGAGGTCTACGTGGACGTCACTACCGTGATCAACTCGGCCCCCGTCCCAGACCGCGGCTGAACCAGCACACAGCTAACACTTCCGAATATTTGAGCAACCCTGCGCATGCAGGATGCAAAGGAGAAATTCCAGATGTCCACCCTTGAGATCAAGGATCTGCACGTCAGCATCGAGACGGAACAGGGCACCAAGCCCATCCTCAAAGGCGTCAGCCTGACCATCAACACCGGTGAGACCCACGCCATCATGGGCCCGAACGGCTCCGGCAAGTCCACCCTCGCCTCCACGATCGCGGGCCACCCGCGGTACACCGTGGACAGCGGCTCCATCACCCTCGACGGTGAAAACGTCCTCGAGATGAGCGTGGACGAGCGCGCCCGCGCCGGTCTCTTCCTCGCGATGCAGTACCCCGTCGAGGTTCCGGGCGTCACCATGACGAACTTCCTGCGCACCGCCAAGACTGCGCTCGACGGTGAGGCTCCGAGCCTCCGCCACTGGACCAAGGACGTCAAGGAAGCAATGACGCAGCTGCGCATCGACGCAGACTTCGCCCAGCGCAACGTCAACGAGGGCTTCTCCGGCGGCGAGAAGAAGCGCGTGGAGATCCTTCAGCTTGAACTGTTCAAGCCGAAGTTCGCGATCCTGGACGAGACCGACTCCGGCCTTGACGTCGACGCGCTGAAGGTTGTCTCGGAGGGCGTCAACCGTGAGCACAGCAAGGGCAAGATGGGCACGCTGCTCATCACCCACTACACGCGTATCCTTCGTTACATCAAGCCGGACTTCGTACACGTCTTCGTTGACGGACGCATCGCCGAGGAGGGTGGCCCGGAGCTCGCCGACCGCCTTGAGGAAGAAGGCTACGACCGCTTCCTCGTTCCCGGTACCGCAACCGCCGGCGCCTGACCACCGCATTCCGAGAGAGAAAGGCTCCTCCACATGAGCGATGTGAATGCAGCACAGACGTCCCTTGAGGATGTTGAAGAGTCGCTGAAGGACGTCATCGACCCGGAGCTCGGTGTGAACATCGTCGACCTGGGCCTCCTGTACGGCCTGAAGTATGCCGACGACGGCGCTCTCCTGATTGACATGACCCTCACCACCGCCGCATGCCCTCTCACCGATGTGATCGAGGAGCAGGTCGGACAGGCGCTGGATGGAACAGTCGACGACTGGAGGCTGAACTGGGTCTGGATGCCGCCGTGGGGCCCGGAGCGCATCACCGAGGACGGACGCGACCAGATGCGCGCCCTCGGCTTCAACATCTAGCGGGTCTCTTACGACCGTTCTGCCCGGAAGGGGGCGGCAGCGCACTGTGCGCTGCCGCCCTTTCTGCATTGGGTCGGATCCTGTGCTCGTGTCAGACGGTGCGGTTCGCGTGCACCTTTCGGAAGGTTTGAGCAAGGCCGGCGGAGAACAGGACGAACCTGATCTCCCGGACGCCGCCGTCGTAATCTGCGACGGCTGTGAACGCTGCCCCGGCCACCTCTTCCGGATCCCAGCCGAAGATGCCAGCGCTGATCGCCGGGAAGGCGATGGAGCGGGCCTCGAGTTCGTCCGCTACATCGAGGCTGCGGCGGAAACAGGATTCCAGCAAAGCCGGGTCGGTCTGACCGGCATGGCGGTTTGGCCCGACGGTATGGATGATCCAGCGCGCCGGGAGCCTGAAGCCGGGGGTCGCTACTGCGTGACCGACCGGCAGTCCGTCAGGAAGCGAATCGCGGCGGAGAGCACGGCAGGCCTCCAGTAGGTCCGGGCCGGCTGCGGCATGAATGGCGCCGTCAACCCCGCCGCCCCCGAGCAGGGCTGAATTCGCCGCATTCACGACGGCGTCAACAGTCTGGGTGGTGATGTCGCCCTGGACGATCCGGATCTCTGCCGTCATAGGACAACAGGGGTTTCATTGTGGCTGAAACGCAGCGCCGCCGAAGTGCTGGACATGGGCACCAATGTACTAACGTTTTGCGTACCTCCAGAAGAGGAAGTTCGTTCGCTTATGCCCTTCATCAATCGTCTGCTCCACTTCGCTGCGACCGAACCCATGCGCGCCGCCGTCGTTGTTGGTGACCGTAGATTGAGTTACGGCGAGCTTACTATGCGTGCAGCCCGCCTGCGGCTGCCGGCGGGGAACCTCATCGGCGTCGACATTGCCGATCCGCTCGAGTTCACTGTCGCATTCACCGCCCTCGTCGGGCGGGGCAGGTGCGCCGCCGTTCTCGACCCGGCCTGGCCCGATGCGCTTCGCGTCAGGGTCCTCGATGAACTGAGGCCGGCAGCGATCCTCACCGGCGGAGCGGAGCACAGGGGCGATGCGCCGCCCCTGGGAGAGGCGCCGGCCGGCGCCCGCTTCTACTGCGGATTCACATCCGGCACGTCCGGCGTCCCGAAAGGATTTGTACGTACCGTGGGCTCGTGGTCGCGGTCCCTGGAACGGAGCGTTGACTGGTTCGGTGTCGCCCCCGGCCTCCGCGTGCTCGCGCCGGGTCCGTTGGCGGCCAGCCTCAGCCTGTACGCTCTGGCGGAGTGCCTCTTCGCCGGTGCGACCTTTCATGCCCCGGCACCCGGGGCGGCATCCGCGAAAGGCCCGCATCTGGCGGAGATCCTGCGCACCGAACGGATCGAGCACCTCGTGGCAGTCCCTTCCGCCTTACGGATCGCACTCGACCGCACGACGGGAACACTGCCCCACCTGCGCACGGTCGTCTCGGGCGGGTCCCGGCTGTCCCCGGCGGAAGCAGCGATCATCGGCCGCGCGGCACCCGCCGCACGGATCTTTGAGTACTACGGGGCATCAGAGCTCAGCATCGTCACCGCCAGACGCGTGGACGGCAACGCCGGGGACAATGTCGGACGCCCCTTTCCGGGCGTGCACCTCCGGATAGAGCGCGACGGCGCCACGCCGGAGAACCGGCCAGGGACGATCTTCGTCCGGACTGACACGGCCATCGAGGGATACCTGTTCGGCGATGACGGTCGCGCGTTCCAGCGGCACGGGGACTGGGTGACGGTCCAGGACCGCGGCTGGATTGACGACGACGGTGCCCTGCATCTGACCGGGCGGAACGGCGACATGGTGGTCGTCGCCGGTACCAATGTCTATCCGGCCGAGGTCGAGGCAGCCCTGACCGAGGCCGGCTACCCGTCCGCCGTCGTGGTCGGTGTTCCGAACGCCGGACGTGGTGCTGTCCTCGCCGCCGTGATCGAGGCGCCCGGAGGTACCGCTATCAACGTGCCGGTGCTGCGGGCCCGGCTGAAACAACTTCTGCCGGTGGGAAAGGTCCCGCGGTCACTTTTCCGGACAGCGTCCCTCCCGCTGACTGCAGCGGGGAAACCGGATCGTGCGGCGCTGCAGGCTGCCGTCCTGGCCAAGGAGAGTGAGCTTGAACCCA
>NZ_JAPSHV010000118.1 GCF_031179385.1 Arthrobacter sp. | reverse complement strand
CCGTGAGGGTGGGCCGCGTCGTGAGGGTGGTTTCTCTCGTGAGGGTGGGCCGCGTCGTGAGGGTGGTTTCTCTCGTGAGGGTGGGCCGCGTCGTGAGGGTGGTTTCTCTCGTGAGGGTGGGCCGCGTAAGGACTTCGGCGGGGCCGGCAGAGGATCGGACGCAGGTAGCCGATCAGGCTGGAAGGACCGCGAAGGGCAGCGTGGCGAAGGCCGCCCTGCTCAGGGCCAGGACCGGCGCAACACCGGCGACGCTGGACGCCGCTGGGAGCGACCGGCAGGCGGAGACAATCGATCGCGCGAAGCAGGCACCGAGCGGCGTTCGTACCGCGACAGTGGCAACAGCGGTTTCTCCCGTGGGACCGGCTCGCGTGATGCTGGGAGTTCTTCGGGCCGGAGTGGGTTCGAACGCAGTGACGAGCGCAGATCGGGCCGGAGTTACAGCGACGACCGTCGTCAGGGGCGGACCTATTCTGATGGCCCCCGCGGAGGGGACCGTCGGGAGACAGGCGGTGAACGTCGTCCCGAGCGATCGCCACGGGAAACCGGCAGCGAGAATGAGCAGTTCGCCCGTCCGCACAATGCGCGCGATCTTCGCAGCGCCAACCGGCCCGACCGTGAGCGTTCACCGGAGATCGATGAGGATGTCACCGGCAGCGAGCTCGACAAGATCACGCGTGCAGAAATCCGTAACCTTGAGGAGCGAAGCGCTCTCTGGGTAGCCAAGCACCTCGTGATGGCGGGCCGGCTTATCGATGATGAGCCCGAGCTGGCCTTCCAGCACGCACTCGCTGCGAGCCGTCGCGGTGGACGCCTGGCGGTGGTCCGTGAAGCGGTGGGTCTCACCGCATACGCTGCCGGCCACTACGGGGAGGCTCTCCGGGAGTTCCGCACGTACCGCCGAATCAGCGGGTCCAATGTCCACCTGCCGGTGATGGCCGACTGCGAGCGTGGCCTCGGACGTCCCGACCGCGCTCTCGACCTCGCCAAATCCGAGGATGCCTCGTCGCTCGACGCCGCCGGCAAGGTGGAGCTTGCAATAGTCGAGTCTGGTGCGCGCACCGACCTCGGTCAGCTCGACGCGGCGGTAGCGGCGCTCGAAATTCCTCAGCTGACGAAGAACAGGGCGTTCAGCTACAGCCCGCGTCTGTTCCGTGCATACGGGGACGCCCTCGCTGCCGTGGGCCGGACCGAGGAAGCTGCCTCCTGGCACCGCCAGGCGGAGATAGCCGAGAATGCGCTCGGCGTGGGAGCATTCGCCGACCCCGACATCATCGATCTCGTCGGCGACGAGGAAGCTGCGGAGCTGGATCGTACAGCTGCGCGGGGAACCGTCCAGAGTGTCGGTACCCCGCTCGAGGAAGCAGCCACTGCAGACGAGACAGCAACCGTTTCCGAAACCCCGGAACTGGAGGACAAGGACGAGAACAAGGACGAGGACACTGTTGTGATCGAGGAGCCGCGGGATGACCAGTGATGCGGTCGAGGCTCCGATTGCAAGCCGCTACGGTGCGGTTCTTGCCGACCTCGACGGAGTCGTCTACGCCGGGCCCTCAGCTATCCCGGGTGCCACGGAGGCGCTGGAGAAGCTAGGGGGAATCGGCGTCGCCCTGGCATACATCACCAACAACGCATCCCGCTCCTCCGCGGACGTGGCGGCGCACCTCCGCGAGCTGGGAGCGCCGGCAACCGCGGAGCAGGTCTTCGGATCCGCTCTTGCAGGCGCCGAGTTGCTCGCGACCCGCGTGCCGAAGGGCGCAACTGTCCTCGTCACTGGCAGCGCCATCCTGGCGCAGCATGTCGCAGACCAGGGGCTCGTACCGGTAACCAGCGCCGATCCGACTCCCGATGCGGTCATTCAGGGATTCGAGCCCACCCTCGGCTGGAAAGACCTCGCTGAAGCCGCCTTCGCGGTTGCGGGGGGAGCTCTGTGGGTTGCGACCAACACGGACATGTCCATTCCGCAAGCGCGTGGGATCGCTCCCGGCAATGGTTCCCTGGTAGCCGCAGTAAGCGCCGCGACGGGACAGTCGCCTCTGGTCGCGGGAAAGCCGGAAGCGCAGCTCTTCAAGACGGCAGCGGAGCATCTGGGGGTGGAAACGGCCCTGGTGGTCGGCGACCGGTTGGACACCGACATACTCGGCGGGAATCGGGCGGGCATGGCGACTGCGCTGGTTCTGACCGGTGTCGACACAGCAGCCAACGCTTTGGCGGCGGTCACCGACGAGCGCCCGACCTATCTTTTCGCTGACCTCGGCCAGTTACACAGGCCGTACCCGGAAGTCCTTCGGCAGGACGGGACCTTCACCTGCGGTGAGGCTTACGCCAAAGTCGAGGACGGCGTCGTCATCATGGGTGGCGGGCGTGAGAACCTGGACGCCTGGCGTGCAGGGTGCGCAGCATGGTGGGCAGCGTGCCCTCAACAGGATGCCGCAACGCTGCCCAAGCTCGAATTCGCGGACGAGTCGAGTCGCTGAGAACGTGAGGAGCGAGCGTGGAAGCCACTGAGCCAGCCCCCGCGGAGCAGGATCCGACGACAGGCAGTGAGCCTTCCGGGTATCCGGAGGTGGCTCCTACCGGCGACGCTTCGGTTGATGGCGTGCTGCATTCCCTGACTGCCGTTCCCACAGCCGACGACGCCGCCCGGCATGCGCTCTATGAGCGGCTCCATGACGAACTCCTCGCTGAGTTGAACAGTGAGCAGGCCTGACGGTGGCACGTCTTGATCAGGCGCTGGTGTCCCGTGGGCTGGCGCGCTCAAGGTCCCATGCAGCGCAGCTCATCACGGCGGGCCGCGTGCTGCGTTCGGGGACTGTCCTGACCAAACCCTCCGCCGCGATCTCGGACACCGACGAGCTGATGGTGTCGGAGGGGGAGAGCCCGGACTATCTCAGCCGCGCCGGGCACAAGCTCGACGGCGCTCTTGCCGCCTTCACGAGTGTTGATGTTGCGGGCAAGCGGTGTCTCGATGCGGGTGCATCCACCGGCGGCTTCACAGATGTGCTGCTTCGCCGGGGAGCGATCGAGGTGGTGGCGGTGGACGTGGGTCACGGGCAGCTGGTCGATCAGTTGCGGGACGATCCGCGCGTCGCTGTGCATGAGGGCCTCAACGTCAGGTTCCTCGAGCCCGACCACATTGGGGGACAGGTCGACCTCACTGTGGCCGACCTCTCTTTCATCTCCCTGACGCTCGTCATGGAGCCGCTTGCACGGGCGACACGAAGCGGCGGCGACCTCGTGCTGATGGTCAAGCCGCAGTTCGAAGTAGGTAAGAGCGCCCTCAGCCGGACCGGGGTCGTGACCGATGAGGAGCAGCGGCGCGGCGCCGTCGTCGGCGTGGTCCGATCAGCGCTCTCGGCGGGTCTCGATGTGGAGGGTGTGGCCCGTAGCCCACTTCCGGGTCAGAACGGAAATGTGGAATTCTTCCTGTGGATGAAGGTGCCCGGCGGGCAGATGGTGCCTAGGATCGATAGCGACGCAGTTCGGCTGGCGCACGAAATAGTGGACGGCAGCGGCGCGTTCGGCACCATCGGTACTGCGTGAGGCCGTCCCCACCTGATACAACGGAGCGTGATGACTAGACGCATACTGGTACTCGCCCACACCGGCCGCCATGACGCCATGGCTGCTGCCCAGGAGGCCTGTACCCGGCTTCACGCCGCCGGACTGACCCCGGTGATGCGCGGAGAGGAGCTCCGGGATATCCAAGCGGAGTACGGCACGCTTGCAGCGCCTACTGAGACCCTTGGCGACGACGTGACTCTGAGCGACGTCGAGCTGGGCATGGTGCTCGGCGGCGACGGGACAATCCTCCGTGCCGCAGAACTGGTTCGCGGCACGGAGGTTCCACTGCTCGGTGTGAACCTTGGCCATGTCGGCTTTCTGGCCGAGAGCGAGCGTGCCGACCTTGCAGAGGCCGTTCGCTGGGTCGTGGACAAGGACTACACCGTCGAAGAGCGGATGGCCATCGACGTGCAGGTCTGGCGCGGTGATCAGCTGGCTGCGCGGACCTGGGCTCTCAACGAGGCGGCAATCGAGAAGGCCAATCGGGAACGCATGATCGAAGTGGTGCTCGAGGTGGACGGCCGGCCGGTGAGCTCATTCGGTTGCGACGGGGTCGTGCTCGCCACACCCACCGGTTCCACCGCGTACGCCTTTTCCTCCGGCGGCCCGGTTGTCTGGCCGGAGGTCGAAGCGCTCCTGGTCGCGCCGATCAGTGCTCACGCATTGTTCGCCAAGCCGCTCGTCGTCGCCCCAACGTCACTGCTCGCGGTGGAAATCCTGACCCGCACAGACGCCTCAGGCGTGCTGTGGTGTGACGGACGGCGCACAGTGGATCTGCCGCCGGGCGCGCGTGTTGAGGCTACCCGTTCCGATATCCCGGTCCG
This sequence comes from Arthrobacter sp., assembly GCF_031179385.1. GTDB lineage: Bacteria > Actinomycetota > Actinomycetes > Actinomycetales > Micrococcaceae > Arthrobacter_D. The sequence goes on along the minus strand of NZ_JAPSHV010000118.1, from coordinate 3,357 downwards.
GTTGGCGCGCACACACCAGACGCCGTTCTCCGAGCGACTCGTCCGCAAGTTCGAGCTGCCCACACAGGGTTGGCGCGGGCCGGTCACACACGACGGTCAGCCTGCCCGATGATCGAGGAAATTCGCATCCGCGACCTCGGAGTCATTGCCGACGCGACGCTCGCTCTAGGGCCCGGGTTCAGCGTTGTCACGGGAGAGACCGGCGCGGGCAAGACCATGGTGCTGTCTGCCCTGGGCCTGCTGATGGGGGCCCGGTCCGACGCCGGCGCCGTCCGCCTCGGCGCACGGAACGCCTCAGCTGAGGCCCTGCTGCGGGTGAATCCGGAGGGCGCTGCCGCCCGCCGGGCGGTGGAGGCCGGAGGAGAGCTTGAAACCGACGACGACGGCGGCGCGGGGTTGATCCTTGCCCGTACCGTGAACAGCGACGGCCGGAGCCGCGCCTACGTCGGCGGGAGGTCGGCCCCCGCAGGCGTCCTCGCGGAGGTGGGGGAGAAGCTCGTGGTGGTCCATGGACAGTCGGACCAGCTGCGGCTCCGCAGCTCAGCGGCGCAGCGGGAGGCATTGGACAAGTTCGGCGGCACTGGTCTCCGTGACGCCCTGGCTGCGTATCAGGCGACCTACGCGCGGTGGCGCGACGTGACGGCGGATCTTGAGTCGCTGAGAAGCGCTGAGCGGGACCGCCTCCGGGAGGCAGAGTCGCTGCAGGCAGCGCTCGAGGAGATTGACGGCATCGACCCTCAGGCCGGTGAGGACGAAGCCCTGAAAGCCGAAGCGATGAAGCTTGGCAACGTCGAGGAGTTGCGGACGGCGGCCTCGGCGGCCCATTCCGCGCTCGTGTCGGGTGAGTTTCCTGAAACGGGTGACGCCACCACGCTGGTTGATGCAGCGAAACGGCAGCTGGAAGCGGTGGGTGCCCACGATGCCGAGCTGGGCTCCCTTGCGGCGCGGCTCGCCGAGGTGGGCTACATCCTGGCCGATATTTCCGCCGAACTGGCCGGCTACGCGGCGTCTCTGGATTCGGAGGGTCCCGAGCGACTCGCTGAGGTGGAGGCCCGCAGGGCGGACCTGAATGTCCTGATCCGCAAGTACGCTCCCTCGATCGATGAAGTAATCGAGTGGGCCGACACAAGCCGCGCACGGCTGGATGAGATCAGCGGTGACTCCGACCGCATTGACGGCCTGCAACAGGAAGCCGGTGCGCTCTACGAGCAGTTGATCGCTGAGGCGCAGGAGCTGAGCGGTTTACGTCGGGTCGCCGCCGAGGAGCTCGCCGTCAGGGTGAGCGGGGAGCTCACCGCCCTCGCCATGCCCGATGCGAAACTCATCATCGACGTGACCTCCGGCGACACGCCCGGCGCGCTCGGGGCAGACGAGGTCTCCTTCTCGCTGCAACCCCACGCCGGCTCCGCGCCGCGCCCGCTGGGCAAGGGCGCCTCCGGCGGTGAACTATCGAGGGTGATGCTCGCCATCGAGGTGGTGCTTGCCGCTGTCGACCCCGTCCCGACCTTTGTCTTCGACGAAGTGGACGCCGGAGTCGGTGGAAAGGCAGCCGTGGAGATCGGGCGGCGCCTCGCCATGCTCGCGCGGCACGTCCAGGTGGTGGTGGTCACCCACCTTCCGCAGGTGGCCGCCTTCGCGTCCCATCACATCCGGGTCACCAAGACCCGGGCAGCCGATGGCGGCTTCACTGCCAGCGACGTCGAGGTCCTTCCGGAATCGGAACGTGTACGGGAACTCGCGCGCATGCTCGCCGGTCAGGAGGAGTCGGCCAGTGCGCAGGCGCACGCTGAGGAACTGCTGCTGGATGCAGCACGGACCGCCGCCAGGTGATAGGCTCGAACTCCGTGGTGCAGCAAACAATCTCCCGGTTCCAAAAGTCCGCCAAGACTACCAAGCACATCTTCGTCACCGGTGGTGTGGCGTCCTCTCTCGGTAAGGGACTGACGGCTTCGAGCCTCGGGCACCTGCTGCGGGCGCGTGGTCTGTCTGTAACCATGCAGAAGCTGGATCCGTATCTCAACGTTGATCCCGGCACAATGAATCCCTTCCAGCACGGCGAGGTCTTCGTCACCGACGACGGCGCGGAAACCGATCTGGACATCGGCCACTACGAACGCTTCCTCGATGAGAGCCTCGACGGGTCGGCGAACGTCACCACCGGCCAGGTGTACTCCACCGTTATCGCCAAGGAACGCCGCGGAGAGTACCTCGGAGATACCGTGCAGGTCATCCCGCACATCACCGATGAGATCAAGCGCCGCATGCGCCTGCCCGCGGAACCGGCCGCCGGACGCAAGGTTCCGGACGTCATCATCACCGAGATCGGCGGCACCGTCGGCGACATCGAGTCCCAGCCCTTCCTTGAGTCCGCACGCCAGGTCCGCCAGGACATCGGCCGGAACAACGTGTTTTTCCTCCACGTCTCGCTGGTGCCCTACATCGGTCCTTCGCAGGAGCTCAAGACCAAGCCCACGCAGCACTCGGTCGCGATGCTGCGTTCCATCGGTATCCAGCCTGACGCAATCGTCATCCGCTCCGACCGCGAGGTGCCGGACGCGATGCGAGAGAAGATCGGCCGGATGTGCGACGTCGACGTTGATGCCGTGATCAACGCCGCTGACGCCCCGAGCATCTACGACATCCCCAAGACTCTCCACGCCCAGGGACTCGACGCGTACATCGTTCAGGCTTTGGACCTGAAGTTCAAGGACGTCAACTGGACCAAGTGGAACAAGCTTCTCGATGCCGTGCACCACCCGAAGCACCACGTCGAAATCGCACTGGTCGGCAAGTACATCGACCTGCCGGATGCCTACCTCTCGGTCACCGAAGCCCTCAGGGCCGGCGGATTCGCCAATAAGGCCAAGGTACAGATCCGTTGGGTGCCCTCGGATGATTGCGCGACCCCTGAAGGTGCCGCCAAGGCGCTTGAGGGCGCAGACGCGATCTGCGTTCCCGGCGGCTTCGGAATCCGTGGTCTCGAGGGCAAACTCGGTGCCCTCCGTTATGCCCGCGAAAGCGGCGTTCCTACGCTCGGCCTCTGCCTGGGCCTGCAGTGCATGGTGATCGAATACGCCCGCAACGTTGTGGGCCTTCAGGGCGCTTCCTCCACTGAGTTCGACCCGGACACCGAGTTCCCGGTCATCGCAACAATGGCAGAGCAGTTGGAAATCGTCGCCGGTGAGGGCGATATGGGCGGCACCATGCGCCTCGGCCTGTGGGACGCCTCCCTGAAGGACGGCTCGGTGATCGCCAGGACCTACGGCCGAACGAGCGTCAGTGAGCGTCACCGTCACCGCTACGAGGTGAACAACGAGTACCGGGAGAAGCTCGAGGCTGCCGGTCTGGTCGTATCGG
>NZ_JAPSHV010000030.1 GCF_031179385.1 Arthrobacter sp. | reverse complement strand
TCGCCGTCACCCTCAACCTGCATGTGTTCCGCCCCGATGGCGAGACCGGCCCCGAGGCCGTACGCCGCGTCGACGGCCTCGCCAACCGGCTTTTCCTGGACCCGCTGTTGAACGGCACCTACCCCGAGGATGTCCTCGAAGACACCGCGGCGATCACCGATTGGTCTTTCATTCAGGACGGCGACCTCGAGCTGATCCATCAGCCCCTCGACCTGCTGGGGGTCAACTACTACTCGACCACCCGTGTGCGTTTGTGGGACGGCGAGGGCGACAAGGAAAACGCCGACGGTCACAAGCCGTCAGTCGGTACCGCGTGGCCGGGTGCGGACATGGTCGAGTTTCTCCAGCAGCCCGGTCCCTACACGGAGATGGGTTGGAACATCGACCCGTCCGGACTCGAGGACCTCCTGGTGTCACTGCACGAAGGCTGGCCCGAGCTGCCCCTGATGGTCACCGAGAATGGTGCCGCTTTCCAGGACACTGTGGAAGTCAACGCTGACGGCGCCCGACGGGTTCAGGACGTGGACCGCATCGACTACCTGCGGCGCCACTTCACCGCCGCGCACCGCGCGATGGACCGCGGAGTGGACCTGCGCGGCTACCAGGTCTGGTCGCTGATGGACAACTTCGAGTGGGGCTACGGCTACTCCAAGCGCTTCGGCATTGTGCACGTCGACTACGACACCCTCGAGCGGACGCCCAAGGACAGCTCGCAGTGGTACGCACAGTTGATCCGGGAACGCCGTATCCCGCCGGTCGGCTAGCAGGGGTTGGACTAAGCGAAGGAGGGCCAGTTCACGGTGTGAACTGGCCCTCCTTCGCTGTCCTGCAGACCTAGCCGCCGGTCTGCGCCTCATCCGATCCACCGGACACCCGGCCGCTCGACTTCTGCAGCCGGTCGATGTGCTCCGATGCCTGCGCCTTGGTGATGTCCGCTGGAATTTCTTCGCCGGCCTCCCGCGCGAGGGTGTCCAGGTAACTGCGTTGCGCGTCGGTCATCGGCTCGTCACCGGTGACCCAGTCCTCAGGGTCACGCGCGAAACCGCCCTGGGGCTCCGGCGTCGGGCTTCCCAAAGTCTCATCAGACATAGTGTGCTCCTTTGCTAGTGAACTTACTTGCTGGCTTCTGGAGGCAGCGCCTCGTGATGCTTACGACCGTGCGTTCGGCGGTCTTCCTTCATTTCTGCCTCAAACAGGTGGCGCTTGCCGTCGACGAGCTCGTCTCTGGCACGCTTTTCGAGCGCCTTGAACGCGGCGTAGTAATGATCGTCATAGTCCTCGACGATCTGGAACGTCCAGCGGCCCTCGATGACGTTCCTGCCCAACACGTCAAGATCCACCTCGTCGGCGAGCGCATCATGTCCCGCCTCCCGAAGCAGCTCAACCGCCTCACCCAAGGCGAGATCCGCCGTTCCCGTCAACCGGTGGAATCCATACAGGAGCCCCCGCGCGTGCTCCACTACTTCAAGCGCCTCCGAGAGTTTCCCGAGCGCTTCCACTGTCTTGTCCGAGGCCGATGGAGGCCGCTGGTGATTGCTGTCCGGCCCGTCCGAATCTGAGATAGTCATACTGCTTACCATATACAGCAGGAGCTTCCCGTGGGCAGATCGTCCCCTCGCTCTATACCCTTGTGCGTCACGCGAATACCCTGAATTCATGCCCTCCTTAAGTAGGACTCCCGTCGGCGACAGTACGACGACGGCGAACCTCCCTGCCATTCAACGCCGCACTGTGCGGGTCCTCATTGCCGCACAAATCCTTGGCGGCATCGGCATGGGGTCGGTGCTCTCAATCGGCGCTGTCATGGCGGCCGAGATTTCCGGCTCTGAAGCGCTGTCCGGAGCTGCCGCCACGCTCAGTACCCTCGGCGCCGCAGCAAGTGCCATCCCATTGGCACGCCTTGCCCAGCGGCTGGGGCGCAGGGCGGCGCTGTCGACCGGGGCCTTCATCGCGGCAACCGGGTCCCTCACGGTCATCGCCGCAGCCGCGCTTGAATCCTTCCCGCTGCTGCTCCTGGCCTTTGCGCTGCTCGGTGTCGGCGTTGCCGTCAACCTCCAGTCCCGCTTCGCCGCCACCGATATAGCGAGTTCGGAGCATCGAGGCCGTGACCTGTCCCTCGTTGTCTGGTTCACCACCGTCGGAGCCGTGCTCGGCCCAAACCTGATCGGCCCCGGCGAGGTGATCGCCGAAACCCTCGGCATGCCGAACCTGACCGGTCCCTTCCTCATCGCCGTCTGCGCACAGGTCGCGGCAGCTGCGGTCTACCTGGTGGCGTTGCGCCCGGATCCCTATCTCATCAGCAGGTCCGTGCCGCGGGATCCCAAGGACGACATCCCGGGGGTGGTTCGCGGCAGGGGAGCGCTCATCTTCGCTATCGGAGCGATCGCGATCAGCCATGCGGTGATGGTGTCGGTCATGTCCATGACACCGGTGCATCTGGTGAACCACGGCGTCACACTGACGATTGTCGGACTGACCATCAGCCTGCACATCGCCGGTATGTACGCGTTGTCCCCTCTATTCGGGTGGCTGAGTGATAAAGCCGGCCGGGTGGGCACCATCCTGCTTGGGCAGGGGTTGTTCGCGATCTCGCTGGTTGTCGTCGCGCTGGGAGAAGACAACCCTGTGATGGTCACAGTAGGACTGATCGTCCTTGGCCTGGGCTGGAGCGCGTCCACGGTCTCCGGTTCAGCGCTCGTGGCCGACCTGGTGACCGGCGCGGCCCGCGCACGGATTCAGGGCCGAACCGACCTCGCCATGAACCTGGCCGGCGCCGTCGGAGGAGCAGCCGCCGGACTGGTGCTGGCGATGGTCGGGTATTCGGGGCTTGCCTGGTCGGCAGGGCTGCTGGTGCTCCTGATCGTCGCCGGTTCGACGACGATGCGCACCGCGCGCCCTGTGTCAGCCTGAGGACCCTCGCCTGAAGAGCTGTCCGCCTCAAGAGAGTCCCACCACCGACTATTGATCAGCATGCTGCCGACTCCTTATCCTGACACTAGTTCAGCAGAGAGCCACGTTCTTCTCATCACAACGGGTCTAGATTGGTGGTCCCTATGCGGACTTTCGGAGTCGAGGAAGAATTCCTCCTGATCGATCCCCGGTCACTGTCCCCTGAACCAGCAGCCGACGCCGTTTTCCTCGCCGCCCGCGGTGGCGTGGTCACGCGGGAATGCAAGCAGGAACAGATAGAGACGGGTACCGCCCCGCAGACATCACTTGCAGAGCTCAGTGCGGATATTCTGCGCTGCCGCACGTTCGCCAACGAAGCCGCATCGCGGGCGGGCGTCCGGATCGCCGCTCTGGCAACCTCCCCGACCACCACCAGCACATCGCTCACTGGCGATCCACGCTACCTGCAGATGCAGGAGCGGTTCGGCACCACCCTCCGTGATCAGCTGACATGCGGATGCCACGTCCACGTCGGAGTGAAATCCGATGACGAAGGGGTGGGCGTCCTCGACCGCATTCGGGTCTGGCTCCCGGTGCTGTCCGCCCTCAGCACCAACTCGCCCTTCTGGAACAGCGAGGACTCAGGCTACGCGAGCTATCGGAGCCAGGCCTGGAGCCGCTGGCCCACTGCAGGGGTGTACGAGACCTTCGGATCGGCGGCGGCATACCATGACCTCGTCGAGGACCTGCTCGCAACCGGCGTACCGATCGATGAGGGCCAGATCTACTTCGACGCCCGGCTCAGCGTCCGGCATCCCACAGTGGAGGTGCGGGTCGCGGATGTCTGCCTCCAGCCGGATGACGCTGTACTGCAGGCCGCACTCACCCGGGCGCTGGTGGAAACAGCAGCGAGGGAATGGGCACGTGGGATAGCGCCAATTCCCATGCCCGCTGCGCAACTGCGCCTGGCAGCCTGGCGGGCAAGCCGCTTCGGCCTCAGCGGCGACTTGCTGGACCCGCAACTGAACGTCCTCCGTGACGCGCGGCAGGTCGCCCGCAGTCTGTTCGAGTACGTCCGGCCAGTGCTGGAAGAGCAGGAGGAGGAACTCGTGGTTGAGTCACTCCTCCGCCAAACCCTTCTGCGAGGGACGGGTTGCCACCGTCAGCGGACCGTCTACGCCCGCACCGGAAGCCTTGGAGCAGTGATCTCCGACGCGGTCTTCCTCACCAGTGCCGGCCCGGGCGCCGGTTATGCCATGTCTGCGTAGCGCTCGGACTGAGGGGCAAGAGACTGCACGGACTAGGACACTGGTGCCAGCTACCCTGAAGGGGTGAAGATCGCAGCGTGGCAGGCCGTTGGCGTGGCGGGAGACCTTCCGGGAAACCTTCAGCGGTTGGCAGCAGCAGCATTCAGCGCGCGTGCCGAAGGAGCGGACATTCTGGTCACGCCGGAGCTGTTCTCGACCGGCTATGCACCCGCCCAGGTGTTCGATACGGACGGCGAGGCCATCCGCGTCGAGCTGGCGGAAATAGCGCGCAACGCCAACCTTGCACTGGTCGCCTCCGCTGTTGATCGGGATCTCGACGAGCGCTTCATCAGTGCCTCTTTCTTCGACGCTGAGGGCACCGAAAGAACTCGGTATCGAAAGTCCTATCTGTTCGGCGAGGAGGAACGGTCGGTTTTTGTGCCCGGCTCAGCTGCGCCGGAGGTGGTCGACTATGCCGGCCTGCGCATTGCGCTTGGCATCTGCTACGACGTGGAGTTTCCCGAATTCGTTCGCGGCTCCGCCCGACGGGGAGCCGAGGCACTGTTGATTCCCACCGCGGTACCGACAACGGGAGACGTTGACGGGCTGCCGGCGAACCGGACGTACAACGCCGATCGAATCTCCACGCTCATGGTGCCGTGCCGGGCGATGGAGAACGGGATCTTCATTGCATACGCAAACCATGCGGGCCCGGATTTCACTGGGCTCAGTTGTATTTCAGGCCCGCATGGCAATGTCCTGGCGCAGGCTGAGCGCGGGGAATCGATGCTGTTCGCTCACTTCGATTCCGCCGAGGTGCAACGCGCTCGCCGCATCAACACCTACCTCAGGGACTTTCGCGACGACCTCTGACAGCGACGACCTATAACGGCGCCCCTCACTACTGCATCTCTGCGTAGCGCTTTGCCTGCGCTAACCCTTCGCGCACCTTCTCGGCGTCGTACTCCGGACCGTAAACAGGTGTGTCCCGCTGGAAGCGCCACCCCTCTGCCAGTGGACCGGCATCCACAACGTCGAACCCGAACTGATCAATGAGTGCGCTGACCGCTCGCTTCGCACCGTCGTCGTTCCCTGCGATGGGGAGCGCCCGGCGGCCGGGGGTTCCCTGCGGCGCCGACTTGCTCGTGAGGTGGGCCGCATAGATGTTGTTGAACGCTTTCACAACCTGCGCTCCCGGCAGCCGATCCTGCAGCAGCTCGCTCGTCGTGGTCGTTTCGTCATCCAATTCCGGAATCTGCCCGTCCCGCTCCGGATAGTAGTTGTTGGTATCGATGACGGTCTTGCCGTTGAGGGGAGCGGCCGGCACCGCATCGATTGCCTTGAGCGGAACACTCACGACGACGACGTCACCCGCCTCCGCGGCCTCGGCCGGGCTTGCCGCCCGGGCGCGATCGCCCAACTCCTCGACCAGGTCAACGAGGGTTTCGGGCCCGCGCGAATTGCTCAGAACGACGTCGTAGCCGTTCCGGATTGCAAGCCGCGCGAGCTGCGAACCGATGTGACCGCTGCCGATGAAACCGATGGTCTGAACGCCTGTATCTCCTATAGTTCCCATGGCCCATACAACAGGAAACTTCGCCGGGTATTCCTGACCGGGCTGTCGCTGGCGCCTCGGCGGGTACCTAGCGGTTCAGGCCGTTGGGTGTCTTGCTGATCTCGAGGTCAGCAAGGACCGGCAGGTGATCTGATGAGTTCGTGTCGATGACCTCGGCGAAGCGAGCCTCGATGTCGCCCTTGGTCAGGATGTAGTCGATACGGCGGTTTGGGTTCTCAACGGGGTAGGTGAAGTCCTCATCCTGCCCCAGCGCTGCGAAGACATCGGTGAACTGCGTCAGGATGTCGTTCATTTCCGGTGCGCCCGGTACGGCATTCAGGTCACCGACCAGCACGGCGGGCCGCTGCGATTCTCCGGCGATGGCCAGGATTTCCTTGACCTGCGACTGGCGCTGCTCGCTGCGCTGATGGTCGAGGTGGGTGTTGTAGAAGCTGATGTGGTTCCCCTTCACGTTGACGACGGCTTCCAGCAGTCCGCGTTGCTCGGTGGGCCGCTCGGGGTACGGGATGCTGGTCAGCAGGTGGTTCTCGGAGCTGAGGATGGGATATTCGCTCAGGATGGCCGTCCCGTACTGGCGGCGTTCGGTTTGTCCGTCGGCGGGCGCGCGGTCGAGGTTCGCGCCGTACACATAGTGCATGTCCAGACGCTCGGCCAGGATGGCTGCCTGATCCTGGAAGTCGCTTCGCGAGGACCAGTGGTTGTCCACTTCCTGGAGTCCGATGATCTCGGCACCGGAGTCCTCGATCACCCCGGCGATGCGTTCCAGGTCCAGATTGTCTGCGGGATCGGCGCCGTGATGGATGTTGAAGGACATCACTCGCACGTCGGTGTCTTCGGGCGCCGCTGCGGCGGGAGCAGCCCCGATCCCGCCGGCCAGCACGGCGGCAGTGCAAACGGACAGTAGTTTCTTGAACATGGATTTCTCCTCGGTAGCGATTCGATGCTGCCGATAGCGGCAGCAGGCGCTTGACCGTTTGGGTGTCGCGCCCCACGTGACGCTAGGCGGCTTAGGTGACCTGCCGCCGTCGTTCTCGCAAAGTGCGGGTGAAGAAGGAGGAATCCGGTCTACGCGACGATCTTCGCGTAAACCACGTAGTTATCGTTGAAGGTGCCGGTGGCTGGATCGTAGCCGTCACAGGTGATGAGCCGGAGTTCCGGACCCTCCGTATTGCCGTAGACCGCTTGCGTGGGGAAGGCGTGCTTCGAGTACTGTTCACCGCGTTCGACGGCGAAGACCGCCACCGTGCCGTCCTCACGCGTGATCTCGACGGTGTCCCCGGGAGTAAGCTGCTTGATCCAGGCGAAGACGCCAGGACCGCCGTCGCTTGCATTCACATGGCCAAGTATCCGGCCACTACACCGAACGACGACGGACCACATAGGCGGCCGCCGGCCACCATGGCCAGGACGAACCCGCCCCCGAGAGCAAGAGCTGCCGTGTTGTCCTGCTGTGTCACCTCCACGCCGGTTACGGCACCGCCGACAGGAACGGTAGGGACCTGGGGTGGGGCGAGGGTAATCAGCCGGCTTATTAGCCGTCAAGAATATCCACAGGTTTGTCCAAAGACTGTACTTTCTCAAGCACTCGTGCTCTCAGCCCCGGATAAGATGGTTCAACCATTACTCGTACTTGTGGGGACCCGCTTGAAACCTTCGTCGCTTCCGCCTGCCCAGAATCCCCAATCAGCACTGACCCGGGGTAAAGCTTCCAAGTCAACGCTGGTCATGGTGGGATTCGGGCTGTTTCTTATCGTCGTCGGGCTGATTTCGAACGGCGTCAGCGGTGCCCTGGTCATGGCAGGCATGTTGGCTCTGTTCACCGGCCTGTACACAGTCCTCACCGGACGTTCTTCCTGGGCACGCCTGGCTGGCCGCAAAGCGGGCGCCATCGTCGCGGGAGCGAGCGTCGTCGCACTGATCGTCGGTGGATCGCTCCAGCCCACCAGCGAAGAGACCGTACCGACAGCCGCGGCCGAGCAGAACGAAGGCGCCTCCCCAGCGCCTTCGCCCGAGGCAACCGCAACACCTCGTGTTTCGCCGTCTCCGACCACCTCAGCGGAGCCCGACGTGGCACCTCCGGATGGCGGTGACGTCACGGTCGCGTCCGGGGAGCCGATGTCCCCGAGCGACCAGCCGGCGTACGGCACCGAAGCACTTGCGCTGCTGGAAACGCTTCCGATCAAGGGCCGCGCACCGAAAACCGGTTACGACCGCGACCAGTTCGGTCAGGCCTGGCTCGACGTCGACCGCAATGGCTGCGACACCCGCAACGACATGCTGAACCGCGACCTCCGGGACATCGTCCACACCAATTCGGTGCCCTGCAAAGTGCGCTCCGGCACCCTCGATGACCCGTACACCAACACCACCATCGCCTTCCTCCGGGGCGAGGACACCAGCAGTGACGTTCAGATCGACCACATCGTTGCTCTGGCTGACGCCTGGCAGAAGGGAGCGCAGCAGCTCTCATTCGAACAGCGCGTCGCCTTCGCCAACGACCCTTTGAACCTGCAGTCGACTGACGGTCCCACCAACCAGCAGAAGGGTGCCGGCGATGCCGCCACCTGGCTGCCGCCCAACCGGTCCTTCCGGTGTGAGTACGTTGCCCGGCAAGTCTCCGTGAAAGCCACCTACAAGCTGTGGGTCACTCAGGCCGAACACGACGCCATGTCTCACGTACTGTCCGGCTGCCCAGGTTTCCTGGCTCCCACAAACCAGCTGGCACCGGAATCAATCCCGGAACCTCAGCCGACGGTGGACGAGGCTCCAGCTCCCGAGCCAGCACCTGCACCCGCGCCAGACCCTGCGCCTGTACCGGCTCCTGCGCCGGCTCCCGCCCCTGCACCTGCACCGGCTCCTGTGCCGGCACCCGATGCTGGTCCGTACCCGAACTGCACGGCTGCGCGCGCCGCCGGTGCCGCACCGGTGTTAATCGGTCAGCCCGGTTACGGACCCCATCTTGATGGAGACGGCGACGGCGTGGGCTGCGAGTAGTGCAACCGGGGCGGTGACCACGTGCCGGCGTCGCCCGCTAGCCAAAGTTCGGAGACGACATAGACACCCGGACGACACATCGCGCGGCTAGTGTTGGAGCATTACCGACACCTGGGGGGAGGCACGGCGCCCATGGTTCCGAATCCCGGCCATGATCAGCTCGTCGATCAGTGGCTCGATGAATACGCCGCTGCCCAGCACCAGAAGCGGGCCGCTGCAAACGCCATTCAGGACGCGATCGCAGCCCGGCTGGACGACGACGGCCTCAACTACCACGCCATCGAGTACCGCGTGAAGGACCACCAGTCGCTCGAGCAGAAACTTCGCCGTCTCAATTCTGACGGCACGCCCAAGTACCCGGCCGGGCTGGACGCCATTGACGACGTCATCGGCGTACGGGTGATCACCTTCCTCCAGCTCGACGTCGAGCGGGCCATCAGAGCACTCAGCAACTCGTTCGAGGTAATCACTCACGTCGACAAAACCGCTGAGCAGCGTGAAAAAGGCGAGTTCGGATACTCGGGGCAGCACCTGGTTCTCAGGATCACCGAGCAGGCCGCTCCGAATGGCTGTCGCAACCACATCGGTGAACGGTTCGAGGTCCAGTTCCGAACCATCCTTCAGCACGCCTGGGCCGAGTTTGAACACGACATCCGCTACAAGAGCGCAGGACCCGTGCCCCCGGAAGTCAATCGAGCCTTCACACTTGCCTCCGGGCTGATCGAACTGGCCGACAACCAGTTCAGCACCATCAGCAACGTCGTCGCGGCCGAGAAGGCCAACCCCGCGGAGTCGAAAGAATTGCTGCCGATCGAGCTCACGGGAGAGGCCCTTGAGCGCATCCTGGAACAGGCACTCCCGAACAACCCCCGCAGCCGCGTCGAACAGTACGAATGGTTGCGCGAACTCATGGCTATCCACGGAATCACGACAGTTGCACAGGCGTCGAATTTCATTGCTTCTGCCGACTGGGACGCTGTCGCCAGCAAGATCCAGTACAAGTTCGCGCCAGGCCATGTCCGTGCGGCGGACGACCTTCTACTCGTGCGGTTTGGCGAGGAACACATCGAGAAAACCCAGGCGCTCGGCCACGATCGCAACAGGCGCGGCAAGTTGACTCACCGCCTGCGCCGTTTCCGGGACTGACCACGGCGCCCTTGCCCCGCCCTTTGAACTCTCGGAATACTTAAGGGATACGCAGGAATGCGCGGTGAAAGCGGGGTCAGCAGTGAACTACAGAAGCGAGCGTGCACGGCGCCTTGAGCGCCTGTCCGAGGTCCGTGCCGCCCGTCGTTCCGGAAGCAGTGCCGCTGAGGCCATTGAGCAGGTGGACGACGACGAAGATGACGAATCACCGATCACGGACTTCGCTGCCAAGGCCGACTTCGAGATTCGCCAGGCCACCGCGCGCGGCGACTTCGACAATCTGAAGTACGCCGGCAAGCCCATCCCCAACCTCGGCGAGTCCCACGACCCGGACTGGTGGGTCAAAGGCTTGATCGAACGGGAGAAGCTCTCCGGGCTGGCGCCGGCTCCATTCCGGCTCAAAAAGGAAGATGCCGAACTCGACGACACACTGGATAAGCAATACATGGAAAGCCGGGCCCGCGAGATCCTCGAGGACTTCAACCGGCAGGTTATCGACGCACGCCGGCAACTCCTCGGTGGCCCGCCCGTAGTGACAAAGACCCGGGACGTCGAGTTGGAGCTCGAACGCTGGCGCCAACGCCGAGCGGAGCGGACAGCCAGGGCCGCGGAGGAAGCCGCCCCGCAGGAAGAGGCCAAGCGCTCACCCTGGTGGCGCCGTCGTCGTTCCGGATAATTGACGCCAGATAGCTGTTGAGCGGCCGGCACCACGGGCCGGCCGCGCCTAACCGGCTACAAGATCCTGATACTCAGGGTGCCGCTCGATATAGGCGGCGATGAACGGACACAGCGGCACTGCCCGAAGTCCGCGTTCCCGGACATCATCGAGGGCGCCTCGAGCGAGGGCGCTGCCGAGGCCATGGCCTTCAAACGCCGAATCCACTTCGGTATGGGTGAAGATTACGCGGTTGTCGCGGAGACGGTACGCGGCGAAGCCGGCAGGTGCACCGTCAAGATTCACCTCGTACCGTGCAGCATCCGAATTATTGGATACCGTTGCCCCAGAGACCACGTGCTACTCCGCGGACAGTTCGCCGTTGGCCACAGCATCAGCGTACTTGCTGAGATCCGGTCCCGGCTCGAAGTCGATGAACTGCGGCTGAAGCTTCTCGAACAGGAATTTGTACACCTTGTCCCGGTCGCTCCCGGAGTGCGAGGCCGCCGCCTCCTTCACCGCTTCCTGCAGCGCCTTGTCCGCATCCGAAAGAATTTTCTCGCGCGCCTGGTCGTTCCACTTGATGTCGCCGATGTCCACAGCTGACCTCCAATAGTAAGTAGACTGTTTATCACCTTCAGGCTACGGGGGTGGACGTAGCGCCACAACCCGCTCATCCTGTCAGAGGAGGATTGATCGTAATCTTCGTGAGGTGGTTGGGCAAAGGCAGCACAAGTACAGGGGCGGTTTGAGTATGAGCAGTGATATCGGCGAGCATTCAGTTCGCAGCGAATTGCAGGACCTGATTCTCAACAGCGAAGAGATCGACGTTTTCCTGAACGGAATGGTCGAAATTGCCTCCCGTGAGCTCAGCGACGTGACCGGTAGCCCCGTCTACTCCGCGGTCACCCTGCTGCGTCCCAAACGTGCCGCAACCGTAGCCAGCAGCAGCGAGCAGGCGCAGAACATGGACGAAGTCCAGTACGCGTTCGACGACGGCCCCTGCCTGCGCGCGGCCCGCGAGCACTACACCGTAGTTATCCAGGATTATGAGATGGAAGACCGCTTCGGTGACTACAAGCAGGCGATCGAACAGTTTGGCATCCGGTCCACCCTCGGCGTACCGATCCTCCTGACAGACAACGCCGACGCCGGACTCAACCTGTACTGCGAGAAACCGATGGTTTTTACGCCCGAGGTGATTGAAGCAGCCGAGGGTTTTGCGGCCAATGCGTCAAACTCCCTTCGGCTCGCCGTCAAAATCGCGGGTCTCATGGACCACCGCGCGAACCTCACTGCAGCGATGGAAACCCGCACAACCATCGACCTTGCCGTGGGGATCGTCATGGGACAGAACCGCTGCAGCCAGGACGAGGCCATCAACATCCTCAAGGCAGCCTCGAGCGCCCGGAACGTCAAACTTCACGACGTCGCGGCCGCCGTGGTGGAATCCGTGAACCAGAAGAGTCCCAGCACGCACTTCGACGCCTAGGCCTCCCTTATACTCAATCGCCCCACGAACGGATGACGTTGACCGCTTTCACTGCCCCCGACTCCTTCACCACGCGACCCACCCTGCAGGGCAGCTTCGGCATGACGGCATCGACCCACTGGCTGGCAACGGCGTCAGCCCAGGCCGTCCTGGAACGCGGCGGCAACGCGTTCGACGCCGCCGTTGCGGGCGCCTTCGTGCTCCACGTTGTCGAACCGCACCTCAACGGTCCCGGCGGTGACATGACCGGCGTCTTCGCAACCGCCGAGAACCCTTCCGAGCCCGTGGTGCTGATGGGGCAGGGACCCGCACCGGCCGCCGCGACCCGGGAGCACTACCTGTCCGAAGGTCTTGAGCTCGTACCGGGCGCAGGTGCACTCGCCGCCGCGGTTCCCGCCGCCGTGGACGCCTGGCTCCTGCTGCTGCGCGACCACGGAACGTGGGAACTGGGCGATGTGCTGGCCTTCGCCATCGGGTACGCACGGAACGGGCACCCCATCGTGGGTCGCGTGGGCGCCACCATCAATGCGGTCAAGGACCTCTTCACCGAGCACTGGCCGACGTCGGCCGCCCTGTGGATGCCGGACGGCTCGATCCCTGCAGAGGGTGACATCGTCAAGAACGAGGCCTACGCAGCAGTGCTGGACCGGCTGGTGGCGGCGGGAACCGCCGGTGACGCGGCGCAGTCCCGCGAGGACCGCATCGATGCTGCCCGCAGGGAATGGCGCGAAGGGTTCGTTGCCCGGGCCGCGGTCGAATTCGTTCAGACTCCCCACCGGCACTCCTCCGGACAGGACCACGCGGGCGTCATCAGTCTCGAGGACTTCGCCTCCTTCGAAGCCGGCTACGAGGAAGCCACCACGCTCAAGTTCCGCGGCTACACCATTGCCAAGACCGGTCCCTGGGGTCAGGGCCCTGCCCTGCTGCAGACGCTCGCGATCCTGGACGGATTCGACGACGACCGGCTGGACCCGTCGACGGCACTCGGCGCACACACCATCCTTGAGGCCCAAAAGCTTGCGATCGCGGACCGTGAAGCGTACTACGGCGACGCCTCTGTACCGATGGAGCACCTCCTGTCGGAGGAGTACTCGGCCCAGCGCCGGGCGTTGATCACCGATCGGGCATCGACGGAGTTCCGTCCCGGCACCGTACCGGGCAACACACCGTTCACTCCGCCGCTGCGCACCGAGTACACCCCGCCTGCCCTCGCCGGCGCCGGCGGATTCGCGGGAGTGGGGGAGCCCACGGTGTCCCGCGACGGTGAGACCCGCGGCGACACCTGCCACATCGACGTCGTCGACCAGTGGGGCAACATGGTGTCCGCCACCCCATCGGGCGGATGGCTGCAGTCATCGCCCACCATCCCGGAGCTGGGTTTCTGCCTCGGATCCAGGCTGCAGATGACCTGGCTCGAGGAGGGGGCACCGTCGTCACTGGAACCGGGCAAGCGTCCCCGCACCACGCTGACACCGACCCTCATCCTCAAGGACGGCAAACCGGTTGTTGCGCTCGGTTCGCCCGGCGGCGACCAGCAGGACCAGTGGCAGCTGCTCTACATCCTCCGCACCATCGTGGGCGGCTATTCACCGCAGCAGGCCATTGACGCTCCGTCGCTGCATACGACGTCGATACCCGGCTCCTTCTTCCCACGCACCTGGGAGCCCGGCGGCGCCGTTGTCGAGGACAGGCTCGGCGAGGATGTGATCACCGACCTCGAACAGCGCGGCCACGTCATCACGCGTGCGGGGGACTGGGCGCTGGGACGTCTGTCCTCCGTGGTCCGCGACCCCTCGACCGGCGTTCTCATGGCCGCAGCCAACCCGCGGGGAGCGCAGGGCTACGCCGCAGGCCGATGAGAAGACCGCGGTTACAGGAACGGACGCAGCGGCGCGAGGATCGCTTCACTCACGCGGGCCACGATGTGCCGGCTCTCCCACTCCTCAAGGGGCAGTTCACGGCAGTTGCTGCTGTCGATCTCGAAGATGTGTTCCATCGTGGTGGCAAGCTTCTCATCGAACAGCTCAATATTGATCTCGTAGTTACCGGTCAGGCTGAGGCGGTCGATGTTGGCTGTTCCCACGGTTGACCATTCTCCGTCGACCGTTGCGGTCTTCGCATGGATCATGGCGTTCTGATACAGCAGGATCTTTACGCCGTTGCGAAGCAGCGTCGAATAGAACCCGCGGGACAGCCAGTCCGACACCACGTGGTTTGAGTCCTCAGGCAGGATGACCCGCACATCCACGCCGCGCTTGCTGGCCCGCAACAGGGCCTCGAGAATCTGCCGGTCCGGGATGAAATAGGCCGTGGTGATGTAGATGTGGCTGTGCGCCCGGTTGATCGCGTCCAGGTAGACGCCGCGGATCGGGAAAACGAGGTTGGCCGGAATGTTGTTGACAGCCCGGAGCCGCGGTTCCCAGAACTCCGCACTGGTCTCCTCCAACGGGCGGTGACGCTGGGTGGGAGCAGCGTTCCAGAACGCGACGAACGCCTGCCGCAACTCCCAGACGGACTTTCCAACCAGTTTCAGGTGGGTGTCGCGCCACTTGGACGCGTAGAGGGAGCCGATGTTGTAGCCGCCGACATATCCGATGGAATCGTCCACCACCATGATCTTGCGGTGATCAAAACCAGTACCGCGGATGTTCGTGAAGACAATCGACGGACGGACCAACGGGAACCGGAACACCGAGACATTGGGGTGGAAACGGTAGAACGTCGGACGCACCACAAGGTTCGCGAAGCCGTCATAGATGACGTACACCTTCACGCCGCGGGCAGCCGCCTCATTGAGGGCGTCCTTGAACTGCCGGCCGATTGCGTCACCCTTCCAGATGTACGTCTCCAACATGACGGTGTGCTTGGCTTCTCGGATGGAGGCGAGCATGTCTTCATAGAGGTCATGGCCGTAGGTGAAGACAGTCGTCTCCGACCCGGCGACCTCTGATTCGAAGATGCCCGGATGCGGAAAGCCGGGACGCTTGCTTCGCCGCTTCTTCTGTACCGCATCGACCAGCACGATGGCGGCGATCACCAGTGCCTGCACGGCTCCGAACGCCATGGCTGCCCGCGCGAGAAGCGATCGGGTGAGCGCGAACAAGTGAAGGCGGCGAAGAGTACGCATGAAAAGAGCGTAACCGCTGGGCTGCTAGCGGTTGTTCAATGCCTCCAGCAACCGGTGCTCCGCGTCCTCCCCGGGAGTGATCCCCCTCGGAATCCGGAACAGGAAGAACATGCCGAGCACCCACCAGAGGCCGAACAGAATCCACGGCGGGGGAGTAAGGGCTGCAGGCATGAAGGGCAGGTACAGGCTCAGCAGTGCAATACAGAGAACCACGGCCGCGATACCGATGACCAAACCGCCGTTACCTGCTCCACCAACGCGAAGAGGCCGGTCCATTGTCGGTTCGCGCCGACGCAGGATGACAAAGACAACGGACACCAGGATGTAAGCGATGACGATGCTGGGGGCTCCCGAGTCCACCAACCACACCAGCATTGCCTCTCCGAAGAAGGGTGCCAGAAAAGACAGGGCACCGATGAACATCAGTGCGTTGGCGGGAGTCCGGTAGGTGGGATGCAGCTTGCCGAACCATGCGGGAAGCATTCCCGAGCGTGCCATCGAGAACATCAGCCGCGAGGCGCCGAGCAACAGCGAATTCCAGGAGGTGAGGATGCCGGCGATTCCACCAGCGATGAGCACCTTGGCCATCAGGTCACTTCCGAAGAGGGCGCCCATGGCATCAGCGGTGGCGATGTCCGCCTGCGCAATCTCGTCAGCAGGCATGGCCGACGACGTCGTCAGGATGGTCATGACGTACCAGATGGTCGCGAGAACCACCGCGATCACGACCAGCCGGCCGATCTGGCGGGCGGGGATGTTCACTTCTTCGGCTGACTGCGGGATCACGTCAAACCCAACGAAGAGGAACGGGACCACCACCAGGACCGCGAAGAACCCGGCGGACCCACCCGTGAAGAACGGCTGGGTGTTTTCCACGGATCCTCCGACGAAGGATCCCACCACCAGGATCACTCCAATGAGCAGGAGGAAGAGCACTACGAAGGTCTGGGCTACACCGGCGAGCTTCACGCCGCGGATATTGATGAAGGTGATCACCACGGCGGCGATGGCTCCGACGAGAGCCCAGGTGAGGTGCACCTGGCTTCCCGCGACCTCCCACAGCGGTATCTGGTTCAGATCCGGAAACAGATAGAGCGCGGTTCGGGGTAGGGCGACCGCCTCGAACGCGACGATCGTGACATACCCGCCCGTGATCGCCCAGGAGCCGATGAATGACCAGCGGGGACCCATACCGCGTAGGAGGAAGTTGTGTTCACCACCGGCCTTCGGCATGGCAGCGGTCAGTTCTGCATACGTGAGCCCGACGACGCCCATGATCACCCCGCCGGCAATCATGGCCAACACCGCACCCATGGTTCCAGCCGACCCGATCCAGCCACCCGTGAGCACCACCCAGCCGAACCCGATCATCGCTCCGAAACCGAGTGCCAATGCGTCCCAGTTTCCCAGGACCCTCAGCAGCGAAGCATCCTCTGCACCTTCGGAAATCCTCTGCTCTGCCATGAGAGTTGCCCTTCTGCCCGACCGGTCCCGCCCCGGCTCCACGGATTGGTGTGAGATGAGCGTAGTCCTGTGAGAGCTCTTTCGAACCGGACGAGGGGCGTTTAATTCAGGATTGTGCGGAAACCTGGGCAGGCGGATTGTGGCCGGGACAGAGCCACGCAATCCCGTCGGTGTGGATGCGGAGTTCCAGCGTGGCCGTAGTCCGGGCTGCCTGCGGGTTGTCGCTGTTGAGCG
The DNA here is from genome assembly GCF_031179385.1 of Arthrobacter sp. Taxonomy (GTDB): domain Bacteria; phylum Actinomycetota; class Actinomycetes; order Actinomycetales; family Micrococcaceae; genus Arthrobacter_D. The sequence continues at coordinate 10,137 of NZ_JAPSHV010000030.1, read as the reverse complement.
CCCGATAAAAGCGCTTGATCGTGCCGTCCCGCGCAACGCGCACCGAGTCACCGGTGAAGAAGACATCGCCGAACCGGTACGCCATCTGCCCGGGTGTGTGTCCGGGGAGGGGAAAGGCGGTGAGACCCTCGAAAAGCTCACGTTCGCCGTCGAGCTCTGACAGGCGCTGCGGCACCGCGACCGGCGCGAGCCGGAAGAGCACGCGGCGAAGCAGGGTGGCCGGCGGGGTGATACGCCGCAGAATCCTCACATCCGCTGCGCCAAGCCACACGACCGCGTTCAGCTCACGTTGAAGCCGTTGCGCGACCTGCGCGTGGTCGGCGTCGTAGTGCGTAAGCAGGATGTCGGTCACCTGTCCGACAACCGGCGCGGCATCGCGCAGCTCCCTCAGGAGGGCGTCGTACCCGCTGGCCATGCCCGGGTCGACGACGGCGGTGTGCCCGGGCGTGCGGATCAGGTAGCCGTTGGCCCCTCTGGAACGCTGCAGCTGGTAGCAGTTACCGGTAATACTGCGCATGCCTGCCTCTTTCCGCAGCCGATGAGCCGCGCCGTCGATATGCGTGAGAGCCGTCGATATGCCACAGAGTAGCCCCAGGCGACCTGCCGGTGCCCGGTCAGTCCTCCTCGCGATTCTCCTCTTCCTGCTTTTGCCGCTCCTTCGCTTCCTCCTCAGCCTGCTTCTGGCGCTCCTTCGCTTCCTCCTCGGCCTGCTTCTGGGCTTCTTCGATCCGCTTCTGCTCCTCCTTGGCAGCTTCCTCGGCGGCCTCCCTCTCACGGTCAGACTGGGTTTCGCCGGGATCCCTGCTGTCTTCCCTGTCGCCCTTTGCGGGTGGGGTGAAGGTAGGGGGAGCGGGAGCAGGCTCGGTGGTGGCGGGGTCGGTGGTAGACGGCGCAGCCGGCGTCGGTGTCTCGGCCGGCTTGATGGACTCGATGAAGGCAGTGATGTTGTCCTGAATCCGACCTGCGCGGCCGGGAGTGACGGCTCCCGAATCCTGGGCTTGCTGGACCTCGGTTCTCAGCGCCTCTGCCTGATCAAGCGCCAGCTCGTAATTCCCCTGCTGGGTGGTCACGGCCAGTTCCCGCACCTGCTGCTGCAGCGACTGCGCCGCCGCGGGATCCATGGCCTCTGCGCCTCCGCAGGCTCCGAGCGCCGGCAGAATGAAAATCATCGAGAGGACCCACCGCTTCGACCTCATGGCTGCACGCTTTCGTAGAGTTCGGACAGTCTTTCCCCCGGCACCCCGGGGACCGACGGTAACGGTTCGGGACCCGGCTCCGGCGTGAGGAGGCCCGAAAGCACCACACCCACTGCCGCGAGGGCCAGCAGAACGACGACGGCGGCCGCCGCCCACCAGCGTCGCATCCCCTGCGTCCCTCTCCGGTCGCCGGGGGCCGTGGAAGGCTTCGCCGGTGCAGCGCGCTTCGTCGGTTTCCGAGGGGGCGCGGAGCGGGTTCCACTCGGAGTTACGGGATCGCCGCCGGTGCCGGCGGGTGTGCTCCTGGCTGCGTCGTCGTCATTGAGGCCCAGGACGAACGAGCGCCGGGTCGACCCCGGCTCCTGCGGCCCGTTCGACAGGACCATGGTCGCCGGACCGGCATCCGGAACCTCGTGCCCGTCGGTCGTGAAGGCGCTGCGCTGGGAGGCCAGTACCCCCGCGACCTCGGCAGCACCCGGACGCTCGGCGGCCGTGCCGGCAGTCATGTTGGAGATGAGCTCGCGCCACGCAGGGTTGATTGAAGCAGGGATTTCGGGAGCGCGGTGGAGGCGCGCGAGCGCTGTCTCGAGGCCGCGGCCCTCAAAGGCAGGTTCACCCGTCAGGCATTCCAGCAGCACCAGGCCAAGTGCGTAGATGTCGGTGGCCGAGCCGACCGCCTCGCCCCGGGCCTGCTCCGGGCTGAAGTAGGCTGCGGTGCCGATCGTCTCGCCCGTAGCCGTGAGCCGGTCACTGTCCATCCGGCGTGCGATTCCGAAGTCGGTCAGCACGTATCCGAAACGGCCGGAGGAGGGCTCGGCGTCGCGGGTCAGGATGTTGGACGGCTTGACGTCGCGGTGGGTGATGCCCTTTGCGTGAACGTAGGCGAGCGTCCGCGCGACATCGTGTCCGATAGCCCAGGTCTGTTCCGGTCCCAGGGGTCCGTTGCGCAGCAGCCGGTGCAGATCCGGACCGTCCACGAGGTCCATCACTACCCAACCCGCGGTAGGTGACTGGCCGACGTCGTGCACCTTCACCAAGCCTGGGTGATCAAGGCCGGCCAGCAGCTGCGCTTCGGCGCGCTCCCGCTCGGAGAGACGGGCCTCGGCCTGACCGCGGAAGAGTTTGATGGCGACGTCCCTGTCCAGGACCTGGTCGTGCCCGCGCCGAACCTCGGCCATGCCGCCGCTGCCCAGCACGCTGCCGACGGTGTACCGCCCATCCAGCACATCACCGGAAGGATCGCCGTCACTGCGCCTCGCGACGGTAGGCGGTTCAGAAGCCGTAGCGGGCATTCGGCCGGGCGGAGGAGGAAGCTGCATGTCAGGCACCTCCTCATTGTCCGTCGTCGTCGTCCTTTCATGAAAGCGCACCCGGCGGGCCCGCTCAAGGTAACGGGGCAGGTTCTCACGACACTCTCATGTGCGGACAGCAAGATGGAGGGCACGCAGTGCGCGCCCTCCATCTTCAGTGCAGGGAAATCAGCCGAGCAGACCGCCCAATCCACCGCCGCCGCCGAGCTTGCCGAGAAGTTCCTGCGGGTTCAGGCCGAACTTCTCCAACAGGCCCGAGTCGCGCTCAGTATCCACCTGGTCGGGAAGTTCCTGTTCAGCCTGCTGGGCCTTGTCCTGGTCGCCTTGGTTCCTGAGAAGGTCGAGGATCTGCTGCTTGTCAATGTTCATTTTCTTGTCCTTATCTCTCTCTACTGATTGATGTGTGAGGAAGGTCTTCGGGTGGGAGGGATCAGCGGAAACGCGGAGCCGTGGGGTCCTCCGGTCGGTGCACCTTGGTGCTGCCCGAGGTATCCGTGGCCGCGCTGCGCGCGTTCGCGTCCTGCGCGGCGCTCTTGAGCTGCTCCTTGGCCGACGGCGAAGCCTGAGCTTCCGCCTTTATCCGGGGGGCTTCTTCCTCCGCCTTGTTGAGGTAGTGCTCCCAACGCTGGGACATGGGCTTGATGAGTCCGCCACCGACACCGACCACAATGACGCCGACGATCGCTGCCAGGACGGCGATGAGGATCGGGGTGGTTACCGTCGTGGCAATCTCCACCTGATTCAGTGCCGCAATGATGCCGATTCCAAGAATGAAGATGCTTGCGATGTTGGCGAGGACCTTCCCATAGGACAGGCCGCCCAACGTTCCCTCAATCAGGCTCTTTACCCCCGCCGCGACGGCGGCGCTGATGATCACGATGATGATGGCAACGATGATCCTGGGGAGGAAAGCAATGATTCCTTCGAGCAGATCGCTGACCGGGTTGGGGCCGAACACTCCGAAGGCGAACTGGAGGACAAAGAGAACCAGCGTGTAGTAGACGATCTTGGCAATGATGTCGCTGGCATCGAGGGAGGACTTGGCGAGAGCCTTCTTTACGCCGCCGCGCTCGACGGCGCGATCAAAACCGACGCGTTCGAGGAGCTTGTCCAGTGCCTTGGAAATTGCTTTGGCTACGAATAGCCCGATAATCAGGATGACGAGGAACAGCAACAGCTTGGGCACGAAGTCGATCACTGTCGCGAGACCGCTTCTGAGTGTTTCTTCCATGGAACCTCCATCTGCTTGGCTTCACGAAGCTGCCGGATCGCCGGGATGGGGTTCCCGCCGGGTTGCTCGTTTCCAAGAGTAGAGACACATCGGGCAAATAGAAAGGTTGCTTAGTATTTATTTTCGGTCGGGTCGAGAGGGGCCGGCGGGAGTATCAGGGGTGCCGGATGCCGATTCCCTGCAGAACCGCCCGGTACCCGTCGCGGTAGGTGGGGTAGGCGAACTCGAACCCGCTGGCCCTGAGGAGTCCGTTGCTGCAGCGCTTTCCTGTGGCACCTGATTCGGCCTCGCGGGCGGTCCCTGCGGGAAGCGGCAACCCCAGCTCAGCCGCGAGAAACGCCTGCACCTCGGCGAGGAGCGCCGGTTCATCGTCTGTGCCCAGATAGGCACCGGCAGGCGCCTCAAGCCCTGCAATGTGCACGATGGCGGCAGCCGCATCATCGCGGTGTATCCGGTTGGTCCAGTGTGGGACGCCGCCGGTACTCTCGCTTCCGTTGCGGACCTGGTCGATCAGGCGTGTGCGTCCGGGCCCGTAGATGCCGGAAAGCCGCAGCATCACCGACTGGGGGGCGCGCTGGGCGAGCAGTTGCTCCGTCTCCCGCAGAACTGCGCCCGTCGGAGTGGAGGGCGACGGTGAGGTCGTCTCGTCAACCCATGCGCCGTCGTCGTTCCCGTAGACAGCCGTCGAGGAGACAAAGACGATCCGCCGCGGCGCCACGCCATCCCGCTCAAGGGCGGCCAGGAGGTTGGCGGTTCCGTCGAAGTAGGTGGCGCGGTACGCGGCCTCGGAGCGGCCATCGGCGGTCAACGCAATGACCACGACGTCGGTGTCACTGGGGATGGTCGGGAGTTCACCCGTCAGGTCAACGGACTGGCCCTCGATGCTCGGCGGCAACTTCCCAGCGGACCGCCGCCATCCGACAACCCGATGTCCAGCTTCAGCGAAACCAAGTCCGGCCTGTGTACCAAGATCCCCGCAGCCCGCAATCAGAACAGTCATTCTTCGAGCTTCCCACACGGGAACGGTCGGGGCGTACGTGCCAGACTGGGGCCATGGGCTCCCGATTGCTGATCATCGCCGACACGCACGTGCCCAAGCGAGCGCGGCGCCTCCCACCGCAGGTCTGGGACGAGGTGGACAAAGCTGACGTTGTCTTCCACGCGGGGGACTGGGTCACGATCGAACTGCTCAACGAGCTGGAAGACCGTGCGCAGCGTCTGGTCGGGGTCTACGGCAATAATGACGGCCCTGACCTGCGCGAGCGGCTGCCCGAAGTGGCCCGGGTCGGCATCGATGGGGTGCGGCTCGCGATGATCCACGAGACGGGTGTCGCGGCCGGACGGGAAAAGCGGATGGACGCAGCGTTCGACGACGTTGACGTACTGGTCTTCGGCCATAGCCACATACCGTGGGACACCACAACTCCCGCCGGAATGCGACTGCTCAATCCAGGTTCACCCACCGACCGCCGCAGGCAGCCAGCCTGCACCTACCTCACGGCTGAGGCCGAGGGCGGCGCGCTGAGGAACGTTCGCCTGCACGAGGTTGCGGTTCGTTAGTGCTCTGAAGCGCTTTGTGAAGAGGGGGCGTCACGTCGGCTGGTGGCCCGATTCAGCATGAACGACAGGGCGAACGCGAGGACAGCCGCGGCGAAGAGCACGAACTTCGCTGTCGTCAGGGTGCTTGCGAACGTTGCTTCGGACGCGGTGACTTCGATGGAGGCCAAGGCTGCCTCGATGGCGAAGTTCTCGGCGATGTCGGCGGCCGCATAGGTCACTGCGACGGCATAGAACGGCCAGCGAAAGGCAGACCGCTGGCCGAAGCGGTGAACCAGCAGGATGATCAGCGCGGCAAACGCGACCGGGAACACAAGGTCCCAGAAGTAGTGCACGCTCTGATAGCGCTCGACCAGCGGTGCGTCCAGAAGGCTTCGGACCGATTCGATGTGGGCGGCGTCGTACCCACCCATCATCACGTCCGGAAGCGGTACGCCAACGGCGCGCTGCACCGACTGCAACTGCAGCCATCCCAACGCCAGCGAAACCGTTGACACAACTGCCGCTGCGATGATGAGCCAGATGTTGGGGTGTGGCTTGGCTCCCTCAGTGAGTCCAACGTCTTCGCTGTAGCTGCGTTTGCCTGCTCGGAATCCTGCCATTTCTCCGCTCCCTGTTGGCGTGCATTCACCCAACAATGCGATTGGTGTGTGGCGGCGTCTGGCGGCCGTAGCCGCCAGCGCCACCTTCGACGCTAGGGCGGGACGGGCGAGACCACAACGTTGCTTTACCCCGCTGTAACTCAGGGCGCGGACGCTTAATCAAACGGTTGTTCTCTCAGGATCCGCCGCGGATCGCCTTGGCGTGGCGGCAGCGAACGACGTCGGCATGCGTGTTGGCAGCCTCATCCGCCTTTTCCGGCCGCGCCGATCGTTATTCCTGCGTTACCGCTCGAGCTTCCCGAGAACCTTCCGCGCGCGCTCGACCTCGCGGGTAGCCTCCCTGGCTGCACGCTCGGCCTCAGTGCGCTCGCGGACTGCGTCGTCGGCGTCGTCGTCAATTCCATCGATGTCCTGTTCCAGCGCACGAATCCGCTTTCGCAGCTCCCGGACCTGCGAGACGAGCGCCTCACGGTCCCGGTCGAGCCGGTCCACGCGCTCCTGGGCACGCTTGAGTTGAGCTTCGGCTTCCTCCGACCGGTCCTCGGCGTCCTCCAGCTCGGCGCGCGCTTCGGCTGCTGGGTCGTGCTGTGACTCGGGTTCGTCTGCGCTATCCGAATCAGCGATGGGGCCAGTATTTCCGGCATCGAAGGTGCCGGCCACAGCCCCCGTGAGATCCACGGCCTCCCATCCGGTCGCTTCCAGCGGCCGGACCAGGCGGCCGGTGGAAACGGCGGCTGCAGCCCCGGCGTCGGCCATCGCCGCCCGCAAGGTCTGTTCCACTTCAAGCGCCGCAGCGGCGCTCACCGGATGGCCGAGGTCTTCGGCGAGAGCAGTGCCGTCCTTCACGAGGGCGGAGATAAGCTGCTGCCGCTGGGTGCCCAGCTTCTTCAACTCGCTCCGGTCGAGTTGCTCCTGCGCCTCCCGCATCGCCGCACCGAGGCTCAGCGCCTGCCGTAACTGGTCCCCACTGTGGAGGTTCATCACATTCAGAAGCCAGGCCGAAGCCGTCGGCTTACGAAGCGCCCGCACTTCCTTGGCGAGCGACTTGTCGTCAACGTCCTTCGCCCTGCTGTTTCGGGCCGCGGTGAACTCGTCCAACGGCAGGGCATAAAGCTCGGAGGCGATCTGGTCGAGGTCAGTCACTGCTGAGAGGGCTCCATCTGGTCGGCGGGCGGCGCTCAGGAGCAAGAGTACCGCCGTCCAGGACTCATCCGGCGCTGTCTGGCAGGGAGTAGGCTCCCGCCTGCAGCGCACATACTGGCAGGGAAGCAGCGCCTTGTACCGTTCGATAGTGAGGCAGCCATTGACGGCCACTACAGGATCAATTCTCAGGCAGGAGCGATCAGGGTCCGTTCCCGGCGTCGAAACGCTCCTGGTAGATCGTCTCCGCTTCCTCCAGCAGTCCGTCGTCAAGCTTGCCGAGTGGTTTCACGTTGATGAGCAGAGGTTCACAATCCGGGCCCCGGCCGACGCAGTCTCCTGTCAGGATCCAGGCGTGACGGTCCTTCTTCCGGTGCAGGTGCTTGTACTGGCAGATCTGCCGGGCAATCCAGTCCGTGAGGGGTCTGGTCCACCAATCCTCAGGACTGAGTGGGTTCACTGACAGTCCGGGCAGGGATAGGCCGCTCTCGGTATCCATGCTCTGCGAGTTGGAGTCCGCTTCGTAGCCTCGGGAATACCGGAGGTAGATGGGGGCGTGCTCCTTCACGAACCGTTCCAGGTCGCTCAGTTCCTTGTAGACCTTCTGGGTCTCGCTCACGGCGTCCTCCGCACTGCCTTACGGTGCTCCTGCAGCACCACGGATAGTAGTAAGCAAGCTTACTACTCAATACGGAGTCGTGCAGGGTCGGGCGAGCGGCGCCGCCCGGCCGAAAATCCCCGCGGCCGGGAGCCCCCTGCGTCAGGACAGGGGAGGAATCGATGGTCCCGGTTCCGGGATCGGCCGATCGGGTGAAGGCCCGGGTCCTGGCTCCGGCGGTATACCGGGTGCGTCCGGTGCCGGATCGGGATACGGGTAGGGGGACGGAGAAGGCTGGGGTTCCGGCCCGGGCTCGCCGGGAGGCCGCGGTTGGGACGGATCCGGATGCGGCTCATGGGGCGGGGGAATAGACATACCGGCTACCTTCTCTCCATCGGGGGGCGCTCAAAAGCAACAGTACGCCCGACGTCGTTGGTCGGGAATAAGCACCGGTCACCCGTGCTTGTTACTTCTGGCTGCGCACGCTCCTGCGCGCCGTTAAGTATCTTTCAGGGGGATTCCCGTGCCGCAGAAGACGGACAAACTCACTCAGGCCGACGACGGCACGCTACAGACCAACAGCCCGGGCGAGGCGATCTCCGCCCGGGACCGGCTGGTCATTTCCCTGCTCCTGGTGTCGGCTTTCGTCGTCATCCTCAACGAGACCATCATGGGCGTCGCTCTGCCGCGCCTCATGGACGATCTCCAGATCACCGCCTCCGCGGGTCAATGGCTCACGACGGCTTTCATGCTCACCATGGCAGTTGTCATCCCCATCACCGGCTTCCTCATCCAGCGGTTCAACACACGGCCGGTGTTCCTTGCGGCGATGACCCTCTTCAGCCTTGGCACGCTTGTCTCGGCGATGGCGCCCGGGTTTGAGATGCTGCTTGTCGGGCGGGTAATCCAGGCCGGCGGAACGGCGATCATGATGCCGCTGCTCATGACCACGGTCATGACCCTGGTGCCGCCGTCATCACGCGGCAAGACCATGGGCAACATCTCGATAGTGATCTCGGTGGCACCGGCCATCGGCCCGACCATCTCGGGAATCATCCTCAGTGTGTTGGATTGGCGCTGGATGTTCTGGCTGGTCCTTCCGATTGCGATCGGATCGCTGGTGCTGGGCGGAATCCGTATCCAGAACGTGACGACGCCCCGCAGAACCCCGATCGATGTCCTTTCGGTCATCCTGTCTGCGTTCGCCTTCGGCGGCATCGTCTACGGCCTGAGCCAGTTCGGTGAAGGTGCAGGCTCCTCAAGCATCCCGAGCTGGGCGCCCCTCGCCGTCGGAATCGCAGGCCTGGCCTGCTTCATCGCCCGCCAGCTGGTGCTGCAGGGCCGCGACCGCGCTCTGCTCGACCTGCGGACGTTCCACTCGCGCACCTTCACAGTGTCGATCCTTGTGCTTTCGATCAGCATGATGGCGCTGTTCGGCACGATCATCCTGCTTCCCATCTACCTGCAGGACGTGTTGGGACTTCAACCTGCGGCTGCCGGCCTGATGCTGCTGCCCGGCGGCCTCGCGATGGGTTTGCTCGGCCCCATTGTGGGTCGGATCTTCGACAGGCACGGTCCGCGCGTGCTGGTTGTTCCCGGGGCGGTACTCGTGGCCTCGGTGTTCTGGATTCTGACCCAGGTGGACGCCTCAACGCCCATCCCGCTGGTGCTGGCCTGCCATGTGGTCCTCAGCATCGGGCTGGCCGGCATGTTCACTCCGCTGTTCACCTCGGCGCTTGGCTCGGTCCGACCGCAACTGTACTCGCACGCCAGCGCCGTCGTAGGGACCGTCCAGCAGCTGGCCGGAGCAGCGGGCATTGCCCTCTTCGTCTCCGTGATGACGCTGCAGACCAGCGCCCTGATGGGCGAGGGCACCGGTGAGGTTCCCGCACTGGCGGGCGGCATACGGATGGCGTTCCTGTGTGGCGCGGTGATCTTCCTGTTCGCTGTGGTTGCAGCGCTCTTTGTGCGGAAACCGGCTGTGCCTGCGCACTCATCGCCTGCCGGGCACGACGGCGGCACTGCACCTGTTGCGCCGGCGGCACACTAGGGTCCATGCCGATGTTCACGCCCCCACCGGTCTTGACCACTGCCCGGTTGCGGCTGGAACCGCTGGGACCTGAGCATCTTGAGGGAACCTGGACTGCGCTGCAAAACCCGGAGACGATGCGGCTCACCGGGACACATGCAACATTCTCAAGGCCGCAGATCGAATCGTGGTTGGCGGGGCTTGCGGCCACCTACGGACGTGCGGACTGGGCCATCATCCTCGAGTCGGACGGGAGCCATATCGGCGAGGTCGTGCTCAACGACTACGACCCGGACAACAGGTCCATCGGGTTCCGAATCGGCCTCAACGCCAATTCGAGGTTCGGGCGCGGGTACGGTACCGAGGCGACCCGCGCCGTCGTCGCGCATGCCTTCGACGTGATGGGCGTGCACCGCATCAGCCTGGAAGTCTACGCGTTCAATCCGCGGGCGCAGCGCGTCTACGAGAAGTGCG
>NZ_JAPSHV010000228.1 GCF_031179385.1 Arthrobacter sp. | reverse complement strand
TGGCGCGGGCCTTGTCCTCGTCACGGCGGCCGCCGCCGAAGACGGCGTCGAACTTGTTCTGCTGGATGGCGTCCAGCAGCGGGACGGTCTGGAGGGGGTTGCGGGTGCCGTCGGCACGTTCGGCCAGCTCGCCGCGGTCTATGAACTCCTGGACGGAGCCGACGACGAGCTTCAGCCCCAGCCGCTCGACAGTACGGTCCCGGAAGTCGATGACCTCGGGAAAGTTGTGCCCGGTGTCCACGTGCAGCACCGGGAACGGGACCTTGCCCGGCCAGAATGCCTTGGTGGCCAGGTGCAGCATCACCACGGAGTCCTTGCCGCCGGAGAACAGCAGCGCGGGCTTCTCGAACTCGGCCACCACTTCGCGGATGATGTGGATGGCCTCGGACTCGAGGGTGTCCAGGCTGCTCAGTCGGGTGGAGACGGCGGAGTCAGTCACCTGCGTTATCTCCTCGGTTAGGGAAGTGCTCATACGTGTAGTCCGCATTCTGTCTTGTCGGAGCCTGCCCAGCGGCCGGCGCGGGGGTCGTCACCCGGAGCCACCTTCCGTGTGCAGGGCTGGCAGCCAATGGAGGGGTAACCCTGGGAAAGCAGCGGGTTGACGGGCAGGAGGTTGTCGTCCGAGTACTGGACCAGCTGGTCGAACGTCCAAGCAGCCACCGGATTGACCTTGACCAGGCCGTTGGCCTCGTCCCAGGTCACCAGCGGGGTGTTGGTGCGCGTGGGAGCTTCCTCACGGCGGACGCCGGTGAACCAAACTTCGTATCCTGACAGCGTGCGGCGCAGCGGGGCCACCTTGCGCAGGGCGCAGCACTGGGCGGCGTCGCGCGCGAAGAGGTCCTTGCCCAGAAGCCGGTCCTGCTGCTCCACCGTGTTCTCCGGGAGCACGTCCACCACGTTGACGCGGAGGTTTGCGGCCACCTCGTCCCGTGTGGCGTAGGTTTCCGGGAAGTGGTAGCCAGTCTCCAGGAACAGGACGTCGACGCCGGGCAGCTGGTCCGCGACCAGGGCGGGCAGGACGGCGTCGGCCATGGAGCAGGCGACGGTGACCGAGGGCAGGTCGAAGTTTCGCTCCACCCAGGCGATCACGTCACGGGCCGGGGCGTCCCAGCCGAGCTCGGCAGCGCCTGCTTCGGCGAGGGCCTTCAGTTCTTCCTTGCTGCGGAGCTTCGGAACGGGCGCAAGCTCAGCCACTGTCGCCTCGACCTGCGCTGATGCATCAGCCGGCGCAACCACCGGGTCTACTCCAAGTGCATGCTTGCTCACTGGAGTGCCTCCTCGTCTGCTGCGTGCGCCCATTCGGCGAAGGTCTGGCCCTCGGCGCGCTGGGCCACGAAGGTGCGGACTACGCGCTCCACGTAGTCGGGCAGGTCGTCAACGTAGACCTTAAGCCCGCGGACGGTGCGTCCCAGGCCCGCCTCCTCGCGCTCGTTGGAAGCCAGCCCGCCGCCCAGGTGGACCTGGAAACCCGGCGAGGGGTCGCCGTCGGGCGTTGGAAGCATCATGCCCTTAAGGCCAATGTCCGCGGTCTGGATACGGGCGCAGGAATTCGGGCAGCCGTTGATGTGCAGGGACAGCGCGTGCGGCAGTTCGCCGGATTCGGCGAGGTCGGCCAGACGGCGTTCCAGCTCGGCCACGGCGGTGGCGGCCGTGTGCTTGGTTTCCACGATGGCCAGCTTGCAGTACTCGATGCCGGTGCAGGCGATGGTGCCGCGGCGGAACACGGACGGGCGGGCGGACAGGCCCAGCGCGTCCAGTTCGGCCACCAGGGGCTCCACCTGGTCCTTCG
>NZ_JAPSHV010000029.1 GCF_031179385.1 Arthrobacter sp. | reverse complement strand
CGTGTTCGCGCAACGTGATGCCGGGATCCTGCCGGGCGGCGCGGATCAGCGGGGCCGCGATGCCGGCACCGGTGGCGTCTCCGCCGATATGAAGGATGCGGGAAGCGGCGTGGGCAGCTTCCCGGCCAACTGCCAGATTCCCATCGGGAGCACGGTCGAACGAGGCGCCAAGATCGGCCAGCCTGCCGATCGCCGGCGCCGCCTCTGAACACAGCAGGCGTACGGCAGCTTCGTCACAGAGCCCGGCGCCTGCAGCGAGGGTGTCGGCGACGTGCTGGTCGACGCTGTCCACATCGGGGACCGCAGCTGCGGAAAGTCCGTGGGTGGAGGTGGAGAGTACCGCCGCGATCCCGCCCTGCGCGTACCAGGTGTTGCTTTCTGCAAGGGTGCCTTTCGCCAGAACTGTGACGTGCACGTCCGATTGCCGACGCAACTCCAGCGCCGTGTACAGGCCGGCTATTCCGCTGCCGACCACCAGGACATGGGTCATGGCTTGGCCGCCAGCATCCGTTCCAGCGCTACGCGGGCGTGGGCCGCAACGTCCGCTTCGACAACGATCTGGTTCCGCACTTCCCCGGCCACAAGGCCCTCAAGCACCCAGGCGAGATACCCCGGGTGGATCCGGTACATCGTTGAGCACGGGCAGATGACCGGGTCCAGGCAGAAAATGGTGTGTTGCGGGAACTCAGCCGCGAGCCGATTCACCATGTTGATTTCCGTGCCCACCGCGAAGGTGCCGCCCGGTGCTGCTGCGGCGATGGCCTTGCGGATGTAGTCGGTGGAGCCGGCCTCATCCGCCGCATCGACGACGGGCATCGGGCACTCCGGGTGCACGATGACCCTGACGCCCGGGTACTCCGCCCGCGCCTTCTCGATCTGGTTGACCGTGAACCGCTTGTGGACCGAGCAGAACCCGTGCCAGAGGATCACGCGTGAATCTACGAGCTCCTGTTCCGAGTTGCCGCCGAGCACTTTGCGGGGGTTCCACATGGGCATCTCATTCAGCGACACGCCCATAGCCTTCGCCGTATTGCGGCCCAGGTGCTGGTCAGGGAAGAAGAGGACTCTCTGGCCCCGTTCGAAGGCCCACTGGAGCACCGTCGCCGCGTTCGAGGAGGTGCAGACTATGCCGCCGTTGCGCCCGCAGAAGGCCTTCAGCGCCGCCGAAGAATTCATGTAGGTGACGGGGATGACGGGCTGGCGGCCGGCGTCGTCGGGCTCTGTTCCGAAAAGTTCCTCCAGCTGTTCCCAGCAGTCCGCCACCGAGTCTGCATCCGCCATGTCGGCCATTGAGCAGCCGGCCGCGAGGTTGGGCAGGATTACGCTCTGCTCGGGCTTGGAGAGGATGTCAGCTGTCTCGGCCATGAAGTGAACACCGCAGAACACGATCGCTTCAGCGTCGGGACGCGTTAACGCGGCGTTGGCCAGCTGGAACGAGTCACCCACGAAGTCGGCGTGTTTGACCACCTCATCGCGCTGGTAGAAGTGGCCCAGAATGACCAGGCGATTCCCCAACGTTTCTTTGGCAGCGAGAATACGTGCTTCAAGCTCGGCGTCGTCGGCAAGCCTGTACTCCTCGGGCAGGGCACCCTGACGGGGTGTCGCCGCCGGAGCGGTGTCCAGCATGGAGGCTCCCGGTCCATAATCGGGGCCCTGGTCGGGTGTAGCCGGCATGTCGAACTCCCATGGTCCACGGGCGAGGTCCGGACTGCAGGTGCTGCCCTGGGTTGCTGCTGACCGCTCAGCGTCCTCGCGCGTCAGAAGCTGGATGGCGGTGTTGATGCTTGTCATGGGACTCTCCCTGGTGGAAACGGGCTCGAGCGAGCCGGTGATACTCGGTGGGTTGGTATTGAGTTACGGTGCGTCGGCGGGCTGTGGCTGCCCGGGTCCGCCGTTCGGCACGGGACCCGCATAGCGGTAGAGCCGCGGTGGACGATGGCGGGTGCCCGTGAGGTACTCCTCCGTGGGCTCGATCTGCGGGGTGGCACGCAGCTGGCGTCGAAAATTCGCCGGGTCCAGTTCCTTGTCCAGGACTGCCTCGTACACCTCACGGACCTGGGCAAGAGTGAAGCGCTCGCCCAGAAGGTGATAGGCGATGGAGCCGTACTCCATCTTGTTGCGCAGCCGCCACAGCGCATAGTCGACGATCTCGTTGTGATCGAAGGCAAGCCGCTCCAGCTTGTCGGCGCGGAACCACCTCACATTTTCCGACTCGCGGGTCAGTGCCGCCTCGTCCGGCTGGACCAGCGCCCAGTAGACGATGGAAACGAGCCTCTGCCCGACCGACCGGTGCAGACCTCCGAATGCGTACAGCTGCTCGAGGTACTTCGGGGCCAGGCCTGTGGTCTCGAGAAGATTGCGCGAGGCTGCGTCCTGGAGCGATTCAGAGTGCGCCAGCGGTCCGCCCGGGAGCGCCCACTGGCCAAGGTACGGCTGACGGATGCGCCGCACGAGCGGCAGCCACAGGGTCGGGCGGCCGGAAGCCTCGCTGGGGCGTAGCCCGAAGATCACAGTAGAAATAGCCAACGACGGCGGCTGTTGGCTCCGTTCGGATACGTTCGCCGAGGCGATGGTCACCCTGCACCTCCTTTCAGCTGGACTCCGGTCGGTGCGGTACGCGCAGTACATGCTGCAACGCGCCCACTGCGTACAGTCAGGTGGTTTTGCAGCTACTTATAGTCACATTGACTATAAGTCATTCTAAACCGCCGTCCGGCATGAGACGAATCGGCATGACCGGTGGTCGCCCTTACAGGGAAAACCTGAACGTTAAGTGCGAGCCGTGCGCCCCGATTTGCGTCCGGACAGGAGCGGTGACTAAAGTCACACGGGTTGGCCACTGCTGGCCGGGCGGCGGAGATCTGTTCAATGGAGCACAGTTCTCTGCCGCATTTTTCTTTTCCGGAACGGTCCGTTCGCAGGACGCTAAAGTTTTGGCAGGGCGGCAGCAAGGAAAACCAGGAGGGCACATGGGACGTCACAGCGATCATCTGGTCGAGGGAACGAATCCGGGACTGAGCGTCGTTGTTCACGAGGCGCCCTCCACACCCGCGTCAAGGCCGGTCCTGCTCCTCCACGGATTTGCCTCCTCCGCCAGGCTCAACTGGGAAGATTCGGGATGGGTCCGCGCGCTGACCGACGCGGGCCGCAGGGTCATCACCGTGGATCTGCCCGGGCACGGGTCGAGCACCGCGCCGGAGGACATGGACTCGTACTCCCCCAGCCGCATTCGGGCAGATCTGCTGCAAATTCTGCTTGATGCGCACGTTCAGCCGCTTGATAGCAACCGGCCGGGAAGCGGCGTGGACATCATCGGATACTCGCTCGGTTCACGCCTCGCCTGGGAATTCGGCGCAACGCAGCCGGAACTGGTGCACCGGATGGTGCTCGGCGGACCGGGAAGCGGGGACCCACTGGCTGCCTTCGACCTCGCGGCTGCGCAGCGCTTCCTGACGGATGGAACTCCGATCCAGGACGAGTCCACCGACGGCCTGTTGCGGATGGCGCGCCTTGTTCCCACAAACGACGTCTTCGCATTACTCACCATGGTGGAAGCCATCAAGCGCGAGCCCTTCGTGCCGGCTGACGCGGTTCCGCACATGCCCCTACTCCTGGTAGCCGGAGACCAGGACGAGCGCGCAAGCACGCTGCCTGAGTTGGCGGAGCTGAGCGGTCAAGCGGAGATCCTGTGGCTGCCCGGCCGCACTCACACCAACGCTGTCACGGCCAGGGCTTTCAAGAGCGCCGCCATCGACTTCCTCAAAGCGTAACAATTGCCAAACTTTTGATCTCTGGCATAGTGCGCGGTCTTTCGCACTGCCCGGAACAGGGTAGAATAATCGAGGTGATCAGCATGCTTATCACCTGCTCTTCACCCTCATTCTTTCTTTCTTCCCCGGAGGTCTCACGTGGATGAACTCCTGGCCGAGCGGTACCAACCCATCGAGTTGATTGGTACCGGCGGCGCAGCATCGGTGTTTCGGGCACTGGACCGGAACCTCGGCCGGGACGTGGCAATCAAGGTCTTCAACCCCACTACTTCAGATGACGACGATTACCGGCGGCAGCACACGGAAACGATGCTTCTGTCCACCCTAAACCACCCCGGACTGGTCACCCTTCATGACGCCGGCCTCCAGGAGGACGGCACAGGCAAGACCACCAGCTTTCTCGTAATGGAACTGGTTGACGGCCTTGATCTGCGTAAGTTGCTGAAGGCGGGTCCGCTGCCTTCTGAACACGTTGCTCAGCTGGGGGCAGACCTTGCTGACGCGCTCGCGTACATCCACGCCCAGGGTGTGATCCACCGCGATGTAAAACCTGCAAACATTCTCATGTACCACTCGGGAGAGCACGAAACGCGCCTCTACCCGAAGCTCACGGACTTCGGTATTGCCCGCATGGTGGAAGCAACTCATTCCACGGCTCACGGCGCCACGATCGGCACGGCCAACTACCTCAGTCCGGAGCAAGCCGAGGGCACGACCGTGGAACCGCGTAGCGACATCTACTCGCTCGGTCTCGTCCTCCTGGAATGTCTGACCGGAGAGAAGGCGTTCCCCGGCCCCATAGTAGAGGCGGCCGTCGCCCGCCTACTGCGCGACCCCGAGGTTCCCGATTCCCTCGGCCCCGACTGGGTCAATCTTCTGACACGCATGACTGCACGAAATGCGCAGGATCGTCCTGACGCCCATGAGGTGGCCATCGCGCTGCGTGCGCTGGGGTCCGACAAGGACGACGAAGGATCCCTGACGCTCAACCTGCCGGCGGGCAACGGCATGCAGATGGACACTCCTGATGTAATCACTGGCGGAGTCACAACCGGGAATGTTCACATCCCCGAACCCCCGTCACGGGCTCCCTCACTCGGGTAACCGGAGTCCCAACAGCTGCTCATAGTGAGCTACCGATGCTGTTAATGAGTTACGGACCCGCAGCACCTTGGTGCTGCAGGTCCGTAACTCATTGAGACGTCATGGCACCGTTTGGGCCGCTAGCCGACCGTGCCGTCGCCCCTTTCGGAATCCTTCTCGGGATCTTCCTCGGGTTCAAAACTGCTAGGTTCCTCAGTGGTCGTGATCCCAACTCCGTCCTCGGTGTTGGGGATGGTTCCCTCCGGTTCCGTGCTGCTGGAATCCTTGCCCTGCGCGTCCTGGTCGCGATCGCCTGAATCACTTGTCATGATGACCTCCTCGGTTCGAACCGGATTCTTACCCTTTCGATCCTAGGGGCACCGCTGGAGCTGCAAAAGGACCGCGTCGATCTCGCCGTCGCTTTCGTTGCCCCATAAGTCCAGGTGGGGCGCACTCTGAGCGGTCACTTGAGAAACTTCGAAGTTCGTCGGTCGGCGAGCGGCTTGCCGCCTGTCTGGCAGGTGGGACAGTACTGAAGAGCCGAATCGGCGAACGAGACTTCGCGGACAGTGTCGCCGCACACAGGGCATTCCTGCCCTGTTCGTCCGTGAACCTTCATCTCGCGCCGCTTGGCATCCTTGAGCTCCTTGGCGGGCTTGCCGGCTGCCGCTGTGATTGCTGTCCCCAGAACCGAGTGCATTGCCGTGTGCAATGTGGCCAATTGTTCCTCGCCGAGGTTGGTTGCCAGGGCAAAAGGTGAGAGCCGGGCGGCATGAAGTATTTCATCGCTATAGGCATTGCCTATGCCGGCAATGAAGGACTGGTCCCGCAAGAGCCCTTTGATCTGGCTGCGGTGGCCGTGCAGCATCTCCAGGAACGTTTCCAGCCCGACATCGAGCGCTTCAGGACCAAGCCTGCTGAGTCCCGGGACCTCAGCCACGTCGCGGACGAGGTACGCGGCCGCTGACTTCTTCGTTCCCGCCTCTGTGAGGTCGAAACCGTAACCTTCAGGTTCGGCGCATCGTAGCCGGAGTGCGATGGGACCCTTGCCCGGACGCAGGGCGGTGTCCGGAATGGAGTCAGACCACCTCAGCCACCCGGCACGGGCCAGGTGCATCACGAGGTGAACGCCCTCCAGACTCAGGATGAGGAACTTCCCCCGCCTGTCCACGTCGGT
Source organism: Arthrobacter sp. (assembly GCF_031179385.1). Lineage (GTDB taxonomy): Bacteria > Actinomycetota > Actinomycetes > Actinomycetales > Micrococcaceae > Arthrobacter_D. Next base: position 21,005 of record NZ_JAPSHV010000029.1, on the reverse strand, counting down.
GAACGTCATCGATGAGATGGTCGCCAGTGGCACCTCAGCCGTCTTGAGCACGGCGAAGGATCCGAGCTGAACGTCACGCACGCGAGCAGGGGCACCCTTCACAGGCGTCAGTTTGCTGGCCAGGAACTGTGCGAGCCCCTGGACCTCAGGCATCTCCGGCATGGCACTACGGTAACAGCGGAGACTCCGGAAGGGGCTGCGACGACTACTGTTCGTTTTCCATGCCCCCGCCGCTCCGGTCTTCCATTACCGTGGAGGGAGGCAAGACGTTTGCTCCCCGTCGGGAAGGAATCAGGAACAAGTGATGGTCAGCGTAACCGGCCCGGCCCGTCGGTCCGCCGGCAGGCCACTGAACAGGATCCTCTCGCAGGAAGCGATCACCCGGGCGGCTCTTACGCTTATCGAAACCCGCGGGTATGAGGGCCTCACCATGTCCTCCCTCGCCCGCGCCCTGAAGGTAGCGCCGTCGTCGTTATATAACCACGTGGAGTCCAAGGGCGACGTTCTCATTCTGCTGCAGGACCACGTCATGACGCAGGTGGACGTGTCAGGGTTCGAAACAGAACCATGGGAACAGGCCATCCGCCGGTTCGCGTGGTCCTACCGCGACGTCTTTACCCGCCACACACCCCTGATTCCCGTCATCGCTGTCCTTCCGGTGAGCGGCGCTCCGCAGACCTTGGCCGTCTATGAGGCCGTCACGCGTGGGTTCGAGCGAGCCGCGTGGCCGGAACCGCTGATTGTTCCAGCGATCATCGCGCTGGAATCCTTTATTTTCGGGTCCGCGTTCGATGCGACAGCGCCGGAGACCATCTTCGAGTCGGGGCAGCTGGCAGGGCACTACCCGCGGTTCACCGCTGCGGTGTCAGCGCTGAAGGACAACGCGGACCGGCGGCAGGCCGATGTCGCTTTTGGGATGGGCCTCGACGCGCTCATTCTTGGTCTTCAGGCGCGGGCTGCGGAACACCCGAGCTAGGCGAAGCTACCGGATAGTGGGCTCTGCACATGGGAAAGGCCGGCTCTCCAGGGCTGGGGGAACCCTTGGCGAGCCGGCCATTCTTCGTACCGAACCCGTCAGTCCGGCGGCAGGCCCCTCGTACAAGGCCCGTCTTGGCAATCAGTGTATGCGGGACTCCGGGCGGGGGCCATGGGGAGAACTACCCATGGCCCTACCCACCGCACCGGTTTTCGAGACGTCGCTACTTCGCCTCTGTGTGGTTCTCGGCCACACGCAGCGGCACGCCGAGTGTCTCCTTCACCATGGTCACGCCCACGAAGGAAATGACGCACAACACCATGATGTAGATGCCGATGGAGATCGACGATCCGGTGCCTGTCAGGAGCGCTTCTGCAATCAGCGGGGCGAAAGCACCGCCCAGGATGGCGCCGAGGGCATAACCGATTCCAATGCCTGAGTAGCGGACATTGGCCGGGAACATCTCGGCATACATCGCGGACATGGGTCCGTAGGACAGGCCAAGACCGATGGTCAGTACGAACAGCGCCACACCGTAGGCGAGGATGTTGCGGGTATCGATCATCATGAACAGCGGAATCATCCACAGGAACACCAGCGCGTAGCCGATCTGGAAGGTTCGAACCCGCCCGATCCGGTCGGACAGAATGCCGCCGTACATGGTGAAGATCAGCCAGCCGAAGGACGCCAGAAGGGTCGCGAACAGCACCGGCCCACCGGGCATGCCCAGGGTGCGCTGTGCGTATGCGGAGAAGAAAGCGATGAGGAGGTAGCCGGCCGCGTTGTTCGCAATGAAGATTGCCGCCGTCAGCACGACCTGCTTGGTGTTGTGCTTGAAGAGCAGCTTCAGCGGTACCGAAGATTCCAACTTGCGCTCGGTCATCTCCTTGAACACCGGGCTTTCGGCAACAGCCTTGCGGATGAAGTAGCCGACGACGATCAGGACCACCGAAAGCAGGAATGGAACGCGCCATCCCCAGGTCAGGAAGTCCTCTTCCGACATGGACGAACGCAGCATGAACAGCACCAGCGTTGCGAGGATCATGCCGACGGGTACACCGATTTGCGGGTACGCTCCCCAGAATCCACGCTTGTTGACCGGTGCGTGCTCCACCGCCATGAGTGCGGCGCCGCCCCACTCCCCTCCGGCGGAGAAGCCCTGGAGGATACGCAGCAGCATCAGCAGGATCGGCGCAGCGACGCCGATCTGGGCGTATGTGGGCAGCAGCCCTATGAGTGCGGTGGCGGAACCCATCATGACGAGGGTGAAGACGAGCATCGCCTTGCGTCCGATGCGGTCACCGAGGTGGCCGGCGACCACTGCCCCGAGTGGCCGGAAGAAGAAGCTGATGCCGATTGTGGCCCAGGAAACCAGCTGCGCGAGTCCCGGGCTGTCCTCGTTGAGGGGTGCGAAATACAGCTGTGCGAAGACCAGACCCGCAGCCTGCGCAAAGATGAAGAAGTCATACCATTCGATGGTGGTGCCAACCATGGTGCCTGCGACGACCTTGCGGTCCTCCCGAGACATTCGCTGCCGGGCAGCGGCCGTTGAAGACGTCATTGTTACTCCAAGTGGACGGAAAATGATTACCGACAGAACGTTCGGTAATGTGTCTCAGATCATACTCTCTAACACGAGGGCGATGCACCTTCGCGCTGAGCCCGTACTGTCGGAACGAAGGCTTGTTCGATAGTTGAACATCCTATTCCGATATAGAATAATAACGATGTGTGAGCCCGGACACAACGACCCAGCATTCGCAGACCCTTTCACGAGGGCTCCGCTCCCTCGAGATTCTCGCCGATTCACCCAAGCCGCTGTCCATCGCGGAACTGTCCTCTGAGCTGGGGGTACACCGCTCAATTGCCTACCGAATAGTTCGAACCCTGGAAGACCATTCGCTGGTTGTCCGCGATGAGGCCGGAAAAGTGTCGTCCGGCCCCGGCTTGGCAGCGCTGGCACGCGGCGTGTCCCGTGACCTTCAGACTGCCGCCCTGCCGGAACTGACCGTGCTGGCGAACGAGCTCGGCATGACCGCCTTCGTCGCAGTCTGGGACCGCCATGACTGTGTGACCCTGGTGACGGTCGAGCCGCGCCACTCCAGGGCCGCGGTCGCGCAGCGGCCCGGTACCCGGCATGCCTTCAGCGCCGGAGCGCCGGGCATCGCGATCCAGTCCGCCGTCAGCGAGGAAGAATGGCAACGGCTCGCGCCCGGCCAGCCGTACCGCAGTGAATCCGGTGCGGCACGGCTGCAAGGTTTCGCCACAAGCCATGACGAGGTCATCGCCGGCCTCTCATCCGTTGCCGCTCCGGTCAGGGTTCCGGGACGCCTGCCCGCGGCAGTCGCCGTCGTTTATATCCGCTCAGCCCATCCGGAGGCGGAACTTGGCGCCCGCATAGCGGCCAGTGCCCGGGCGATTGAGGAGCAGCTCAGCTGATCTCCCGGGCCACCTGCCTGCTGCGGAGGACGACGGCACACACCAAGCCCAACAGCAGGAGCACGACGGCGGCCGCCACCGGAACCGTGAAAGCCAGCTTCACACTGCTCTCCGCCAGTGCTCCTGCAATCGATGCGCCGATTGCGGTGCCGGCGACGATTCCACTGGCCAGCAGAGTCATCACTGTCCCGACCAGCTGCCGCGGCGCTACCAGTGAGCCGACACTGAATATGGTCACCATGGTTGGCCCGACGGGGATTCCAAGGACCAGCAGGGCGACGAGCATCAATGGAATGTCAGGGGCGAACAGGGGCAAGACTGCGGCCGCGCACATGACGCCGGCCGAGAGAACCCAGCGCAAGGGATGCCGGAAGCGCTGCGGCCAGTACGCCACCGACAAGGCGGTCAGCGCTGAGCTGACGCCCATCACGGCATAGAGCAGGCCGGCCGCGGTCTCCGCTCCGAACCCCCCGGCGAAGGCGATGAGCGAGGTCTGGGTTGACCCGAAGAAGGTTCCCATCATGACCATGCCGAGAACAGGCAACGCTACCAGGAAGCCTGTGCGTGCTCCCCCGCGCCCTTGCTGATGCTGCCGGTTCGCTGCAGTGGGACGACGGCGCAGCGGCATGACTGCCCGCTCGGTCGGGTGCACCGCGAAGGCTGAAACGAACGCCGCTGTGAGCGCCGCGGCCAGTGCCAGGGGCAGCCAGGGCGCGATCACGCTGGCCAGCAGACCGACGAGGGCAGGACCGAGCACGAAAGTCAGTTCGTCGGCTGTGCTTTCGTAGGACAGCGCCGTGTCGAGATCGCTGGGGCGCTTGTCCTGGGTCAACGCCATCCAGCGAACCCTGGCGAGCGGACCGATCTGCGGGCAGGTCGCACCCATCAGGAACGCCGCAATCAGGGTCGGTGTCAGTACCGAGTCGCCGCCGGAGAAGCCGCTAACGGCAAGCAGCGCAAATATGGCCAACGTGTTGAGGACGGCTGAGAGCAGCAGGACCGGGCGTTGACCATGTCGGTCGGCCAGGTAGCCGAGGGCCGGCGCCCCCATTGCCGAGCCGATTCCTACGGCTCCAGCCGCGAATCCACCGGAAGCATAAGAGCCGGTTGCCGCGGTGACCAGAGTGAGCGCGCCGACGGTGAGCATGGCGAGAGGAAGGCGGGCAATGAGGCCCAGTGGAAGAAAACCCGCTCCGGCAATTTCCGGCAGTCTGCTGAAGCGGCCGCGCTTCTCGGTGCTCAGGGGCGACGGCACGGCGCCCTGCGCGGTAGTGGCGTCCTCCACCAGCGCCGGGGCTGCGGAGGATTGATCGGTAGGGACGATTCGGGAGTCAGAAGTTGGGTTAGCCATGCGCTTTCCGGGTGCTTCGAGAAGCGCATCGTCCCTCCTCCCGATGCGCACAACCCGGTAACGTCACAATTTTACACGCGCTCCAGCTGATTCACGAAGCTCACGCTTGACCCGGCTCGTCCCTTCGATACGTGCAACTGCGCTGGGATGCGTTGCTTAAGCTCAGCTACGTGACTGACCAGTCCGACCACGCGGCCTCCGTCCCGCAAATTCTCCAAAGCGTCCATCACCTGCTCAAGGGATTGCTCGTCCAGGCTGCCGAATCCCTCGTCCACGAAGAGAGTTTCGATATCAAGACCGCCCGTCTCGTGCTGGACGACGTCGGCAAGTCCCAGTGCGAGCGCCAGGGATGCCATGAAAGACTCACCACCCGAGAGCGTAGCGGTGTCGCGGCGCATCCCTGTCCAGCTGTCGATGACGTTCAATCCCAACCCGGACTTCCGGTTTCCGGACTTCGAGTCGCTGTGCACCAGGGAGTACCGGCCGTCAGACATCTGCTGCAGTCGTTCGGTCGCAGCGTCCGCTACCTGTTCCAGGCGGGCAGCCAGAACGTAGGTGGCCAGGCTCATCTTGTACAGGTTTTCGCCGTTCCCACGCGCGGTATCCGCAATCGACTTCGCGAGCTGGTGCGCGTGCCGCAGCGGCACCAGCCGCTCCTCAAGAACCGCCGCCCTGTCCGTGTAGGAACCGAGCTGCACCACTGATTGTTCCAGCAGGCCTACTTCGAGCACCGCGCGGTCGAGCTGCTTCCCGGCCTCCGCTTCCCTCTCCCCCGCGAGCGTGAGCTCGCGTTCATCCGGCAGTGCACCGCCTTCCTTTTCCAGGACCGCGGCAGCTATATTCTCCGGGCGCTGAAGGTCGCGTTCTATTCTGTGGGCTGTGTTCTCCGCATCCCGGATCGACTGCTCAGCTTCGTCCACTTGGCGACCTGTCAGCAGGGCAGCCCGGACTGCGTCCGGCGACGGGAAGTCCGTGACTGCAAGACGCTCCCGCAGGGCAGTTTCGGCTTTGTCCAGATGTGCCCGAGCCTGCTCGGTGCGCGTCAGGGCAGAACAGACCGCGCCAAGCCGGCGTTCAGTCACTTCCAGGGCGGCGACCTTGTCCACCACTGTGCCGTAGGACCCGCGCACCTGCGAGAGCCTGTCCTTCAGAGTGGTCTCCTGTTCACGAAGTGTGGTCAGGCGTGAAGAGCCTTCGGCCAGACTCTGTGCGAGGGTTGCATTTTCCTCCTGCAGCCCCGCGAGCGCAGCCTCGAGCGTAGCTTTCCGCCCGGTCAGTTCAGCAGCAGAGCGCACCGCCAGCTCCGCTTGCGAGCGTTCCTGCTCGAGAGACGACAGGGCAGTGCGAACTTCTGAAACCGTGAACTCACCGCTTCGCGTGCGCAGCATCGCTGCCTCAAGTGCCGCTGCGTCCCGCTCGGCCGAAATTTGCCGCACTCGTCCCTCCGCCCGGTCCTGATTGGCCCGAGCATCTTCCTCATCCTCGCGACTCACCAGCGGCGGTTTGGCAGGTGTTGCGGGGGCTGGGTGCTCTACGCTGCCGCAGACCGCACAGGGCTCCCCTGGGACTAACCGGGCAGCGAGTTCTGCCGCCGTCTGCTCGAGCCGCAGCTGAAGCTTCCCCAGCCAGTCCTCTTTCGCTGCAAGGAAGATCATCTGCTGTTCCTGCAGCTGTTCGTCCAGTTTCTGGAGTGCGCGCTCCGCCAACTCTGCCTTGCCCAGCAGCTCAAGCCGCTCAGTGACTTCTGCGCACTGGGTCTTCAGTTCTGCTGCGCGAGCCGCCACGGTCTGCGCGACCTCAAGTTCTGCTCCGAGGTTCGAAAGTTCCTTCGCGAATTCCTCCTGCTTCGTTCTGCACAGCGCAGTCTTGCTACGCTGCTGCTCGATCGTGCGCTCCACATCTCTGATGCGCACGCCAAGATGCACGAGGTCCTGCTCCAGCGGCAGCGATGCCCGCGCCGCTGCCAGCCTTTCCCGAATCTCATCATGCGCACGTTCGATATCCGCCAACGCCGGTTCTGCCTCCAGGATGAGCGTTTCCGGAAGCTCGTGCCGGAGAGCGGGGTCAGCCTCCAGCCGGAGCATCACGGACTGCAGGTGGTCCTGATCAGCGCGGAGCTGCTCCGCCGCTTCATCCCGCGACTGAAGAGGGCCCTCGAGGATCTGGGCCCCACGGTGGCTCTCGAGCATGGTGCGCAGGGTGGCGGCCTGTTGAAGGTCGACTTCGTTCGCCTTCCATTCCGCGAGCAACCGGCGATAGGCGATGCGGTCCCGACGCTCGTTCTCAATCCCGGAACGGTCGAGCCGGCAGGCCTCACGTACCGCCGTAAGTTCCTTCACGCGGATCCGGCCCTCGGTCACGGCAGCCATCAGTTGATCCTGCAAGGCGAGCAGTCCATGCCCAGACCCGTCTGTCTCGCTGCTTTCCGGGTCCAGGCCGGCAGCTGCTGGTCCTTGCACCCGGGCAGCAGGAGAAAGTGGTTGGGTGGTCAACCCGTGCCTCTGCACCTCCTCTTCGGCCCGCGCCAGAAGATCTTCAAGTTCACCCTCGGCTTCCTGCAGGGCCGACGCAGTCCGGGCGGCGTGCTCTGCAAGCAGCTGTTCTACCGTGGAGAACCTGTCGGTAGCAAACAACCGTTGCAGCAGCTCGCCGCGTGCCGTGGCGTCCGACCGAAGGAACGCAGCGAACTCGCCCTGGGGCAACATCACTACCCGTGTGAACTGTTCCCGGTTCATTCCGAGCACGTCCTGAAGTTCCGCGCCCGCTTCATCATTGCGGGTTGACCGGGTGACCCACTGCCCTGCTACACGCTCCCGCAAGAGGGTCTTGGCCTGCTCCGTGGTGGTTCCGGACCCGCGCTTCGAGGGCCGGCTCCACGCGGGATTCCTGGTCACTTCGAAGCGCCGGGAACCCGCGGAGAACTCGCACACGACCTCCGGTGCGAGGCCATCGGGAGCATGGTCGCTTCGCAGGCGCTTGGCGTTCTGGCGTTCCCCCGGCACGGCACCATACAGCGCGTAGCAGATTGCGTCCAGAACGCTCGATTTACCAGCTCCGGTTGGCCCGTTCAGCAGGAACAGCCCCTGCTCCGTGAGCCCGTCGAAGTCTATGTGCTGGCGCTCAGCGAACGGCCCAAAGGCCTGGATCTCCAGGCGGTGGATCCTCATGCGCCGCTCTCCGCTGCGCGCACGGCGTCGATCGTCTCGGCGAAGAGTGCCGCCTCTTCAGCATTGGCGGAGCGTTGCCGGACGTGTTCGAGGAAACCGCAACAAATGGCTGAATCATCAACGGCTTGTGCGATGCGCTCGCTGTAGGTGCGTTCCTCCCCTGGTCCACGGGAGGAAGGTTCGAATGCAAGCACAAGAGTGCCGGGAAACCTCGCGCGCAGTCGCTCCATAGCGTGCTGCGGGCGCTCGTTGTCCGTCAGGGTGACGTGACACCAGGCGCCTTCGGCTTCGACGTGCTGCGGTGATGCGATGAGCTCATCGATCGGACCCCGCAGGATGGCAAGGTGCCGTTGCGGCGTCCACCTGACCGGGCGTACCTCCCCTACGCCGTCAGCCGCCAGGTCGATGAGCCAGGCGCCCTTCGACTGCCGTGCCTCGGAAAATGAGTAGGCCAACGGAGACCCTGAATAACGGATACGCTCATGCAACTGTTGCTGACCATGCAGATGACCCAGCGCAACGTAATCAAAATCCTCAAAGAGATTCAGCGGCACCACGCCCAGACCGCCCATACTGAGCTCCCGCTCACTGTCCGATCCCACTCCCCCGCTGGCGAAGGTGTGGGCCATGACCACCGAGTGCACGGTGTTGCGCTTCCGGCGCCGACCCAGGTCATCCCGCACGCGCTCCAGCGCCGCTGACGTGACAGCGGTATGGGTTGCGCCGTCGCAGCCGAGTTCATCCGCGACCATGCGCGGTTCCAGGTAAGGCAACCCGTAAACAGCCACCTCGACCTCGTCATCGACGCGGAAAAGGGCGGGCCGCCCGATGTCCTCGATCCGGGTACGGAGATGCACGCCGCCGCGTTCGATCAGCTTGCCGCCGAATCCCAGCCGGACTGCAGAATCATGGTTTCCGCTACTGATGACGGCCTGAGCGCCTGCCACTGTGATCCGCTCGAGGGCTTCGTTGAAGAGTTCGACGACGTCAACGGCGGGAAGCGCGCGGTCATAGACATCCCCGGCAATGAGAACCACGTCGACGTTTTCCTCGCGTACCGTCTTCTCCAGCTGGTCGACGAAAAGGCGCTGCGACTCAAGCATCCCCACCCCGTGGAAGGAACGCCCCAGATGCCAGTCTGACGTGTGCAGTAACCTCATGATTCCAAGCTACCGGCCACCTCCGACAGTTCCTGGCGGCAACGCCGCGGCACCACGGAACGGGAGGCCGCGGGCACGTGAGATCTGCTACTTCAGCCCGCCGATGAGCCGCCATTCAGGGGCGGATGCCGCGGAATGCCTACACTGGCTCAGTGACACATTCCGCAGGTACTTCCATTCCACTTCGCAGCAGAATCACCGGCGCCCTCCTGGGAGGTGCCCTTGGCGAGGCAGCGGCGGAGTCACCCGAAGGTTCTGCCTTCGCCGATGCAACCCAGCTGACGCTGTACACGGTCGACGGCATGACCGAGGCTCTCGAATGGGCCAATGATGGGGTCGCCGCGGACGAGACCGCCTGCCTCTGGCTCGCCTACCTCCGCTGGCTCGGTACCCAGAGCGAGACTCCGCCGTCGTCGGCTCCTGCTCCCCCCGCCCGCTGGATCGATGGGCAGGAGGTGCTGCACCGTCGGCGGCACCCGGACGGCACCAGCGTGCGCGCGCTCCGGAGCGGCGAAATGGGCAGTCGGCAGCGTCCGCTGGAACCCGACGACGACGGCCCCGGCGCGCTGCAGCGTTCCGCGCCTTTCGGACTGGTGGCGAACGTCCCTGGCGCCATGATCGAGAAACTCACACTTGATGCCGCGGCGATCACACACGGCAACTCGGCCGCGCAGCTGCCCGCCGCCGTCTACTCCGCTCTGATTCATGCCATTGCGGTGCAGGAAAGTGCACTGGCAGAGGCGGTAGACGCGTCGGCGGAACGTGCAGCCACGCTGGGGGCGTCTGCTCTGTCGGAGCGGCTACGGTCGATCGGCACCGCCTCGCCGGCTCGTCCGGCGAACGACGCAGGAGGTGTGCTTTGCGAGGCAGTGAGGCTGGTCCTCGCCACCGCGAGCGACGACGGCGCCGCCTCCGTGGAAGCTCTGCTTGCGGCAGCAGCCGCCCAGGAGGGTCCCGGGGCGACCGGGGTCGGCTCGGTTGCCGGTTCAATCGCCGGAGCCCTGTACGGCCGTGCGTCCTTGCCGCGGGCCGCATGTGCGCGGCTGGAGGGAACAGACGTAATCGAGGAGCTCGCCGGGCGCTTCGCCACAGCGATGGGAGCATAGCCGCTGGTTCGCTTCGCGCGACCGCGCCTCTTCCGCTCTACTGGCTGGCGACCGGCCAGCGGCCTTCGGTCATCTGGAGGAACTCAGCTTCGGAGAGCACCTCGATGTTCTGGCCGCGGCTGTGCAGCTCCATCACCTTGCGGGCCTTGCCCGTGACCCTTCCGCTGCGCAGGTCGGCCGCCACAAAACCGTCGCCGACCACCAGTACGGTCGTCTTTCGCGTAACGGTACTCGCCGGTCTGGCTCCCAGAACGGCCGCCCGTTCCTTCGCTTGGGGCCGTGGGATGCCCAGGTCGCCGGTGAAAACCACGGTCTGGCCAAACAGGGGATGAGATGGGTCCGCGGCAGGGTTGGGTTCCGGGTTGAGGCCTTCGTCCGGCCATCCGATCCATGTGCGGGCCGGTCCCCGATCCAGAGCCGTCCGGGTCGCCTTTGAGAGTTCGGACACGCCAGGTTCGTAAGCTTCCAGGCGGGACAGCTGTAGACGGTGCCCCGACACAAGGTCCTCGATGGTTGCTGCGTCCGCGCGGCGGGCGATGTCCACCAGGATTCCGGCACACGCGCGGGCGTCCTCAACGGCGTCGTGATGGTTCACCAGCGGAACTCCCGCCGCCTCCGCGACGTAGGGCAGCGAATAGGAGACGAGGAAGTAACTGCGGCGTGAGAGCAGGACGGTGCAGGCGTAGTCATAGGCGGGACCGCCCTGGTTCGACACTTCGAGCGCGGAGCGGATGACGCCCATGTCGAAGGCGGCGTTGTGCGCCACGAGGACGTCGTTACCGATGAAGGCACCGATCTCCGGGAACAGTTCACCGAAACGCGGCTGGTGCGCCACCATGTCGGCTGTAATGCCGTGAATAGCCACGTTGCGCGGATCGAAGTGATCGTGTCCGGCGGGCGGCCGCATCAGCCACTGGGCTTCCTCGATAATCCGGCCATTGCGAACCTTGGTGAGACCGACGGCGCAGGGTGACCCGCGAAACCCGTTGGCAGTCTCGAAGTCGATCGCCGTGAACTCAATTCCCACCCGTTCACGGTAGCCGGTAGAGAAGCACAGGCAGCGGAACCGGCTTGGCGTGGCGCCTCCGCTGCCTGTGTGAAACCAGTTACGGCTCGGTGCGGCGCAATGTCAGGAAGGAACCGCCCGCCAGCACAACAGCGAGCACCGCGAGCCACCCGGCGACATCAAGCTGCGACTGTGCTCCAAGAAAAGCTCCAACCTGACCCCAGGCCTGCCGGGACCCGATCAGGTAGAGCGTTCCTACCAGCACCAGTGCAACGCTGATGCCCGCCGATAGCAGCCCTGTGGCCTGCCAGCGCTTGTAGATGGTGGCTGCCCAGAAACCGATGAGGAACAGCGCCATCATGACCGCGAAGTAGAAGGCGATGGGATGGAACCACGGGCCGCCTGCAATCCATTCCAACGCGAAGAACCGGCCGTTGACACCCCATCCGCCTGTTGCCTGCTCGAGGAGGCCCAGCAGGTAGTACGAGACTGAGGTGATGAGGGCAATGATCGAGAAGAGCGCGATGGTTCCGAAAAAGAATGTCCGCCGTGTGATGCTGAGCCCCTGCGAGAAGGGAAAGGTGAGGGTCAGGGACTGGATACCGAGCGCAAAGAAGTACCACATTACTGCCTGAGCGCCACCGGAGTAGCGCCCCTGCTCCGGGACAAGGGACCAGATGACCAGGGTGAGCAGGAAGGAGGCAGCCACAATAATGAGCGGAATCCCGATGAAGACCCACCGATTGGTCAACTGCATCCGCATGACATTGATGACGCGGTTCATCGTGCCGCCTCCGAGAAGGATCGGTTCGTGACACCAGATGCTGCCGACGACGCGGACATGGTTTTACGGACTATGAGTTGTTGCAGTGAAACGGGCGCCAGCTCAAGGCCAAGTTCGGCGGCAGCGCGGGTTTCGTTCTCGGTCAATGGGCCGAGTGCCGTTACCGACGCCAGGGAAGCGAAGTTGTCCGTATGTACGATTTCACGGTCACCGAGGAAGCTCCACACCTTGTCGGCGGATCCCACTACGGTGAAAGCCGATCCTCTGATCGTGTCGGCGTCGTCGTCCATGATGATCCGGCCCTGGTCGATCACAATCACGTGCTCCAGCAGGTTGGCGACTTCATCGATCAGATGGGATGAGAGTACGACCGTGCGCGGATGCCGCGAGTAGTCCTCAACCAGCCGGTCGTAGAAGAGTTGGCGCGCGACGGCGTCCAGCCCCAGGTACGGCTCGTCGAAGAAGGTGATCTCCGCGCGCGATGCCAGTCCGATGATCACGCCGACTGCTGAGAGCTGCCCGCGGGAGAGCTTCTTGATGGTACGGCGTAGCGGTAGCTGAAAGTCTGCTGCCAGCCGGTCCGCCAACTCTTGACTCCAGTTGGCGAAGAAAAGCGCCGCGGACCTGAAGGCATGCTCGGCCGTGAAGGAGTCCGGGTACTTCTGGGATTCGCGGATGAAGCAGATGCGGTTGAGGACGCGCTCGTTCTCGTAGGGGTGCTCACCGAATACCCGCACCTCCCCGGACGATGCGAACCCCTGCGCGGTGAGGATGGACATCAGGGTGGTTTTTCCTGCACCGTTGCGGCCGAGAAGACCGTAGATGCGGTCCGGCTGCAGTGCGAGGTTGACCCCCCGCAGAGCCTCCGACTTCCTGTACTTCTTGGTGAGGTCGTTGACCTCGATGATGGTATTCACTGTGCTCCCCCCTGGAGGGCGTGCTCGCCCTGCCTGATCATTTCTGCAAGTTCGTCCGGTTCGATGCCCAGCTTGCGCGCCTCCCGCGTGAGCGGCTGCACGTACTGGTCGAAGAACTTCTCACGTCGGCGCTGCATCAGCACGGTTCGCGCTCCTGGGGATACGAACATGCCGATTCCCCGTTGCTTGTACAGAATTCCGTCGTCGACGAGCCTGTTGACACCTTTGGCTGCAGTCGCCGGGTTAATGCGGTAGAAGGCCGCGAATTCGTTGGTGGACGGCACCTGAGACTCCTCTGCCAGCGTCCCGTCGATGATGTCGCTTTCGATGCGTTCAGCGATCTGGAGAAAGATCGGCCGACCATCATCGGTCAACACGTTGCTTCACCAACCACGGCCACGGCGGTTGCCCGCTTTGTTGGTTCATCACTCATGTAACTAACCATACAACCCGGCGGGTCAAAGTCAACAAGCAGTTGAAAGGAAAGAGTTATCGCCCCTGGAGAAGGAGTAGTACAGCATGCCCGGGGTCACCCAAGACTGCTGGCGCTACGAGGCTTCGCGCTTGCGTCGGACCTTCCGCACCTTATTGACGACGAAGAACGCCATCACCAGCACGACGGCGGCAATCACCAGTTTTTGGAAGATGTCCGCGTACTGCTCCACCAGATGCCAGTTCTCGCCGAGGTAGTAGCCGGCCAGCACGAAGATGGAGTTCCAGATGAGGCTTCCGGCCAGCGTGAGACCCAGGAATTTCCACACGGGCATTCGTTCGATGCCTGCCGGAATTGATACGAGGCTGCGGAAGATCGGGACCATACGGCCAAAGAACACCGCCTTGTAACCGTGTCGGTTGAACCACGCCTCGACGCTGTCAACGTCCTCAAGGTCCACCAGCGGGACCTTGGCCACGAGGCGTCGCATCCGCTGCCGCCCGAGCAGAACGCCGAGCATGTAGAGCAGATAGGCACCCACAACGGAGCCCGCTGTGGTCCAGAAGAGGGCTTCGAACAGAGTGAAGTCTCCCCTGCTCGCTGTAAATCCGGCCAGCGGAAGGATGACCTCACTGGGGAGAGGCGGGAAGAGGTTCTCCAGTGCGATGGCCAGACCGGCGCCGGGCGCCCCGATGGTCTCCATCATGGCAACAGCCCAGTCAGCGACACCTCCGAGTGTGGATTCGTTTCCGGTCTGCAGGGGCAAGTTCTTCACGTCTGTTCTCATATCCCGGTTAAGTCTGCCCTATTGAACTGTGCACGCCGAAAGAGCAGGGGGCCGCAGGCGCTCCTCCCACCGGTCAGCGCAGGACGTCGACGATTGACGGCAGAAGTTCCTCGAACGCTTTGGCACGGTGACTGATGGCGTTTTTCTCCTCGGCCGTCAGTTCGGCGCAGCTGCGCTCCGCGCCGAGCGGCTGCAGCACGGGATCATAACCAAATCCCCCCTCGCCGCGCGGCTCACTCAGCAGAGTGCCGGCCAATTCCCCACGTTTGACGACGTCGGTCCCGCCCGGTACCGCAAGAGCTGCGGCACAGACAAACTGCGCGGCTCGCCGGTCCGCCGGAATATCCGACAGCTGGTTCAGCAGGAGATCGAGATTCGCCGAGTCATCACCATGGCGGCCTGCCCAGCGGGCCGAGAAGATACCGGGAGCGCCGCCGAGGACGTCAACGGCAAGGCCGGAGTCATCCGCGACCGCCGGGATGCCCGTGGCCTCGGCAACGGCCCGCGCCTTGAGCAGCGCGTTCTCCTCGAAGGTTGTGCCGCTCTCCACAACATCGGGGGCGCCCGCGGCAGCTGCATCGATCACCTGCGTGTCGACGTCGAGGCCCGGCACCTTGCCACGCAGCAACGCACGAAGTTCACGCAGCTTCCCGGCATTGCGTGTGGCGAGTACCAGCCGCGCCTGGGCCGGCGGTGTTTCCTCAGGCACCGGCCGCCTCCCCCAGAGTCTCCCGCTGAATCTGTGCAAGCTGCGCTGTACCGAGCAGTGCCAGGTCAAGGAGTGCATCAAGTTCCGACCGGTCGAAGGGGGCGCCCTCGGCGGTCCCCTGGACCTCAACGAAGCTCCCGCTTCCGGTCACGACGACGTTCATGTCGGTCTCTGCGCGGACGTCTTCTACATAGGGCAGGTCGAGCATCGGCACCCCGTCGATGATGCCGACGCTTACCGCTGCAACGGTATCGGTCAGGGGGCGGGAAGACGCCGGAATGATTCCATGCTCCTTCGCGTAGCGGATCGCTTCGGCGAGCGCCACATAGGCACCGGTGATCGCAGCGGTGCGGGTGCCTCCGTCGGCCTGGAGAACGTCGCAGTCGAGCACGATGGTGTTCTCTCCCAGCGCGCGCGTGTCAATGATCGATCGGAGTGACCGGCCGATCAGCCGGGAGATCTCGTGGGTGCGCCCGCCGATCCGTCCCTTCACCGATTCGCGGTCCGAGCGGGTGTTGGTGGCGCGGGGCAGCATGGCGTACTCAGCCGTCACCCACCCCTTACCCTCGCCCTTGAGCCAGCGGGGAACGCCTGTAGTGAGTGACGCGGTGCACAGCACCCTGGTGTTGCCGAATTCGATGAGCGCTGAACCCTCCGCCTGGTTCGACCAGCCGCGCGTGATGCTGATGTTCCTGAGCTGGTCCGGAGCACGACCGTCGGCACGGACAACCTCGCTTCCGGATGCGGAACGAGAGGTGGACGCGGAAGCCTGCCCGGCGGAGGATGGGGAAGTCATGGGATCCAGTCTGCCAGAGGCCTTCCGCGCGGGCGATTCGATCCCGCGGGGCGGTCCGCCGTCGTCAGACCAGGTATGAAACTCCGGCAACAGCTACGGCAACGTCTCCCGTATAGCTGCTGCGCGCCTCTTCCATGGTCCGGACTGCGTCATTCCAGACGGGCAGGTGAGTCAGCAGCAGTCGGTGTGATGCGGCGGCTGAGGCCACATCGCCCGCACGCTTACCGGTCAGGTGGACGCCGCGGACGGCGTCATCCCTGCCCTCATGGAAGGCTGCCTCACACAGGAAGATATTGGAGTCCGCGGCGGCCTCGATGAGCCCGTCACAAGCATCGGTGTCGCCCGAATAGGTCAGGACACGCTTGCCGCCCGGCGCCTCGGAATCGGCCACTTCAACGCGGAGGGCGTAGGCCTCATCCACAGGATGCAGTACCGGGAAGGGCGTGATAGTGAAGGGCCCTACCTGCACGGGCGTGCGCGGTGACCAGGCCCGGAACTCAAAGTCCTCGTGCATGCCCGGATCCAGGTCAAGGCCGTATGCGGTGGCCATGCGGTCTGCGGTCGCAGCGGGCCCCCAGACGGGAATCCGCGGCTGGTTCCACCCCTCCGGGTCCCAGTGCACTGCCACATGCAGTCCGCACAGGTCCATGCAGTGATCGGGGTGAAGGTGACTCAACAGGACAGCGTCGATATCCCTCAGGTCCATGTAGCGCTGGAGGGCGCCGAGCGACCCATTACCGAGATCCAGCAGAATCCGCCACGTCTTGCCGTCCTCCTGCAGCGTCACGAGGTAACAGGAGGCCGGTGATTGCGGACCCGGGAAGGATCCGCTGCACCCGACGATGGTCAGCTTCATGCGAGGCGGTTCCCGCCCGCGCCCACATCCGCTCCCGCCGACGCAATCATCTCCGGCGTGATCCGGGCCATACTCCCGGTCGGATACTGGGCTGAGACGTGGTCAACATGCTCCACGCTCAGCACTTCCGGACCGAGGAAGCGCCGTGCGAGTTCCTCGAAGCGGGCGGCGTTCCCCGTCGCGACGAAATGGTGCCGGGGCTGGCCCGGGCCCTTGCGCAGCAGATCATGCGATACGAGGGCGCGGTAGACGTCCTTCGCAGTTTCCTCCGCGCTCGAGACGAGGGTCACCGAATCTCCCATGACGTAGGAAATCACGCCCGTAAGGAGCGGATAGTGCGTGCACCCGAGAACCAGGGTGTCGACGTCGGCCTCCTGCAGAGGGCGGAGATAGCGGGCTGCGGTTTCCAGCACGTCGGACCCCGCCGTGACACCCGCCTCCACATAGTCGACGAACTCGGGACAGGCTGCGGAAAAAATCTCCAGATGGGGGGCAGCGGCAAAGGTGTCCTCATAGGCGCGCGAGCCCACGGTAGCGCTGGTGCCGATGACGCCGATGCGTCCGGTCCGTGTGGATGCGACCGCGCGCCGCACCGCCGGCTGGATCACCTCGATGACGGGTATGCCGTAGCGCGCGGTGTAGCGCTCCCGGGCGTCGCGGAGCACCGCGGCCGACGCCGAATTACAGGCAATGACGAGGAGCTTCACTCCCGAGTCCACCAGTTCGTCCATCACACCCAGCGCGTAGGCCCTCACCTGCGCAATGGGCAACGGACCGTAGGGCGCATGTGCGGTGTCTCCGACGTACATCACCGATTCGTGGGGAAGCTGGTCGATAACGGCCCGCGCCACGGTGAGGCCCCCGACGCCCGAATCGAAGATCCCAATGGGTGCTTCAGTGGACCTCAGAGCGGCCAGCTCGGCAGCCTCAGCTGCGGCAGTGTTCGAACTCATGATCCTCTGAGGATAGGACGCACCGCACCGGTTGGCTAAGCGGCGCGGCGTGGCCTTAATCACAGTGCAGGGATGTCCACTCGGCCTGCGGCCGCTCTTGGGCGACTAGTCGGAAGCGTCGACAGAGGCGAGAAGCGCCTGCATCAGCCCCTCCTGCACCCAGGTCACGAAGTTATAGACGAGGGCCAGGTAGGACTCAAGATCCTCGGCGTCCTCGAGATCTGAGATCTCATGCAGCCGTGCCGCATCCTCCTCGGATGTGATGTCGAGGCGGTCGGCCAGCACCAGCCGCACGTCGTTGAGCGCGCGGGCCAGCACCTGGGCCTGGTCGTTGTTCAGGACCACCTGCGTGTTCTCCAGCAGAAGCGCCGCGCCGCGCAGGGCACTGACTTTCTCCTCCCGTAGCGAGCGCTCGGTGAGGCGCCGGAATTCGAGCGCCTCGCCGTCGTCGTTCCTCACTGCATCCGGAAGCAGACGGATCACCGCGCTGTCATCCGGCTTCACCGCTTCCAGGTCGAGGCCCACCAATGCGGCCAGCGGATCCTCGTTCTCCCGCTTCTCCGGCTCAAGCAGCTGCACGACGTCGGCGAATAGCCGCCGCAGCAGCCTCACCTCCCCGGATTCGAACTCCCCGGTGATACCGCGCCGTGTCTTACGAAATGCCCTGGCCACTGCCGCTCCCTACGCGTCCGCTGTCTGGAAAGTGGCCCACAGGCCGTACGAGTGCATCGCCACGGTGTCCCGTTCGGCCTGTTCACGCGATCCCGTGGAGACCACCGATCTGCCCTGCTCGTGCACCTCGAGCATGAGGGTGCGGGCCTTCGCCTCGCTGTAACCGAAGTAGGTCTGGAAGACGTAGGTCACGTAGCTCATCAGGTTCACCGGGTCATTCCAGACGATGACCACCCACGGAACATCGCTGCTGGTCAGCGAGTCCTCTTCCGTTTCCTCAGCCTGATGGGTTTCGGGAACAACGCCAACACTCATGGTCCCCATTGTAGGTTGGCAGGCCCGTCCGTCCCGCCCGCTCCACTCCGCCACCCACCTCGCCGCCCCACCTCGCCGCCACTGGCTGTTCCGCTCACGGCGCCATCGCGGTACTCACGCAGCAACTGCAGGGCTAGAGTTTTCCTGTGAGCCCACACCGAACCTGGCAGCACCCGAACTCCGCTCTTTACACGGATCACTATGAGCTGACCATGCTGCAGGCCTCCCTCCATTCGGGAGCCGCGCACCGCAAGTCAGTCTTCGAAGTCTTCACCCGACGCCTGCCGGAGGGCCGCCGCTACGGTATCGTGGCCGGCACCGGCCGCTTGCTGGAGGGGTTGAGGCATTTCCGCTTCGAACAGGCACAGCTGGACGCGCTTTCCGCTGCCGGAGTCGTCGATGACGCCACGCTCGGCTGGCTCTCCGATTTCCGATTCACAGGCAATATCTGGGGGTACGCAGAGGGTGAGGCCTACTTCCCCTCCTCCCCCATCCTCATCGTCGAGGGCAGCTTCGCGGAGGCCTGCATCCTTGAGACCTACCTGCTCTCCGTCCTCAACCACGACAGCGCCATCGCGTCCGCTGCCTCCCGCATGACCGGTGCCGCCGGAACGCGGCCCTGCATCGAGATGGGCTCGCGGCGCACCCAGGAGGAATCCGCGGTGGCAGCCGCACGCGCAGCCATCATCGGCGGTTTCGCCAGCACCTCCAACCTCGAAGCGGGACGCCGCTACGGAATCCGCACCGTCGGCACGGCAGCGCACTCCTTCACGCTGCTCCACGACTCCGAGCCGGAGGCCTTCGCCGCGCAGGTTGCCGCCCTCGGTAAGGGAACCTCACTGCTCGTGGATACGTACGACGTCGAGCAGGGTGTCCGCAACGCTGTCGCGGCCGGCGGTCCGGACCTTGGTGCGGTACGGCTCGACTCCGGCGACCTCGTCGAGCAGGCCCGCTGGGTGCGGCAGCTGCTTGATGACCTCGGCAATCACCAGACACGCATCGTGGTCACCTCCGACCTCGATGAGTACGCTATCGGCCTCCTTGCCTCCGCACCCGTGGATTCCTACGGAGTCGGCACGTCCCTCGTGACCGGCTCGGGCGCGCCGACCGCAGGGATGGTGTACAAGCTGGTGAGCAGGACGGACGACGACGGCGAATTCGTTTCAGTGGCCAAGGCCGCCAAGAACAAGGCGTCGGTGGGCGGCCGCAAGTACGCCCTGCGCCGTCTCAACGAGTCCGGCACCGCCGTGGCGGAAGTCATCGGCATCGGTAGCCACCCGTACGACGACGGCAATGACCGCCCCCTGCTGCAGCAGTTCGTGACCGACGGTGAAGTCCTGCCCGGATGGACCGGACCCGAGGGCGTGCAGCGCGCCGTCGAACGCCACCGCGAGACCATGGCCGAGCTGCCGGGATCAGTGATGAGGCTCCAGCGCGGCGAGCCCGCGATTCCCACCGAATTCGAGGAGGAGTCCGAATGACACGGGCGCTGATCATCGTCGACGTGCAGAACGACTTCTGTGAGGGCGGCTCCCTTGCCGTGAGGGGCGGGGCGGAGGTCGCCCAGGCGCTCAGTGACTACCTTGACGCGCAGGGGGACCACTACGACTACGTCGTCGCCACCCAGGACTGGCATATCGATCCGGGCTCGCACTTTTCCGACAATCCGGACTTTGTTGACTCCTGGCCGGTTCACTGCGTGGCCGACCGGCCCGGCGCCCAGTTCCACCCGAATCTGGACACGGAAGGACTCGACGCAGTCTTCCGGAAAGGACAGTACGAGGCGGCATATTCCGGATTCGAGGGCGTTCTTGCGCCCGAAGACCTCGTGCCAACGGGTGAGCAGAAATTGGCCGCCGCCGTACCCGTCACTGCCGATGACGCCGTCTCGCTCGATGACTGGCTGCGCGACCACGAAGTGGACGAAGTGGCTATTGCAGGTCTGGCTGCCGATTACTGTGTGCGGGCCACCGCCCTGGATGCCGTGGGCGCCGGCTACACCACGCGCCTGCTGGTCGACTACACCCGTCCGGTGCACCCCGACCGCCTCAGCGAGGTGCTAGCCGAGTTGGAGGACGCCGGCGTCGACCTCGTAGGTTGAACCAGGCGGGGTCCAACTCAACCTGCTCCACAGCGGCCTAGGCGTCAGCGGCTTGCTCTACAGCGGCCTGGCGGTCAGCGGCCGATGAACCAGTCCTGCAGCTTCTTCAACCTGCGCCGAAGCTGTTCCTCGTTGGCTTGGGCCACGGCCGGACCGCCGCAGGCCTTGCGGAGTTCAGTGTGAACGACGCCATGGGGCATCCCGGACCGGGCCGACCAGGCCGACACGTTCTTGGCGAGCTGCCCGCGCAGTTCCGTGAGCTGGCGGTGATCGACGACTTCCGGCGCCGCCGGCTCGTGGGCGGCGACCGGCCGTCGTCGTCGTGATTGCTGTTCCTGCTGGCGCTGCCTCAGCAGCACACCCACCTGGTCCGCGTCGAGCAGGCCTGGAATCCCGAGGAAGTCGAGCTCCTCTTCGCTGCCCATCTCGCCGCCCGTGCCGAACTCGCCTCCGTCGAACAGGACGCGGTCAAACGCC
>NZ_JAPSHV010000227.1 GCF_031179385.1 Arthrobacter sp. | reverse complement strand
GTGACGGGGGAGGAAGAGTGGGTACCGGCTCTGCCCGTCAATGCCTATGACCCCACGGGCGCAGGAGATTGCTTCGGCGCTGCCTTCATCACGGGCGACCTTGCCGGCTGGCCGCTGGCGGACCGGCTGGCGTTCGCAAACCTCTGCGCCTCACTCTCGGTTCAGGAGGTGGGAGGATCCCTGGCCGCTCCCGGCTGGGGCGACATCGCCGACTGGTGGCGGCGGATGAGTGCAGAGCGCGACGGCGTCCGGAAGCAATGGCTCCGGCGCTACGCTTTCCTCGAGGACATTGTGGCGAATGTCCCGCCCGGAGCGGTTCGGAGGGCGACCGCCACCATAGCCACGCAGTCGGACGCCTGAGTGCGTCTGCAGGGCCCGCTCAGACCGACCGCCAATCATCACTGGTGATGTGCGAACCGGCCTGCGGTCCCATCTGCAGCATGCCGCCGTCGACCACCCAGGATGCTCCGGTGACGTAACTCGCCGCGGGGGAGGCGAGGAACGCAATCACGGCGGCGACTTCACGCGCATCGCCAGGCCGTCCCAGCGGTACGCCAGGTCGGCGGATCCGGTGGGGATCCTCGTCCTCGTTACCCGTCATCGGGGTTGCAATCTCCCCGGGCAGGACGGCGTTGGCAGTGATGCCGCGGTCTCCAAGTTCCAGGGCAATGGTCCGGATGAGGCCCCCCAGTCCATGCTTGGACGCGTCATAGGCTGCAGCACCCACGCGGGGCTGCTCCTGGTGGACACTCGTCACCGCAATGATGCGTCCACCATTTCCGGCGCTGGCCATGCGCTGTGCGGCCCGCTGGATGCAGACGAACGCGCCGTCCAGGTCAGCTGCAACCGTCCCGCGCCAGGTGTCCCAATCCAGGTCGAGGAAGGGCGTTCCGTCGCCGGTGCCCGCGTTGTTGACGAAGACGTCCACGCCGCCGAGCTCGTCCGCCAGCCGGTCGATGACGTCCCCGCAGGCGGGTGTGTCCGTGGTGTCGAGCTGCGCCACGGCGGCTTTGTTTCCGGCTTCCCGAACCAACCGCGCGGTTTCCTCGGCTCCTTCCTGATCCGAGTGCCAGGTGATGCCGACGTCGCACCCTGCCTCTGCGAGCGCGACCGCGGTGGCGCGTCCAATGCCCGAATCGGAGCCCGTGACTATTGCTGTTTTCGGTGAGAATGTCATGTTCCATCGTGTCGTCGTCGGGAAGCTGAGCGCAAGGGCGCCTGTACTGCTGAGCGGGCCGATTCCTGACCGACCGTTCATAGCTGACAGAATGGGCCTGTGAGTTTTTCAGCGGGACCCGTGCCGGAACGGCGAGTGGACATCGACCTCGCCGCGGTGCGGCACAACGTTCGGCATATCGCCGAGATCGCCAGCCCGGCGCGGGTCATGGCCGTCGTGAAGGCTGATGCTTACGGGCACGGTGCTGTCCCCATAGCGAAGGCGGCGCTGGAAGCGGGCGCGACCTGGCTCGGTGTGGCGCATATCGCCGAAGCTGTCGAACTCCGCCGGGCCGGTATCGAAGCACCGATCCTCGCGTGGCTGCACACCGAGACGAGCGACTTCGCCGCGGCCATCGAGCTGGACGTGGACCTTGGTATCTCCGGCTGGGAACTGGCGCACGTGGTAGCCGAGGCCAGGCGGCTGGAGCGCCCTGCCCGCGTACACCTGAAGATTGACACCGGGCTCGGCCGCAACGGGTGCCCTCCGGAGCACTGGGAGGCACTGCTGGGCCGCGCGCTCGAACATCAGGAACACGGGCTGCTGCGGGTCGTGGGCGTCTTCTCCCATCTTGCCGT
>NZ_JAPSHV010000003.1 GCF_031179385.1 Arthrobacter sp. | reverse complement strand
GGGATACGCCGGCGACCTTGGCGACATCGAGCGCCGTCGCTTTGCGTGCTGCCATGGATCTCCTTCGCCGGATCGGTGCAGCCAGTCTAACTAATACGTGTCAGAGTGGTGGGCCGTCCTTGTTCCTTCCGCATCGAGTGCGCGCTGGTTGCGTCGAGTGGGCGCGTATGACGGCTTTGCGCAGCGGACGTGGTCGCCAGCGCCCACTCGGTGGGCTGGGCGTTCGGAGAAGGATGAGGGCCCGCGTCGAGTGGGCGCGTGTGACGCCTTTCCGCAGCGGACGTGGTCGCCAGCGCCCACTCGGTGGGCTGGGCGTTCGGTGAAGGATGAGGGCCCGCGTCGAGTGGGCGCGTGTGACGCCTTTCCACAGCGAACGTGGTCGCCAGCGCCCACTCGATTCATGGAGTGCTCGAGAGGGTGGGATACGTCCTGTGGACAACGTCTGCGCGCCCTGCCTCGACGGCAACATGGAACGGGTGAACTCCGCATCCATTCCCCTCCCCGGTCCGTTTTCCTTCACGGTCGACGAGGCCCTCGAGCGTGGGTTGCCATACAGCCGGCTTCGGCGCTCGGACCTCACCATTCCGAGCCGGGGCATCAGATCCGTCAACGGTTCCGACCCATCGCTGCTCGACAGGGTGGCGCCGCTGACCCGGCTCGGCTGCCCGGATGCCGCCAGTCACGCGACCGCCGCGGGACTCTGGGGAATTTTGCTTCCGTTCCGTCTCGAGGAGGACGAGCGACTTCACCTCACCCGGTGGAAGGGCACAAACCGGGTGAGGCGGCCCGGCGTAGTCGGGCATCGCGCACCGCTGATGCCGAAGGACGTCGTCGAAATTTACGGTGCCTCAGTAACCTCCCCTGCCTGGACGTGGACCGACCTGGCCGCTGTCCTGTCTCTAGAGGAACTGGTCATCGCAGGCGATTCTCTTTTGCGGCGGCCCGACGCCCCGCGTCGCCAGTGCAGTCTCAACATTCCAGATCCACTTGCCACCCCGGCCCAGATCGCCGATGTCGTGGATCGGCGTCGAGGCTCGCGGGGGATACGGCGTGCACGGGAAGCGATGCCTCTTCTCCGACGCGGTGTGGATTCAGGACCCGAGTCCCGTCTGCGGCTACTGATCGTGGAGGCGGGACTACCCGAGCCGGAGGTCAACCAATGGGTACTCGACCAGAACGGACAGCGCGTCTCAAGACCCGATCAGATGTACCGGGAACTGCGCATTGCTATCGAGTACGAGGGCGAGCACCATCTGGTGGACGCCGCCCAATGGCACCGCGATATCCGCCGGGACGAACGACTGCGCGAGATGGGATGGACAGTGCTGCGCTTCACGAAGAAGGACCTTGAGCCGGGCAGGGAGCGGTCAACGGTTGCCCGAATCAGGGCCACGATGACCAGAGCCGGTGCATCGACCGGGCGCCCATAACGGATTTCAGCGAACGACGTGGTTCCCAGCGCCCACCCGATGAGGAGGAGCGGGGTGAGGATGGGGTGGTTCCCAGCGCCCACTCGATGAGGAGGATCGGGGTGAGGGTGGGGTGGTTCCGGGCGCCCACTCGATGGGGAGGATGGTCAGAGGCGCCCTAGTGCCTGCGCCTGCCGGGCGGTACGTTGGGAAGACCCGTCAACGAAAGGTTGTGACATGAGCGATAACCCCACAAGCGACGAGCTCGACGAAACCGACGACGAAGTTCTGGAAAAGGACGCCGAGCGCGCCGCCGGCACGTCAAGTTCCCTCGATGAGGGCGGCTATGGCGGTCCCGGTCCCGAAAGCGAGACAGGCGACGACGACGGCACCTGATACTTCTCATCCATTACGACGACGGCGCCCTCCCGCGAAGGGGGGCGCCGTCGTCGTTATGGGTAGGGGTTAGCGGACGCCGCTCATCATCTTCTTGATGGCGGGAGTCGCGAGGGCAAGGGCAATGCCAAGCACGATCGCAGTGATGCCGCTGAAGGAGAAGTACGGCACCTCATTGTCCTGGTTGTAGTACCCGGCGAGGATGCCGGCGAGGGTCGTTCCCAATGAGATCGAGAGGAAGAACAGCGCCACCATCTGCGTCCGGAAGACGCTGGGGGCCAGCTTAGTCGCCACGGACAGGCCGATTGGCGACAGGAACAGTTCCGCCCAAGTGAAGAACAGCAGAATGACCACGAGCGCGATCAGCGGGGTGCTGTTGGGACCACCACCGGAGAACGGGATGAAGAGCAGGAACGCAACGCCCATGAACACGAGGCCGAGCGCGAACTTCAGCGGCGAGGACGGCTGACGGCTGCCGAGCTTGGTCCACAGCGCAGCGAAAACGGCGGCGAAGATGATGATGAAGATCGGGTTGATCGACTGCACGAAGCTCGGGGGCATGGTCCACCCGAACAGATTGCGGTCGAGGCTGCGGTCCGCGTAGATCGCGACGACGGTGAACTGCTGCTGGAAGAGCGCCCAAAAGGCAGCACTCGCGATGAACAGGGGGATGAAGGAGTACACCCGCTTGCGCTCGATGGCCGTGACGCGCTTGCTGCGCAGGATCACCACGAAGTAGGCGATCGATGCCGCAATTGCCAGATATGCCATGGTCTGGGCGAGGTTGGCCGGGGTGACGAGGCCGGTCGCGAAGGCCAGAACAATAACGACGACCGCGCCAACGGCGATCAGGCCGAACCGGCCCAGCCGCCCGGACGGCAGCGGATTGGTCACCGCGTGGGCCGTGTCCGGCAGGTTCTTCCGGGTCAGCGCGTACTGCACCAGACCGATGGCCATGCCGATGGCTGCCAGACCGAATCCGTAGTGGAAGCCGAGTTCCGTCCAGGCGAGCCCCGTCAGCAGCGGGCCGATGAGGGCGCCGATGTTGATGCCCATGTAGAAGATGGAGAAGCCGGCATCACGTCGTTCGTCGCCCTCGGCATACAGGGTCCCGACCAGCGAGGTTGCATTGGCTTTCAGTCCACCGGAGCCCACTCCGACGAGGACCAGGCCGACGGCCAGGCCGAGCCCGCCCGGAAGCAGGGCCAGGGCGATGTGACCGCACATGATCATGATCGCCGAATAGAAGAGGACCTTCTCGGAACCCAGGACGCGGTCTGCAAGCCACGCTCCCAGGATGGTGGAGAGATAGACGCCACCGCCGTAGGCGCCGACCAGGCCGGTGGCGATTCCCTGGTCAATCCCGAGGCCGCCGTCGGCCACCGAGTAGTACATGTAGTAGAGGAGAATGCCCTGCATGCCGTAGAAGGAAAAGCGCTCCCAGAGTTCTACGCTGAACAGGTTTGCAAGCATCCGGGGATGACCCAGGAACGTCTTGTCCGCCACTGTGGCTGTTTGGTTGTGAGTTGTGCTCATTTACTCCATAGTGCCAGTCACATTTCGGACTGTCATATTCAAAGCGTCCTTAACCAGTTATGCTGATCGGTTTTGGATTGGTGCGGAAATGGTGCTCCAGCTGGGCGGAGACGGTAAGCAGTTCCGCCTCGGCGCTTGGCCTGCCGATGAGCTGGATACTCATTGATAACCCGCCGGCAGTGCTGTACACCGGCACCGAGATGGCGGGCAACCCGCACACGTTCACCATCGAGGTATACGGCGAATACTGGCACTGGCGCATGTAGTCGGTGTCCGCATCGGCATCGGTGTACCAGCCGATGGGCCGGGGAGTCATGCCCAGCGCCGGTGTGGCGATGAAGTCATATGCCGAATACTGCTCGATCGTGTCCTGCTCGAATTGCCTGAGGATATCGACGGCGGCGGCCAGGTCCGCTGCCGACCTGCCCTGTGCACGGTGCCGCAGCGTCCGTGCAAGTGTTGTGAGGTCCTTCTCACGGGCAGCGGGGATGCGCGCGACGGCGAGACCGGCGGTCCATACCGACTGGAAAGCCTCGTGATAGCGCCGGTCGTAGTGCAGGTCCGCTTCAACGACGTCGTGTCCCACAGCGACCAGTGCTCGCACGCCCGCGTCGAAGGCGGCACGCGCATCGTCGTCGAGCTCAATCGGGAAGGCCGCCGCGAAGGGTGAGAGATCGCTCACACCGATGCGGAACTTCCCCTCAGCACGGAGGGCCGCATCGAGGAAGGGGCCATGGGCGGCTGCGCTCGTCGCGTGGTAGTTCGGCTCATCAACCATCGCATCGAGCAGCAGGGCGGCGTCCGTCGTCGTGCGCGCAAGCGGTCCGGCAACCACAAACTGTCCCAGATCGCTCTGACCGGACCCGGACGGAACCCGGCCGCGGTTGGGCTTGAGGCCGATCAGCCCCGTTGCCGCAGCGGGAATCCGTACTGAGCCGCCGCCGTCGGTGCCCGGCGCCAGCGGGATCATGCCGGCTGCGACGGCCGCGGCACTTCCACCCGACGAGCCCCCCGAGCTCAATGCGGGATCCAGCGGGTTCCGCGACGGCGGCGCGATCAGGTTCTCGCTGTAACAGCTCAGTCCGAACTCGGGCACCTGCGTCTTCCCCACGCAGATGGCGCCCGCGCGGCGCAGCACGGACACGAGCGGGGAGTCCGTAGCGGCGACCGAATGCTGCAGCGCCGCACTTCCGTGGGTGGTCACCACACCGACGACGTCGGCAAGATCCTTATGGGCGAGAGGCAGGCCGTGAAGCAGGGGCAGGTCATGACCTGCGGCCTGCCGCCGGTCAGCTGCGGCAGCTTCGGCCAGCGCCGCATCGGCGGTCACGGTGATGAAAGCTCCCAGAGCGGGATTCAGTGCCTCGATCCGGTCCAGGTAGTGCTCTGTCAGTTCCCGCGAGCTCAACTTCCCCTGTCGAAGATGGCTGACTTGCTCAAGGGCGGTCAGCTCGTGGAGGGAGCTCATGGGCACCTTTCGATAGCTGTGGGATGAGTCCGGTCCCACTATAGGCTTGGATGCAGTCCGCAGAATCGGGTGAGCGACAGGAGCGGGGCGGTATGACCAACAGTGAGAATGTGTCCATCGAGGCAATCAGCGAGGACACGGTCGTTCTGGACGTCCGGGAGGACTACGAGTGGGAAGCCGGGCACATCGAGGGTGCGCGGCACATCCCGGTGAATGATCTCCCCGCACGGATCGACGAGCTGGACCCTGACGAGGACCTGCATGTCATCTGCCGCACGGGCGGCCGCTCCTACCGGGTGACGGAATGGCTGGTCGCCAACGGTTACTCGGCGGTGAACGTCGTCGGCGGTATGGATGCGTGGATTGAGGCATCCAGGCCGATGGTTTCCGAGACGGGCAAGGAGCCGCGCGTCCTATGAGTTCGTACGCCTATCTAGGCCCTGAGGGAACGTTCACAGAGGCCGCACTGCTTCAGGTTCCCGGCGCGGAGAACGCGGAACGGGTCCCCGCGACCACGGTGAATGCGGCCCTCGACATGGTGCGCTCCGGTCGGGTAAAAGCTGCAATGGTTCCGATCGAAAACTCCGTGGAGGGCGGAGTTTCGGCAACGCTGGACGCCATTGCGCAGGGCGAACAGCTTCGCATCATCCGTGAGGTGCTCGTACCGATTTCCTTCGTCCTGGTCGGCAAGCCCGGCATGGAACTCGCTGCCATCCGGTTCGTCGCAACCCATGGCCATGCCTGGGCGCAGTGCAGGGGGTGGACTGAGAAGAACATTCCCGCGGCGGAATACATACCCGCGTCCTCCACCGCTGCAGCAGCACACGAGCTGCTTGACGACGGCGCCGACCATGATGCAGCGATCTGCTCTCCACTGGTTGCCAGCCGCCTTGGATTGACGGTGCTCGCTGAGCACATCGGCGACGTTGCCGACGCCGTGACCCGCTTCATCCTGGTCAGCAAGCCTGACTTCCTGCCTGAGCGGACCGGGGCGGACAAAACGACGCTGGTTATCCCCCTCCCGGAGGACCATCCCGGCGCCCTGATGGAAATCCTCGACCAGTTCGCCGCCCGCGGCGTCAACCTCAGCAGGATCGAGTCCCGACCCACGGGGCTCTTCCTGGGCGACTATTTCTTCAGCATCGACGCGGACGGCCATATCGCCGACGCCCGGGTGGCTGATGCACTTCAGGGCCTACACCGGATCAGTCCGGGTCTTCGTTTCCTCGGTTCTTATGCCCGTGCGGACCGCAGAGAGTACGAGGTGGCCAGACACACCTCCGATCAGGCGTTCGAGGCGGCGCAAGGCTGGGTCCGATCCATCCTGGTCTCCCCCGCAGCAGGCTCCGAGGACATAGGCTAGGGCATTCTTTACGGGCAACAAGAGGAGACGGCGTGCCGCGACTCAGACGCAGTGACTGTAACAAGCCCGGCTATACGCGCCGTCGTCATGGGAAGGGCTTCAGCTACCGGGACCAGCACGGGGAGCCGTTGACTCCTGATGATCTGGCCCGGATCCGGGAGCTTGTCATTCCCCCGGCTTGGCGGGACGTCTGGATCAGTCCATACCCCAATGGGCATATACAGGCGGTGGGAACGGACGACGCCGGGAGGCGCCAGTACATCTACCATCCCGCCTGGCGTGAGAAAAAGGACCGGGAAAAGTTTGACCGTGCCCTGAACTTCGGCGAGCGGTTGCCCAGCGCACGTCGGGTCATCACCCAGCATCTTCGGAGCGATGGTAGCGGCAAGGAACGCGCGTTCGCGGCTGCACTGCGAATCGTGGACTCCGGTGCGCTGCGCATCGGCTCGGCGCAGTACGCTGCCGAGAACGGCTCCTTCGGTGTGACAACCCTTCGAGTGGACCACGTAACCATCAGCGGTCCGCTGATCACCCTGCAGTTTCCGGGCAAGAGCGGGCAGCTGTGGGATACGACGATAGAAGACCCGGACCTCGCCGCGGCGCTGGAACCGATGATGTCCAGGGAGGACGCAGACACCATGCTGGCGTATCGAATGCCGGACGGATCCTGGCATTCAGTCGACGCCTCCCAGCTCAACGAGTTCCTCCGCCAGGTCACGGGCGGGGGCTTCACGGCGAAGGATTTCCGCACCTGGCAGGCAACCGTCGTGGCTTCCATGGAACTCGCCCGGATGGACCTGGGTGCCACCAGCCGCACTGCGCGGCAGAAGGCTGTTGCAGCGACCATGCGCTCAGTCGCGGACCATTTGGGCAACACTCCGGCGGTCGCGCGGAGCTCGTACGTTGATCCCCGCATCGTGGACCGCTTCATGTCAGGGGAGGTCATCCCGGTGGCGAGCTACTCAGCGTCCGAGAAGGCTGTTCGCGAGCTGCTTAATGACTAGGAATCCTTTCGCCACGCCCAGATGCTAAGTAGGCTGATGGTGAGCGCCCGGCCAGGGGCGCGACCCTTGATGAAAGGCAGGCACCATGAGCGAGCAGCCACACAACAGCGAGGTCAACCCGAACGAGGGTGACGGAGCAACCTCCGACCCGAACTGGCACGGCGACGCCGGAGACCAGGGGAATGACCTTCGCTTCGCGGAGGAACAGCAGTTGATCAACAGTCAGGCGCAGAACGCCGATGCTGTCGGAGATGCCTCAGCGGGGGTTACCGGAGGCTACACCGGCGCCCAGCGTGCGGACGGCGTGGGGGAGTACACCGAGGGCGGGGACCAGCTCGATGAGGGTGAGTACACCGACGTCGACGGCACTACAGACGCCGACTCCGACCTCGAGGGCGAATACACGGATGTCGACTCCGTGCCATCCCTTCAGGAGGGCGGGGACGACGCAGAAGGCACCGACCGCCGCTAGCGGACCCGCTACTCCTTCAGGGAATCGCTGAACATTCCTGCTGATGGTCCGGTTGCCCTCCCGGGGACCCGGACCATCAGCGCGCCTGGGACGACTCCGACGCTGAGCGACGTGACATCACCGGAGGTGTCTCCGTCCAGCTGCGTGCCTGTTGCCTCGGATACGCGGACCTCCACGCTCTTCACCCGGTGGTAGCTGATGACGGGGATGGGGCCCGGATGGCGGAACAGGATTTTCCCGGCTACCCATAGCCATCCGAGCATGCTGCGCGGACTGGTGATCACTATGTCCAGGTAGCCGTCGTCGATCGTGGCATCCGGTATGAACGTGATCCCGCCCGGGAGCCGGGCGCAATTGGCGAAGAGGACGCTGTGGACCTTGCGTGTCTGCGCAGGTTCTCCATCAAGGCTGATCGACATGCGCTGACGCTTGCCGGGCAGGCTCCGTACCCCTGCCTCGCTGTAAGCCAGCCAGCCGAATTTCCGCTTCAGGGTGTCCTTGGTCGCTGCGACGACTACGGCGTCGAGGCCGACGCCGCCCATCACCAGGAATGTATGGTCGCCGCTGACTCCGGTCCGCTCGTTGTGCAGCTGCACACGGCCCATGTCGATCCGCCGCACCGCCCCGTGGAGTGCCTGCCGTACGCTACGGGGGACATCGTTGACGGCGATGCCGAGGTTGCGCGCCAGCAGGTTTCCGGTCCCCAGCGGCAGCAGTCCCAATGCGGCACCGCTGTGCACCAGGGCGGACGCCACGGCACGAACTGTGCCGTCCCCACCTCCGGCGATCACGACGTCGCACCCCTCCTCGACCGCGCGTCTCGCCTGGGCTTCACCGGGCTCCTCCACCGTAGTCTCCAGGATCAGGGGCGGATCCCAGCCCGCATCGGAACAGGCCTGCTCAACCTGTTCGCGTGCAAGGGACGCGCTCAATTTCACCGGGTTGAGGACCAGCGCCACCCGCTGACGCTCACCGGTCGGCTGGACCGCCGCACGCGGCTCGTCCCAGTGAGGCGCCCGTTCGCGGCGCAGTTTTCGTACTCCCCACCAGCTGAAAGCTGACGCGGCCGCGGCAACAACCGCAAGGGCGACGATGATCCACTCGAGGGGCATGATTCCCCAGACTATCCTTCAGCGCGCGGGTGCGGGCGCCCGGGTGGCGTTCGGTACTCTTGGGTGGTGATCGACGTAAACGAACTCCGCGACAATCCCGAAAAGTTCCGCCTTTCGCAGCGCTCGCGAAAGGCGGATGAGTCTCTGGTGGATGCTCTGATCGCGGCAGATTCCCGCCGCCGAGAGGCAGTCACCAGCGCGGAGTCGCTTCGTGCCGAACAGAACACCTTCAGTAAGCGGGTCGCGAAGGCACAGGGCGATGAGAAGCAGGCTCTCCTCGCCGAGGTCAAGGAATTGGCAGCATCGGTGAAAGCTGCAGCCGCAGAGGCTGAAGCAGCGAAGTCGGAGGCCGAGTCCCTGCTTCGCCGGCTTCCCAACGCCATTCTCGACGGCGTGCCGGCCGGCGGCGAGGACGATTTCGTCGTCGTGAAGACGGTGGGGGAGAAGCGGGAGTTCGACTTCGAACCCCGGGACCACCTCGAGATCGGTGAGCTCATCGGCGCCATCGACATGGAACGGGGCGCCAAGGTCTCAGGCTCGCGGTTCTACTTCCTCAAAGGCGTAGGCGCGCGGCTTGAGCTCGCCCTCCTGAACATGGCCATGGACCAGGCGGTTGCAGCCGGATTCACGCCGATGATCACACCCACGCTGGTGCGTCCGGAGACGATGCAGGGCACCGGGTTCGACGTCGCCCACGACGCCGAGATCTACCGGCTGCCGGAAGATGACCTTTACCTCACCGGGACTTCCGAGGTAGCGCTGGCCGGATACCACTCGGACGAGATCCTTGACCTTTCGGCAGGACCGCTGCGCTATGCCGGTTGGTCATCCTGCTACCGCAGGGAAGCGGGATCGCACGGCAAGGACACCCGCGGGATCATCCGGGTGCATCAGTTCAACAAGGTGGAGATGTTCTCCTACACCACCGTCGAGGAGTCTCACGCGGAGCACGAGCGCATGCTCGCCTGGGAGGAGGAGATGCTCGCCAAGGTCGAGCTGCCCTATCGGGTCATCGACACCGCCGCCGGCGATCTCGGGATGTCAGCGGCCCGGAAGTTCGACTGTGAAGCGTGGGTGCCGACGCAGAATGCCTACCGCGAGTTGACGTCCACGTCCAACTGCACGAGCTTCCAGGCGCGGCGGCTGAACATCCGCGAACGAGTTCCGGGCGCGAAGTCCACGCGTGCCGTGGCGACGCTGAACGGTACGCTCGCAACCACGCGGTGGATCGTTGCCATCCTTGAGCACCACCAGAACCCGGACGGGTCGGTGACAGTGCCCGCAGCGCTGCGTCCTTACCTTGGCGGACTCGAGGTCCTGCCGGTCCTGTAGGCCGGACTCAACCCAGCTCGGCATCAATCAGTGCGGTCGGCGCCGAGATCACAGGCCATGCGCCCTCAGAGCTGTTGCCCAGCACGCTTACTCTGTTCATCGACCTGCATGCCGGCACCCCGTTCCGTAACCGCGCATTTGCCCAGTTGTGATCAAAAACCTACCCGCGATTACCGGGTTTCTGGTTCACTTTAACGATGACAACCACGTATCCAGCTGGCATCGATGACCAGCAGCAGACAACACGGAAACTCATTGCCCTCGATGTCGACGGAACCCTGGTCGATCACGAGGGACAGATGTCGGACGAAGTTCGGACATCGGCCAGCGCCGTAGTCGACGCCGGCCACGAAGTGGTGATCGCCACCGGCAGGTCTTTGGGTGCCACTCTTCCAATCATCCAGAAAATCGGACTCACCCGCGGGCATGCTGTGTGCTCGAACGGCGGCGTCACCCTGCGCATCGGGGTCGATGAGTTCGAGGACGGCTACGAAATCATCAACCGCGTAATCTTCGACCCGCGGCCGGCCCTCGTTGCCCTGAGAAAAAGTCTTCCCACCGCAAAGTTCGCCCTCGAGGACGATGAGGGACGATTCCTCTCCACCGAGCGGTTCCAGGACGCGAGCTTCGGTGCAGAAGCCGAAAGCGTCGATTTCGAACGCATGCTAAAGGCTCGCGCTGTCCGCGTGGTGGTCTTCAGCACGGACAGCACCGCCGAGGAATTCGGCGATGCCGTCGAGTCAATCGGCCTCCACGGCGTGACCTATTCAGTGGGCTGGACCGCATGGCTGGACATTGCTGCCGCTGGGGTCACCAAGGCCAGCGCCCTTGAGCTGGTTCGGCGGCGATTGGACATCGACCCCTCGGAGACGGTGGCTATCGGGGACGGCCGCAATGACATCGAGATGCTTTCATGGGCGGCGCGCGGCGTGGCCATGGGGCAGGCGCCAGAAGAGGTTCTGGCTGCCGCTTCCGAGGTGACGGCGTCGGTGTACGACGACGGCGCGGCCAAGATCCTGCGTTCTCTCGCCCGCGGGGCTCAAGAGGAGCGTTAGTAGGCCAGCGCTGCCGGCGGCAGCGCCGCCGGACCGTAGGTCAGATCGAGGAGCCGGGCGGCAGCGGGGCGCGTGGCCCACTCTTCTACCCAGTGCGACCGGATAACGGCCTTGCTCACGGCCTGGGTCGTAATACCCAGCTCGGCTGCTATCAGCTTTTGCTGCCCGCGTGCCCCGGGCGTCATGAGATCCAGCACGTTCCACTCGGCATCCGTGCGGGTATAGACAATCTGCCCGAGCAGCCGCAGGACCGCTTCTGCTTCGGCAGCGACTTCCGAGTCCGGCCCCTCGATGGCCAGCGGTATACGCTCGCCGGTTTTCTGGGCACGGTTCACAGCTCTGCGCGAGTACACCAGGCCGTAACCCTCAGCGTCGGTGATCCGTTCCGGAAGAGGCGAGTGGACTTCGCCGACCCCGATACCGACGTGCCAGCGGCGGAACCGGATTGCCTTGAGCGCTACATCGACGGCCAGCTTTGCGCTCCCGACGACGCCCTGAAGTTCGTCTCCGACGGAGCGCTGAAAGGGGATGACGGCGTCGACGAACCGGAATTCCCGCAGCAGCTCCGGAACCAGGTCGCCGACTTCGCGGGAATCGCGCTGGTTGATCGTCACCACGAACAGCATGACCTCAGTATGACTGAGTCAGGCGCGGAATCAACCGATTTGCGTTGATTCCGACGGGTCGTCCACCACCGACTGCAGCGAGGAGCGCAAGGAGGCGGGTGAGACCTCGGTAATGCTGAAGGTCACAGAGCCCTCATGCTCGGCGGCCAGAAGCGTCTTCACAGTCGAGGGAGCGGTGTACACCGTGAGGTTGGTGAACGTCTCCGCACCCCCCGATGCGCCGGTGAAAACCGTCACCGCACGGCTCTCGGCCAGCAGCGGCGCTCCTTGTGCTTCGAACTCGGACTGCGGGAGAATCACGGGCTCCCCATCGACTGACGCGCTGTTCTCCGGATCTGCCAGGACGGCAAGCCGTTCGGCGAGGCGCGAGGTGGGGTAGACAACGAAGGCGTGGATGCCGCCGTCGTTCACTTCTTCCTCCAGCACGATGTCGTCGTGGATGTAGGCAAACAGCCAGTGTCTTCCGACCTGCGACGTCCGCTGACCCGTAACGATGCGGCTGGCGGTCCGGCGGAGCGTCATGATGCCGGTAACGCGTTCGGTGGCGTTGAGCCTGGTGGGCTCGTTATAACCCTCTTCCACAACGGGAAATGCGAGCCCTTTGGACATCAGGCTGCGCAGCGCAACGGTTGCGGCCAGGTATTTCTGGTCCTCGTGCTTTTCGAGGAACGGCAGCGCAACGAATTGCTCGCGTTCGATCCCGTCGAGCGCCACGATCTCTTCATCGGTCAGGGTGGGTAGGTCTTCACTCTCCTCGAAGGAGAGAGCAAGGACCTTACGTGCACTTTCCAGGTCTCGGGTGGTCCACTCGATCGGCTGCGTGGTCACGAGAACAGTCCTCCAATTGATCCGATCGGATCCTCAACGAAATCTCCGACACCCTCTGTCACACTATCCGCCAGATCCGTCGCGCCCTCCCAGGCGTCACCCGCCAGGTCGGTAGCGCCCTCGTAGGCGTCGCCGACGAAATCGGTGGTGGCGTCCCAGGCGTTGGAGGTCCACTCGGTGATGCCGTCCCAGTTGTCGTAGACGTAATTTCCCAGAGCCCACGCTCCCGCAACAAGCCCGGCTCCGACCACGATACCGGCACCTACCGGCCCCAGCATGCCTGCGGCAAGGAGCAGGGTGCCGCCGGAAGCCACGACGCCGAGCCCACCGGCTGCGCGGTCGCCGGCTCCGCGCCAGCCCTCGTGCTCCGGATTGATCATGTCGTGAATTCCGCCGTAGATCCCGAGCGGTGCCAGGAGTGGGCCCGCGAAACGGGAGAACTTGGTGATCTTCGAGGTTTCTTCGAGGAACTCGCTCGCGAGTGAGATGTTCCGCAGGTCGGTGACGTCGAGTATCCGGGTGTTCGCCAGGAACTTCTGAATGTCGGCCAGTTTGAAGACCTTGTTGACGTCGAGTCCAAAACCGACGACCTGACCGAGGGCCTCCCAGATACTGAAGTCGTCCTCAGTGGTGACTGCCGGCGTTCCGGGCAACCCGGTTCCGTCGGGGGAGCCGCCGATGGCTCCGGAGCCGGCGTCGCTGGTGGCTTCCTGCTGACGCGCTTGTTCGAGGAGGTCCCGGGAACCGCGGTCGAGGGTGTTGGCAGCCAACATGATCGCCATTTGGTGGCTGTCCCAGGACGCCCGCAGTGATTCAGCGTCCGGTCCCAGCCAGCCCGTGTTATTGATGACGCCTACGGTGAGCGTTGATCGAATGCCGCGCAGGGTCTCGGCGGATTGCGAGAAGCGCTCGGCCAGCGATTCAAGCTGCTCGAGGTTGGCGCCAAGGGTTTCCGACATGAGGGCCTTCTGCTGAGACTAAGGGATCAGGTTCCGAACCTATCGGCAACCCGTCGCGTGCTGCCATGGGCAGAGCTCCCCATGAGCGCGGAAAGGCCGATTCAGCGGCGGCGCACATCCGCAACCACGTAGCTGCGGAAGCGGGTCTTGTTGGCGTTGATCCCAGGTGAGCCGGTCAGTGGGCTCACCACTACGCCAAGGAAAATGAAGGGCCACAACAGCGCAAGCGCAAGCATCCGCCAGGAGCTCTGAAGAGGGCCCATGGGCTTGCCGTCGCGGTAGCGGAGATTACGGACACCAGCGGCTTTTGCGCCGAGGCTGCGTGAGAAGCCGGTAACGAAACCGTAGCCGAGCGCACTCAGCGCATATCCACCGCCGAGCGCGATCGCGGCCCCAACATCCCGGGACAGGCCGGCTCCGGCCGTGACCGCCGCCAGGATGAAGAAGAGGATCACGAACAGCACCAGGACGATGAGCACATCCAGGGCGTACTTACCGACGCGTTGACCACTGGTCGCCTCGACGAAAGGCCGTCCGTCCTTGAACGTTCCTTCACGCCACGGCGGTAACGGCTTCTGCTGGGTCGACTGGCTCATGCTCCCCCTGTGATTTTCGAGAACGACGGCGGCGCGCACCGCCTGGGTGGCGCGCCGCCGTGATGGTTGGTTTAGCGGCCCTGCGGCTGCACGTCGGCATTGTCAGCGTCGGTATCCACTGAGCGGCCCTGCGGTTCGTCCTCTTCGCTGGCCTCACCGAGAGCCTCGAAGCGCTTCAGCGATGCCTCGACCTCTGCCTCGGCAGCCTCGCGGCCCTGCCAGTCAGCTGCTTCTACCCACTTGCCTGGCTCCAGGTCCTTGTACTTGCGGAAGAAGTGCTCGATTTCATCCAGCAGGAACTTCGAGACATCGCCGAGGTCCTGGATGTCATCGAAACGCGGATCGACGGGAACGCACAGCACCTTGGCGTCGCCGCCGCCGTCGTCAACCATGTTGAAGACTCCGATGGGGCGGGATTCAACCAGCACGCCCGGAATGAGGTCGAAGTCCTGCAGCAGCACCAAAGCATCCAGGGGATCGCCGTCTTCTCCGAGGGTGTTCTCGAAGTAGCCGTAATGCGTGGGGTACTGCATGGAGGTGAAAAGCACCCGGTCCAGGCGGAGACGGTGTGTTTCGTGGTCGATCTCGTACTTGACGCGAGACCCCTTGGGGATCTCGATGGTGACGTCGAGCTTCATGGCCATGTGGAACTCCTGCGGTCAGCGGGGAAGAAACGGGCAACTTCGACGGGCCGTGGCAGGGCGACGCGACGCGTCTGGAATGTGACTCAAACGTGTCAATCCAGCGTGACCCATCTACCCATGGCCCCGATCTACTGTTAAAGATATAGGCCGCCGCCGACATCATCGATTCATGACCGGAGCGCCGATTCACGCAGTTCCATGAATGTTCGGAAGGGGGGTCACAATGACGCGCAGTGCAAGGGTATTCACTGCCCTCCTGCTTGCCCTCGTTCTGGGCGCGCTCGCAGTGCCTTTCGGCCTCCATTACGGACCCCAGGTCGCTCAGCTCCTCACCGCTCCACCGGCCGACGCAGAACCGGACATTCCCGCAATCCAGCAGACCCCCCGCGACGTCACGGCCCCAACGGTCGTGGACCAGCTTGACGCCCACGCGCCGACACCCGACCCCGCGGTGCTCGCGCCCCTGCTGACGGCGGCGCTGCAGGTACCAGGCGATACGCCGGTGAGCGGCGTCGTCCTCGATGCGCAAACCGGTGACGTTCTCTTTGACCAACAAGGAAGCGAACCGCAGCTGCCGGCGTCGAACATCAAGGTCCTGACCGCCACGGCGGTGCTCGCGAAACTGGCTCCGGATCACCGCATGACCACCTCCGTACTCGCCGGAGGCACCGGCGCCGAGGGCGTTCTGGTGTTGCGCGGGGGAGGGGACGTCCTCCTCGGTTCAGGGGAATCGGACCCCGATAACGTTCGCGGCCACGCCGGTCTGGCAACGCTTGCCGAGCGCACCGCGTCGGCAGTCGGCAGCGGCGAACCCTACCGCCTCGTCCTGGACGACACGTTCTTCGTCGGCGATCCGCTGAATCCCACCTGGCAGCCCGGTGACATCGAAGCGGGCGAGATCGCGCCGGTCTATCCCCTCGCAATCAATTCCTCGTGGGCCGACGAGTCGCAGCAGTCCGGCGCCCGAAACCCGGATGCAGCGATGGCCGCCGCGACGGTGTTCCGGGAGGCGCTGATCGCCGCCGGAGTGGAGGTGGAGGAAGGCATCGAGCGGCAGCCCGCAGCTGAAAACGCCGTGGTGTTGGCGTCCGTCGAGTCGGCCACCGTCGAGGCGCAGGTGGAGCACATGTTGCTGACGTCGGATAACTACCTCGCAGAGGTGCTCGCCCGCCTCGCTGCGGACGCCAGTGGGAGGCCGGCGTCTTTCGGCGGCGGTCTGGAAACGATCGGTGAAGTCATCACCGAGCTCGAGGTTCCGACGGAAGGCATGGTGCTCGGTGACGCTGCCGGCCTTTCGCCCCGCAACCGCGTTGCGCCCCGGCAGCTGGCCGACGTGATGCGCACGTTGCTCCGCTCGGACAGCCGCGCGCTGCGGCACGTGCTCCACGGCCTCCCGGTAGCAAGCCTCTCGGGGACCCTGGCGGACCGCTACGACGACGCCGACTCTCCGGTTTTCGCCGGAGCAGGCCTGGTGCGCGCCAAGACAGGTACCCTCAACGCCGTGACTGCCCTGAGTGGCCACGTGGTGTCCGCCGACGGGCGACTGCTCGTGTTCTCTTTCATCGCCAGCGGCCTGAACGGAACCACTGATCCCGCGCGTGCAGCGGTCGATGCGGCGGCGGCGGTCCTCGCCACCTGCGGGTGCCGGTAACCAGTCCCGACCGATGGGGCGGGTGCAGACGGACGCCCCCAAGCGGCTTCCCAGACTAATGTGGTCGAATGGCCACCATGGACAGCAACGCCCCTCTTCAGCTCGTCAACTGGGATCTCGCCGCGACCACGGCAGCGAAACTTACGCCTCCGGGTCCGAAGCTGAGTGCCCGGGAGGTCCGCTCCGTCGTCGACAATCTGCGGGAGCTGGCTGATCTCTCGGTTGAGCACGTCCACCGCATCACCGGGCTGGAGGCAGCACGGGACCTTCGGGATTCGGACCTGATCATCGTGGACCGTGCATCCTGGGCCAAGGCCAACACCCAGAGCTTCAAGACGTTGATGGCACCGGCCATCAAACACCTCGCAGACACCAAGGCCGAGCAGCTGAAAGCCGCGAACGCCGCACTCGGCGGCACGGTCACGGGCGCTCAGATGGGCGCCATCCTGGCCTTCCTCTCGAGCAAGGTGCTTGGCCAGTACGATCCCTTTGTCGCCTCTGCACGCGGTCCGGGCGGTCGCCTCATGCTCGTGGCACCGAACATCGTGTCCGTGGAGCGGGAACTGAACGTCGAACCGGCTGATTTCCGGCTCTGGGTGTGCCTCCATGAGCAGACGCACCGGGTGCAGTTCGCCGCTGCTCCGTGGCTGAAAGACCACATGATGGAGCACATATCAAAGCTCACGGTCGGGCTGGCAGACAAGGCCGACACACTGGCCGAGCGCCTTGCCAACGCGCTGAAGTCGCTGCCCTCCCGCGGTCAGCAGAACAATCAGGAACAGCACGACGACGACGGCGTGCCGCCCGGCGACGGCGGTATCCTGTCCCTGCTCCAGGACCCGGAAGACAAGGCGCGCCTCTCACACCTCACCGCCGTCATGAGTTTGTTGGAAGGGCACGCCAACGTGGTGATGGACGCCGTCGACTCCAGCATCGTGCCCACAGTCAAGACCATTCGCCGCCGGTTCAATGCCCGCGGGAAGACCAGGGGACCGGTGGAGAAGTTCATTCGCCGCCTCCTGGGCCTGGATGCCAAGATGCGCCAGTACAGCGACGGTGCCCGCTTTGTCCGCGCGGTGGTTGACGCAGCCGGCATGGAAGGCTTCAACAGGGTCTGGGAGCGGGCGGAGAACCTTCCCACGGAGAAGGAGATCCACGCCCCCACAGAGTGGATCCGCCGGATGGGGCTGTGACCCGGCGCCCACGACTCAGCCCTACGGTTGGCACGGCGAGGAATCTCATCCGTGCTGCGCTTGACGAAGCACGGATCGCCCTGGGATCCCGCATCCTGGTGGCCTGCAGCGGCGGCACGGATTCGCTGGCGCTGGCGGCCACTGCCGCCTACTTCGAGCACAGCGGGCAGTACCGGGTAGGTGCCGTCGTCGTCGATCATGGGCTGCAGCCGGACAGTGCTGACGTCGCAGAATCGGCACGGACTCAACTCGCCGGACTGGGCCTCGACGGGGTGGAGGTGCGTCGGGTCCGGGTGGCCACTACCGGGATGGGTCCCGAGGCGGCAGCCAGGACAGCACGCTACGAAGCCCTTGACGCAGCTGTAGAACAGCAGGGAGCCGCGGCCGTCCTGCTCGGCCACACGCTCGACGACCAGGCGGAGCAGGTACTGCTCGGCCTGGCGCGCGGCTCCGGGACGCGTTCGCTCAGCGGGATGCCGGCCCGGCGGGGAGTCTATCTGCGACCGTTCCTTGGCCTGCGGCGCATGGAGACAGAAGAAATCTGCCGGTTCATGGGGCTGATGCCGTGGCATGACCCCACCAACACCGATCCCGCACTGACCCGCTCACGCGTACGCACGCAGGTGCTGCCATATCTGGAGGACGCGCTCGGTCCCGGCATCGCCGAATCGCTCTACCGCACGTCCCGCATCCTCGCCCAGGACGCCGCCTATCTGGACGAACTCGCCGCGTCGGAGTATGAACGGCTCAGAAAGCCGGCGGTCAGCGCGGAGGCTGACAACACAGAGCACGACGACGGTGCGCAGCTCTTGCTGTCCGAGGACGCCCTGCGTGCCCTGCCGCCTGCGATCCGGCAGCGGGTCTTGGCGCTCGCCGTCGTCGAACTGGGCGGCGTGCAACCGAGTTTCGAGCGGCTGCTGGCCGCCGAAAACCTGCTGCGGCGCACCGGTTCGGCGGGTCCGGTGCAGCTCGGCGGGAAGGTGAGCGCCTACCGTCAGGTGAGGGGTTCCCGGGTTCCCCAAGGGGACCCAAGCTATGGCAGTCTTGTCCTTAGAAAAAACCTCTAAATCCGGGAGCAATTGGTGGATTCAAACGACGTTCAGTCGGACCTCAAGCACGTTCTCTACACCAAGGAAGAGATTCAGCAACGCGTGCAGGAGCTGGCCGCGGAGATTGACCGCGATTACTCCGACCGGGACGTGCTCATCGTCGGTGTGCTGAAGGGCGCCGTAATGATCATGGCGGACCTCGCCCGCGCCATGCACTCCCACATCACCATGGACTGGATGGCGGTGTCCTCCTATGGCTCCGGAACCCAGTCCTCGGGCGTCGTACGGATCCTCAAGGACCTCGAGACGGACCTGATGGGCAAGCATGTCCTGATCGTCGAGGACATCATCGACTCCGGGCTTACGCTTTCCTGGCTCAAGGCGAACCTGCTCTCGCGTGGGCCCGCCTCGGTGGAAATCTGCACCCTGCTGCGCAAGCCGGATGCTGCGAAGGTCGCCATCGACGTGAAGTACGTCGGCTACGACATCCCCAACGAGTTCGTGGTCGGGTACGGACTGGACTTCGCGGAGAAGTACCGCAACCTGGACTTCATCGGTACGCTTGCGCCCCACGTCTACGAGTAAAACGGCGGTCCTGTACGCCCAGAGGGAACTTTCCGCCCTGCATGCGCGTGGATTCTGCAGGGAATGTAAAGCTGGTAGCACGTTGGGTGCACCTCACTGGGGATGCGCAGCGTGACAACCGGGCGCCATCGTGGCCGTTAAGCAGGAGGGACAGGGCACTCAGCCCTGAGTTGAATGAAATTCAAGAACATTTTCAAAGGACCGATCTTTTGGATCGTGCTGGCTGTCGCTGCACTCCTGGTCATCCTGCCTTCCGTGTTCAACACCAGCGGCGCCCGCGTCGACACCAATGTCGGCCTGGAACTCCTTTCCAGCAATGAAGTGGAGCAGGCCAAGATTTACGACGGCGAACAGCGCGTCGACCTCACCCTGCGCGATGAGTATGAAGACCTCGGCCGGAACATCTCCTTCTTCTTCAGCGCTGCCCGTGCTGAAGATGTGGTCGACGCCATCAACAGCTCCGAGGTTGACGGCTTCACCGACCAGCCTGTCGAGAACAACTGGTTCACCAGCATCCTCGGACTGATCCTGCCCATTCTGATCCTTGGTGTGATCTTCTGGTTCCTGCTCAGCAGGATGCAGGGCGGTGGCTCCAAGGTGATGCAGTTCGGCAAGTCAAAGGCCAAGCTCATCAATAAGGACATGCCGCAGGTGACGTTCAACGACGTAGCCGGTGCCGACGAGGCGGTCGAAGA
This sequence comes from Arthrobacter sp., assembly GCF_031179385.1. Classification (GTDB taxonomy): domain Bacteria; phylum Actinomycetota; class Actinomycetes; order Actinomycetales; family Micrococcaceae; genus Arthrobacter_D. Next base: position 69,404 of record NZ_JAPSHV010000003.1, on the reverse strand, counting down.
ACTTCACGAGATCAAGGAATTCCTGCAGGAGCCTGCAAAGTTCCAGGCCCTCGGCGCAAAGATTCCCAAAGGCGTCCTTCTGTACGGCCCTCCGGGAACCGGTAAGACCCTTCTTGCCCGCGCGGTTGCCGGTGAGGCAGGAGTGCCTTTCTATTCGATTTCCGGTTCGGACTTCGTGGAGATGTTCGTCGGCGTCGGTGCCTCCCGTGTCCGTGACCTGTTCGAGCAGGCCAAGTCGAACGCTCCCGCGATCATCTTCGTGGACGAGATCGACGCCGTCGGCCGCCACCGCGGTGCGGGCGTGGGCGGCGGCAATGACGAACGCGAGCAGACCCTGAACCAGCTCCTGGTCGAGATGGACGGATTCGACGCGACCACCAACGTCATCCTTATCGCGGCGACCAACCGCCCCGACGTGCTTGACCCGGCGCTGCTGCGACCGGGCCGGTTCGACCGGCAGATCGGCGTCGAGGCTCCGGACATGGGCGGGCGCCACCGCATCCTGCAGGTTCATTCAAAGGGTAAGCCGATGGCGCCCGGCGTCGACCTTCAGTCCGTCGCGAAGAAGACACCCGGCTTCACCGGTGCCGACCTTGCGAACGTGTTGAACGAGGCCGCCCTGCTCACAGCGCGGTCCAACGCCCAGCTCATCGATGACCGTGCTCTTGACGAGGCTATTGACCGGGTGATTGCCGGACCGCAGAAGCGCAGCCGCGTCATGAAGGAGCTGGAGCGGAAGATCACGGCCTACCACGAGGGCGGTCACGCGCTTGTTGCTGCCGCCCTGCGCAACACGGATCCGGTCACCAAGGTGACCATCCTGCCCCGCGGTCGCGCGCTCGGCTACACCATGGTGCTGCCCGCCGATGACAAGTACTCGATCACGCGAAACGAGCTGCTCGACCAGCTGGCGTACGCCATGGGCGGCCGCGTGGCCGAGGAGATCGTCTTCCACGATCCCTCAACCGGTGCTTCCAATGACATCGAGAAGGCTACGGCGACGGCCCGGAAAATGGTCACGCAGTACGGCATGAGCGAGCGCATCGGTGCCGTGAAGCTCGGGCAGGGCGGCGGCGAGCCGTTCCTGGGCCGCGACATGAGCCACGAGCGCAACTACTCCGATCACATCGCCTACATCGTCGACGAAGAGGTGCGCCGCCTCGTCGACAATGCTCACGACGAGGCGTACGCGATCCTCACCGAGAACCGTGACGTCCTGGACCGGCTGGCTCTCGAACTGCTTGAACGGGAGACGCTGAATCAGGCAGAAATCGCAGAGGTCTTCGCCGACATCCGCAAGCGGGACGCACGCAGCATCTGGCTGTCGAAGGACAGTCGGCCCGTGCATTCGCTGCCCCCGGTGGTCACCCCCCGCGAGCGTGAGGAAGCCGAGGCTGCCGGCGAACCGGATCCGGAGAGCGTGTCACCGCAGGACCAAATCGCCGACGCAAACCTCCCGGCTGACTTCGACGTCACCGGTGATGGGCTGCCGGAACCCGAAACCGAACCGCAGGACAAGGGCGGAACAACCGGAAATACCGGTGCCGACCGCCCACAGGGGCCCGGTCAAGCCTCGTAACGACTAGCGGGACGGCCACACGGGCCGGGATAGGATTCTTGGCGTGACCGATTTTGACGATGAGATGGTTGATGCCGCGCTGGCGGCCAGTGGTTCCACGGTAGATCAGCCGAGAATCGAGCGAGCGGTCCGTGAGATCCTTGCGGCGATCGGTGAGGATCCGCTTCGGGATGGACTGCTGGACACCCCGAAGCGGGTGGCCCGGGCTTACGCCGAGTTTTTCGCCGGTATCCATCAGGACCCGAAAGACATCCTGTCGACAACCTTCGACATCGATCACGAAGAACTTGTCCTGGTCAAGGACATCCCGTTCTACTCGACCTGCGAGCATCACCTAGTACCATTCCACGGGTCAGCCCACATCGGGTACATCCCCTCTGATGACGGCAAGGTCACCGGTCTGAGCAAGCTGGCGCGACTGGTGGAAATCTTCGCGAGGCGGCCGCAGGTTCAGGAACGCCTCACCACGCAGATCGTTGATGCGCTGATGGAGTACCTGCAACCAAAGGGCGCCATAGTAGTCATCGAGTGCGAGCACATGTGCATGTCAATGCGGGGGATCCGCAAGCCAGGAGCAAAAACGGTCACCTCGGCGGTGCGTGGGCAGGTGCGGGACGCCGCCACACGGGCCGAGGCCATGAGCCTGATACTCGGAAGATAGGACACAGCAACTTCATGGATTCACTCGCGGCAGCTCCAGGAACCGGACCGGCAACTTCGCCCATTCCAGTCCTGCGTCCGACCCGGGTCCGCAAGTCCTTCGCGGATCTGCCTACCGATCGGTCGCTGGTGATGGGGATTCTCAATGTCACCCCCGATTCCTTCAGTGACGGAGGCAAGTTCGCGACAGCGGATGACGCCATTGCAGAGGGTCTCCGCATGCACTACGCGGGAGCCGACATCGTGGACGTTGGTGGGGAATCCACCCGTCCGAACGCTGATCGCATCTCGGCCGAAGACGAACAGAAGCGCATCATCCCTGTCATCTCAACCCTCGTGAAGGCCGGCGCGCTCGTCAGCGTCGACACTATGAACGCGTCCACCGCAGCGAAGGCAATCGAGGCCGGCGCGGCCATCATCAACGACGTCTCCGGGCTGGAATTCGATCCGGAGATGCCCGACCTCGTGGCCGAACGCGGTGTCCACTACGTCCTGATGCACCAGCGCGGCAACCCGCAGACCATGGCGACATTCGCCAACTACGACGACGTCGTTGACGACGTGATTACAGAGCTCACCAACATCCGGGAGAAGTTCTACGCCGCCGGAGTATCGCAGGAGCAGATCATCGTCGATCCCGGAATCGGCTTCGCCAAGAACGACAGCCACAACTGGGCGCTGCTGGGTTCGCTGGAACGGTTGGAAGTCCTCGGCCATCGCATCCTCGTCGGCGCCTCCCGCAAGCGCTTCCTCGGCTCGCTGCTCAGTTCGGCGGGCAAAGCGGCCCCTCCGTCGGAACGCGACAGCGCCAGCATTGCGGTCACCGCCCTCGCTGCCGCCCACGGCGCATGGTGCGTCCGCGTGCACGACGTCGCGGCGAACCTGGATGCGGTCAAGGTCGCCGCAGCCTGGACCAGGTAGGCGGCTATGGCGCCCAGCCTGCCCGCGCGGCAGGACACAATCACCCTGACGGGTATCACCGCCGTCGGCCATCATGGCGTTTTCGAGCATGAGCGGCGCGATGGGCAGCCCTTCGTTGTCGACGTCGTACTTCATCTTGACCTGCGGCCCGCGGGGCAGAGCGATGACCTCACCAAAACCGCTCATTACGGGGAGCTGGCCGAGCAGATCGTGGAGCTCATCACCGGCGAGCCGCTCGATTTGATCGAGTCTCTTGCAGAGCGCATCGCTTCCTCCGTTCTGGCAACCTTCGCCGTGGAAGCCGTTGAAGTCACCGTTCACAAGCCGAAGGCACCCATCGAGGTTCCGTTCGGGGACGTTGCGGTCTCGATCTATCGGGAGCGCACATGAGCGGTACGGTGCGGGCAATACTCGCGCTGGGCAGCAACCTCGGGGAAAGCCGGGACACCCTCTCCCTCGCCGTTGCTGACCTTGTCGATTCCCCGAACGTCCGGTTGCGGGAAGTCTCGCCGATCGTGCAGACCAAAGCGGTCGGCGGTCCGGAGCAGCCCGACTACCTCAACATGGTGGTCGAGATCGAAACCGATCTCGGGCCATATGAACTGCTCGACCACTGCCAGGCAGTGGAAAACAAACACCACCGGGTGCGAATCGTACGGTGGGGTCCCAGGACGCTCGACGTGGACATCATCACCTACGGTGACCTCGTGCTGGAAGATGAGAGGCTGACGCTGCCGCATCCCCGGGCGGCTGAGCGGGCGTTCGTCCTGCAACCCTGGGCGTGGATGGACGGAACCGCAACCCTTTCCGGGCGGCCTGTCACCGAGTTGGCGGAACAGGCGGAGGACCTCCCCGGGCTCATACCGTTCGAGGGGGCCTGAACAAACCAGTGGGATCAATCCGAATAGGTTGGCTTTTTCTTATCGGCCTCGTGTTCGGCGCCGCGGGGTGGCTGATCAACTGGTGGGCCACCAGGAACGGCTATCCCACGCCGTCGCTTCCGCTCAGCTCCCTCCTCACAATCGCCGCAGTCGTCGCCGTGACGCTGGTGTTCGGGTTCAGGGTGAGGCGTTGGCGCTCGGGCAACCGCAACCGGGTACTGAACCCGATTCTGGCGGCCCGCACGGTGGTGCTGGCCCAGGCAACCGCCTATGCGGGAGCGCTGACCACGGGATGGCACGTCGGCATCCTCGCAGACCAGCTGATCCTGGTAGGCGTGCGAAGCAACCTCGGTCCGGTGTGGGGTTCGCTGGCGTTGATCGCCGGTGGCATAGTCATGATCGGAACAGGATTGATCGTAGAGAGTTTCTGCAAGCTGCCCCCGGATGACGAGGCCGGATCAGGCACGTCCCGGGAGAGCGGCGAGGGGGAGTATGCGTAGGGAACCGATAGATCCGGCGGGCATTGAATGGACGCGGGTGTCGCCGAAGTATCTGAAGGTGCGCCTCGCGGGGTGGGCAATCGGCAGCTTCATTTTCCTGGCTATTTTCTCAGTGCCGCTCATCCTGTTGCTGACCGGTGTCCTCCCGCGGCTTCCGTTGCTGCTCGCATGGCTGCTGCCTGCCGTCGTCGTCATCTTTGCCGCCTGGCGCGGACTCCTGCTGCCGAGGCAGGTGCGGGCCATCGGTTACGCCGAGCGCAACGAGGATCTGTTGATCCGCAGCGGAATCTTCTTCCAGCGCACCATGGTCGTTCCCTACGGCCGCATGCAGTACGTGGATGTCGCGGTCGGGCCGATCGAACGCGCCCTCGGGCTGTGCACCCTCAAGCTGCACACCGCATCCCCGGGCACCAACGCTGAGATCCCCGGGCTTCCTTCAAGCGAGGGAGCACGTCTGCGCGAGCAGCTCTCAGCACGCGGTGAAGCGAAACTGGCTGGACTGTGAGCAACGCAGAACCCGACCCGGCAATCTTGTCCGGCTCGCCGGATGAATGGAAGCGGGTGCACATCATCTCGCCGCTGGTGCGCGGCTGGATCGCCATCGCGGCGCTCATCTTTTTCGGGGGAAGGGACTGGTTCGAGGGACTCCTGATCGGGGAACCGAGGGGGTTCCGGGGAGAATCGGTCGACAACCTGGCCATTGCTGTTGCAATCGGGGCCGGCGTTGTACTGCTGATCGCTGCGGGTTTCTTCCTCTCCTGGTTCTACACCCGGTATCAGGTCACCGAGGAACATGTGAGGGTCAATTCCGGCGTCATCTTCCGCCAGCACCGGCAGGCGCGCCTGGACAGGGTCCAGGCCATCGACGTCGTCCAGCCCTTTCTCGCGCGGGTTTTCGGGCTCGCGGAGCTGAAGTTCGATGTGGCCGACGCCGGCGAATCGGCAGTGCGGCTCTCCTTCCTCAGATTGGGTGAGGCCGAGAAACTCCGCGCCACGATCCTTGCCCGTGCGGCAGGAATTGTCGTGGACCCCGAGCATCCGCAGGACATTCCCGAAGCGCCGGAACGGGAGGTGCTCGCCCTCACGCCGGCGCGGGTCATCGGGTCGGCGGTCCTCTCGGGCAATACGGTGGCGGTGTTGCTCGGACTGGTCGGCGTGGTGGTCTTCGCCGTTGTGCTTGATACGGGCGCACTGCTTGCAGCTCTCGTACCCATCCTCATCGGTGTCGTTGGCGGCTACTGGAACGTCCTGAACACCGGCTTCAACTTCCGGGCGGCCATCTCGCCGGACGGGATCCGGATCCGCTACGGTCTCCTCGACACGCGGACCCAAACCGTGCCGCCCGGGCGTGTGCAGGCGGTAGGCGTGGTGCAATCACCGCTATGGCGCCTCAAGGGCTGGTACAAGGTCACCGTGAACGTCGCCGGATATGGTGCTTCCGTCAGTGGCGAGGCGCAGGCACGGGCAACGCTCCTGCCAGTGGGAACGCTCGACGAGGTCCTCCAGGTGATGGCGCTTGTGCTCCCCGATCCCGGAACGGGTTCTCCGGTTGAGGTCTTTTCCGCCGGTCTCGCCGGACGGGATTCCGACGCCGGTTTCATCACCACTCCCAAGCGGGCCCGCCTGATTGCCCCGCTGGCCTGGCGGCGAAATGGTGTGGCCGTGACGGACACCGCGTTGTTGGCCCGGTCCGGCGCCTGGTGGCGGCAGCTCGCCGTCGTACCTCATGAACGGACCCAGTCGCTGGCACTGCACCAGGGACCGCTGGCACGCAGGTTCGGCGTCGCTGACCTCATCTTCCACACCACGCCGGGACCGGTAGCTCCCCGTGTGCAGCAGATCGCCGCGGAGGATGCCTGGCGACTCTTCCATGAGCAGGCCTCCCGGGCCGCGGAGGCCCGCAGGCGCAGTGTCCCGGAGCAGTGGATGCGGCCGGTGCCGGCCGAGGAGATCGCCGCAGAACCGAACGTTCCACCCGAAACTCCCGTCATGCCTCCGCCGCCGACCTACCAGGAGGGTCCAGCACATGAGCGTTCCTGAATTTCCGGGCCGTCCCGATTCCCGCTCGCAGAAGCCGCGCCGGAAGCCAGGCCGCCTTGGGGTCGGGGTCATCGGCGCAGGCCGGGTGGGAGCAGTACTGGGGGCTGCTCTCCGCGCGGCTGAGCACGCCGTCGTCGGCGTTTCGGCAGTTTCGGAAGCCAGCCGCGAGCGGGCGGAGAACCTGCTTCCCGGCGTCCCGGTGCTTGAGATTCCAGCGATCGTGGAGCGCGCTGAACTCGTTTTACTGGCAGTGCCCGACGACGCCCTCCCGGAACTCGTTTCCGGCCTCGCCGCGGTCGGTGCCTGGCAGCCGGGGCAGCTCGTCGCTCACACCTCCGGCCGGTTCGGCACGGCCGTCCTCGAATCTGCGCGCGCCCTGGGCGCCATCCCGCTCGCCCTCCATCCGGCGATGACTTTCACCGGTATGAGCCTGGACCTCACACGGTTGCCTGACTGCACGTTCGGCGTCACGGCACCGGCCGCGATACTCCCGGTGGCGCAGGCGCTCGTGGTCGAGATGGGAGCAGAGCCTGTGGTCATCGAGGAGGAGGACCGGGTTGTGTACCACGCTGCGCTGGCGCACGCCTCGAACCACCTGGTAACCCTCGCCGCGCAGTCCACCCAGTTGCTCACGAGCATAGGAGTGGAGCGGCCGGACCGGCTCCTCGGACCCCTGATGCGGGCCTCGCTCGAGAACGCCCTCGCCGGCGGTGAGGGTGCGCTGACCGGACCTGTCGCGCGCGGTGACGCCGGAACGGTCGCAGCCCACGCGGCAGCCCTCACAGACGTGCCGGAAGACATCCATCTCGCATACATCAGGCTCGCCGAGGTGACCGCCCGCCGCGCGGTTGATCGAGGCCTGCTCAGCGCCGACCAGGCACGGGCGATCACCGACGCCCTCACATCGTCCTGGCAGAAAGGAACCGAATGAGCCCACGAATCATCTCCACCGCAGCCGAACTCCGTGCGGCGACCATCGAGTTGCTGACGTCCGGCGGCCGCAGCCTTGGACTCGTTCCCACCATGGGCGCCCTGCATGAGGGTCACGCGGCGCTTGCCCGCGCCGCGCGGGAAGAGAACGACGTCGTTGTGGCCACCATTTTCGTGAACCCGCTGCAGTTCGGTGATCCGAACGACCTTGACCGCTACCCGCGGACGCTTGAAGCCGATGCCGAACTTTTGGGAGACTGCGGGGTTGACCTGATCTTCGCTCCATCACCGGAAGAGATGTATCCCGGCGGCCAGCCGCTGGTCCGGCTGTCTGCCGGTCTGCTCGGTGAGAGATTCGAGGGCGAGTTCCGGCCGGGACATTTCGACGGCATGCTGACTGTTGTCGCCAAATTGCTGCATCTGGCATGGCCCGCGGCTGATGTCCGATATCGAGCGTATTTCGGGCAGAAGGATGCCCAGCAGCTAGCCCTGATCCGCAGGATGGCACGTGACCTCAACTTCGCCGCGGAGATCCGGGCGGTCCCTACCGTCCGCTCCGCAGAAGGGCTGGCGCTCTCAAGCCGTAACCGGTTCCTGAGTACGGCAGAATCAGAGGCCGCCCTCGTCCTGTCTCGCGCGTTGCGGCTCCTGGCCGAGCGAGCCTCCCGGTGTGAGCCGCTCGACCTGGACTCCGCCGTCGCGCTGGTTGAAAGCCAGCCACTGGTGAAGCTGGAATATTTCGAGGTGGTGGATCCGGAAACACTGGAGCCGCTCGCCTTCAACTGCCGGGACACGCCCTTCACAGGTGACGGACTGGCACTTATCGCCGCCCGCGTAGGGAGTGTTCGGCTCATCGACAACCAGCCGCTCGCGGCTGATCCGGTGGGCGTCCAGAGCTGAACCGGTAACCTTGGATATCGTGACCACTGAGCCAATCCTCTCCGCCGAAGAATTCAATGAGCAGATGCGCATCCGCATGGAGAAGCGTGCCCGACTGCTGGAGCGCGGTGATGAGCCGTATCCCGTCAAGCCGGAGCGGAGTTCGTCGCTGGCTGAGATCCGCGAACGCTTCGCTGACCTGGAAGCCGGTGAGTCGACGGGGGAGAACGTCAGCGTCGTCGGGCGTGTGGTCTTCCTGCGCAACACGGGAAAGCTCTGCTTCGCAACCCTGCAGGAGGGTGACGGTACCCGTCTGCAGGCCATGTTGAGCCTTGCCGCTGTGGGTGAGGAAGCGCTCGCAGACTGGAAAGCGACCGTCGACCTGGGCGACCATGTGCAGGTCACCGGCGAGGTCATCAGCTCACGGCGCGGTGAACTCTCCGTCATGGCTTCCGGCTGGATGATGGCGTCCAAGGCCCTGCGCCCACTGCCGACACTGCACGCAGGCGTCAATGAGGAGACCCGGGTCCGCCAGCGCTACGTCGACCTGCTGGTGCGGGAGGAAGCGCGGCAGATGGTCCGGACGCGCGCGATGATCACGCGCAGTATCCGGGAGACCCTGCATCAGCGTGAATACATCGAAGTTGAAACCCCTATTCTGCAGCTCGTCCATGGAGGGGCGGCGGCGCGTCCATTCGAGACGCACGTCAACGCTTTTGACCAGAAGATGACTCTGCGCATCGCGCTGGAGCTCTATCTCAAGCGCGCCGTCGTCGGTGGAATCGACCGAGTCTACGAAATTGGCCGGATTTTCCGCAATGAGGGTGTTGATTCGACGCACAGCCCTGAATTCACGATGCTCGAGTGCTACGAGGCTTATGCCGACCAGTTCGTCATGGCCGAGCGAATGAAGGAGATCATCCTCAATTGCGCGGATCTCCTTGGCTCGAGGCAGATCGAGACTCCGGCCGGCACCATTGATCTCGACGGTGAATGGCGCTGGTTGGGCGTTTATCCCGGACTCTCGGAAGCCGTCGGCCGGGAGATCACGCCCCAAACCCCGAAGCAAACGCTCCTCGCGGTCGCAGCCGAACGGGAAATTTCGGTGGATCCCGCGTGGGGCGAGGAAAAACTCGTCCTCGAACTTTTCAGTGAAATTGTCGAACCCACTTTGTTGCAGCCGACGTTCGTTTACGATTACCCGCCCTCTGCCCAGCCGTTGGCCCGCCCTCACCGGGATCAGCCTCAGTTGATCGAAGCCTGGGACCTGATTATCGGAGGGATGGAAAGGGGAACCGCGTTCTCCGAGCTCATTGACCCGGTGATCCAGCGCGAGCGCCTCACCGAGCAGTCGCTGCGCGCGGCTGCCGGGGACGAGGAAGCCATGCAACTGGACGAGGACTTCCTTCGTGCACTCGAATACGGAGCCCCGCCGATGGGTGGAATCGGCCTGGGAATCGATCGACTCGTCATGCTTTTCACTTCCGCCGGTATCCGGGAAACGATCCTATTCCCGCTGCTGAAGCCGGAGCTTGGTTAATTCATGGAGTATTTGACAGTTCTCCTCCCATCCCTCGCAGTGGGGCTCATCTTTTACTTCGTCATGAAGGCGATCTTCAATGCGGACCGGGCCGAGCGGGAAGCGGAATCGGTGGAGCGGACCAATCGGGAGAATGCAATAACAAAACTTCCACCGGAAGAGGATGCCGCAGCCGAGGAGAAGTAAGAACTCAGGTTCGATTCTTTCTCTTTGACGTTTGGCTTTATTGCGGAGGATAATTATTCTGGAATACTGATCCGGGGCCGATTGAGGAGATTATCGTGGCGCAGAAAGTCAAAATCATCCTGATTGACGACCTCGACGGCGGCGAGGCAGATGAAACCGTGAGGTTCGGCCTCGACGGTACGCAGTATGAAATAGACCTTTCGGCGGCACACGCCGAGGAGCTTCGAAGCGCTCTTTCCAGCTATGTCTCGGCAGGCCGGCGTGAAAGCCAGCCGAAACAGCGCCAGAGCGCACCGGCTTCCAGAAACCAGGAAGCCTCGCAAATCCGTGAATGGGCCAAAGCGAACGGCTACAACGTTTCCTCGCGGGGACGGGTCAATTCGGAAATCATCGAGGCATACCGCGCCGCACAGCGCTAGCTGGGTCTCGGGGCACGCACTCCTGCCTCACCGGGCTATCTCGCCTGTGGCGAACACGCCCCACAAGCCTTCCATCGGCACGTAGCATCGAATTACGCGTTAGCTAGGAGTGTGTCTCATGTTTGAGAGATTTACGGATCGTGCCCGTCGAGTTGTAGTGCTGGCCCAGGAAGAGGCCCGCATGCTCAACCACAATTACATCGGCACCGAGCACATCCTGCTTGGGCTAATTCATGAGGGTGAGGGCGTCGCTGCGAAGGCGCTTGAATCTCTCAGCATTTCCCTGGGCGCGGTGCGCGAGCAGGTGCAGGAGATCATCGGGCAGGGCCAGCAGGCTCCCTCCGGTCACATCCCCTTCACTCCGCGTGCCAAGAAGGTGCTTGAGCTGTCTCTCCGTGAGGCGCTCCAGCTCGGTCACAACTACATCGGAACCGAGCACATCCTGCTCGGCCTCATCCGCGAGGGTGAGGGCGTTGCGGCGCAGGTCCTGGTCAAGCTCGGCGCTGACCTGAACCGTGTCCGCCAGCAGGTCATCCAACTGCTTTCCGGCTACCAGGGCAAAGAGCCCGTGGCGTCCGGGGGTCAGCAGCAGGAGGGCACTCCTGCAGGTTCCGTGGTGCTGGACCAGTTTGGCCGCAACCTCACGCAGGCCGCCCGCGAGGGCAAGCTGGATCCGGTCATCGGCCGCGAGCTCGAGATGGAACGAGTGATGCAGGTCCTCTCGCGCCGCACCAAGAACAACCCGGTGCTCATCGGTGAGCCCGGCGTCGGCAAGACCGCCGTCGTCGAGGGTCTGGCACAGGCAATTGTCCGCGGAGACGTCCCTGAGACCATCCGCGACAAGCAGCTGTACACCCTGGATCTCGGCTCGCTGGTTGCCGGTTCCCGCTACCGCGGTGACTTCGAGGAACGCCTCAAGAAGGTTCTGAAGGAGATCCGCACCCGCGGTGACATCATCCTCTTCATCGACGAGATCCACACGCTCGTCGGTGCCGGTGCCGCCGAGGGCGCAATCGATGCGGCTTCCATCCTGAAGCCCATGCTCGCCCGCGGCGAGCTGCAGACCATCGGCGCAACCACGCTGGATGAGTACCGCAAGCACATTGAGAAGGATGCCGCGCTGGAACGCCGCTTCCAGCCCATCCAGGTTCAGGAGCCTTCGGTGGCGCACGCCATCGAGATTCTGAAGGGGCTGCGCGACCGCTATGAGGCGCACCACCGCGTGTCCATCACCGATGCGGCACTCGCCTCGGCCGCGAACCTTGCCGAGCGCTACATCTCCGACCGGTTCCTCCCGGACAAGGCAATTGACCTCATCGACGAAGCCGGAGCGCGTCTCCGTATCCGCCGCATGACCGCGCCGCCGGAGCTCAAGGAGATCGATGAGCGCATCGCCTCGGTAAAGCGGGAGAAGGAATCCGCTATTGACGCCCAGGACTTCGAGGGCGCCGCCCGCCTGCGGGATCGTGAGCAGAAGCTTCACGACGAGCGCATGGACAAGGAGCGCCGCTGGAAGTCCGGTGGTCTCGATGACATCGCCGAGGTTGATGAGGAACTGATCGCCGAGGTTCTCGCCAACTCCACCGGCATCCCGGTCTTCAAGCTCACCGAGGAAGAGTCTTCCCGGCTGCTCAAGATGGAAGAGGAGCTGCACAAGCGGGTTATCGGCCAGGACGACGCCATCAAGGCAATCTCCCAGGCAATCCGTCGTACTCGTGCCGGCCTCAAGGATCCGAAGCGCCCGGGTGGCTCGTTCATCTTCGCCGGCCCTACCGGTGTGGGTAAGACCGAGCTGGCCAAGGCGCTGGCGGAATTCCTCTTCGGCGACGAAGACGCCCTGATCACGCTCGACATGTCGGAATACTCCGAGAAGCACACGGTTTCCCGTCTCTTCGGAGCGCCCCCGGGGTACGTGGGCTACGAGGAAGGCGGACAGCTCACCGAAAAGGTCCGTCGTCGTCCGTTCTCCGTGGTGCTGTTCGACGAGGTGGAGAAGGCGCACGCCGACCTCTTCAACTCGCTGCTGCAGATCCTTGAGGATGGTCGCCTGACCGACAGCCAGGGCCGCGTGGTGGACTTCAAGAACACCGTGATCATCATGACCACCAACCTGGGTACGCGGGACATCTCGAAGGGCGTCATGACCGGCTTCCAGTCGGGCACCGACACCAACACGAGCTACACACGCATCAAGGCGAAGGTCACGGAAGAGCTCAAGCAGCACTTCCGCCCCGAGTTCCTGAACCGTGTTGATGACACCGTGGTGTTCCCGCAGCTGACACAGGACGAGATCATCCAGATCGTCGACCTGTTCCTGGAGCGCCTGAGCAAGCGCATGGCGGACAAGGGCATGAGCATCGAGCTCACTCCCGCAGCCAAGGTGCTGCTCGCCACGCGCGGCTACGATCCGGCGATGGGCGCACGGCCGCTTCGCCGCACCATCCAGCGCGAGATCGAGGACCAGCTGTCCGAGAAGATCCTCTTCGGAGACCTGAAGTCGGGCGAAACCGTCTCGGTAGACGTCGAGGGCGAAGGCGACGATGCTCGCTTCACCTTCGTCGGACACGGCGCACCCAAGGAGATCGAGGATGCACCGCCCGCGATCGAGGCTGTCGTTCCCGAGTGACTGTAACTGCCTGATCGAAAATGCCCGCACCGCATCGCCGGTGCGGGCATTTTCGTCAGGTGCGGCCGGCGCTGACTGTGAAGCAGGACACATCCGGTGATAAAGATTGATGCATGACATCTGCATCCGATTCGCCCACCCCCGCTGAATCTGCCTCTGCCTTCCACGACCTGGACCGCTTCGTTTCCCTCCCGCGATTGAGCGGTCTGACCCTGAGTATTGACGGCACACGGCTTGTTACCTCGGTAGCCACCCTCAACCCCAAGGGCACCGCATACGCCACAGCGCTATGGGAACTGGATCCCACGGGACACGAGCCCGCTCGGCGCATTACCCGCAGTTCGAAGGGGGAGTCAGGCGCCGCGTTCGTGCCCAGCGGTGACCTGCTCTTCACCTCCTCAAGGCCGGACCCGGACGGATCCGATGAGGATCCCGTCGCAGCGCTGTGGAAACTCCCCGCAGCCGGGGGCGAGGCCCGCATAGTTCATTCCCGGCCAGGAGGTATTCAGTCCGTCATCGCTGCAGCGAAAGCGGACGCCGTCGTCGCAGTAGCGGAGGTGCTGGCGGGATCTACCGATGAGGCGGACGATGAGGTGCGCCGTAAGACGCGCAAGGAAGCCGGGGTCGCTGCGATTCTGCACAGCGGCTACCCCGTGCGCCACTGGGACGCCGATCTGGGGCCGGCGGAGCCCCGCTACTTCCTGCTTGAGGAGGACGTCCAGCGCGAGGCTGAACCGGTCACAGTCGACGATGAACCCCGCCTCACACTTCGCAACGTCACCGCCGACTTCGGTCCGGGCCTGCGAAACGCCACTCCCCGGTTGAGCCCGGACGGCACGTTCCTGGTTACCTCCCACACCGTGCCTCTCGCCGGCGGTGATCAGCGGTCGGTTCTTGTGCGGGTTGAGGCTGCGACGGGGGAACGCACTGTCCTGCTGGACCACCCGGATTTCGATTACGACGCCGGCCCCATCAGTCCGGACAGTTCAACGATCGTCGCGGTGGTGCGCCGCCGGACCGGTGCTGATGTGCCGCCCAACGTGGAGCTTGGTCTTCTTCCCGCCCTGGGTGGGCACCTGACACCGCTGGCGGACGCCTGGGACCGCTGGCCCTCTCCTGCCGCCTGGCTGCCGGACGGCAGCGCCCTGCTCGCTACAGCCGACGACGACGGCGCCTGCCCGGTCTTCTCGGTGGACGTGACCTCCGGCCAGGTCCGCAGAGTGACCATGGACGCTGCGGCGTACACCGACGTCGTGGTCTCACCCGACGGTGACACTGCCTACGCCCTGCGCAGCTCGTACGAGTTCCCTGCCGAGCCGGTTCGTATTGACCTTGCTACCGGGACGGTCGTGCCGTTGCCCGCTCCGAGTGCGCGGCCTGAGCTCCCGGGCCGGCTCGAACGCGTGGAGACTGTCGGAGCGGACGGGCACCCCGTGAAGTCCTACCTCGTCCTGCCGGAAGGAGCGGACGGATCAAAGCCGGCGCCCCTCCTGCTCTGGATTCACGGCGGACCGCTTGGATCGTGGAACGCCTGGACGTGGCGGTGGTCGCCCTGGCTGCTGGCAGCAAAGGGGTACGCCGTGCTTCTGCCGGATCCCGCTCTTTCGACCGGGTACGGCCAAAAGATGATCGAGCGTGGCTGGGGTGCCTGGGGAGACGCGCCGTACACGGACCTGATGGCGGCGACGGACGCCGTGGTAGCCCGCTCGGACATCGATGAGAACCGGACTGCCGCGATGGGCGGCTCCTTCGGCGGCTACATGGCCAACTGGGTAGCCGGCCACACTGACCGTTTCAACGCAATCGTCACCCACGCGAGCCTCTGGGCGTTGGATCAGTTCGGCCCAACCACCGACGCCTCCTTCTACTGGGAGAAGGAAATGACGCCGGAGATGGCGCTGGCTAACTCCCCGCACGCCCACGTGGGGAAGATCAGCACCCCGATGCTCGTCATCCATGGAGACAAGGACTATCGGGTGCCGATCGGCGAGGGACTGCGACTCTGGTACGAATTGCTGTCCAAGTCTGCGCTGCCGGCAGGCCCCAACGGGGAGACCGAGCACCGATTTCTTTACTTCCCTGACGAAAATCACTGGATCCTCAAACCGCAGCACGCGAAGATCTGGTACTCCGTCGTCGAGCACTTCCTCGCGCGGCACGTACTCGGTGAGAAGGTCGACCTGCCCGCCGAGCTGGGAATCTAGCGGGCGCGCAGGTCCCTAGACTGGATCAGATGAGCCACTCCTTTCGAATCCGTCGCGCAACTACCGCTGATGTGCCGATCATCAAGCAGCTCGTGGCCCCGCTCGCGGAAGAGCGCATCCTGATTGCGAAGGAAACGGTCGCCTACTACGAGGGTCTCCAGGAGTTCAAGATCGCCGAAGACGACGACGGCGGTGTGCTGGGGTGTGGCGCACTGCATGTGATGTGGGAGGACCTCGCGGAAATCCGTACCCTTGCCACCGCAGAGGGAGCACGAGGCAGGGGAGTAGGCAGCGCCGTCGTCAATTCTCTGCTGGAGGAAGCGCGCGCAATCGGAGTGCGGCGGGTTTTCTGCCTGACCTTCGAGGAGGCGTTCTTCCGCCGGCATGGGTTCCGGGTAATGGAGGATCAGTCGGCGGTTGATCCCGTCGTGTACTCGGAGCTGCTGCGCTCGCACGACGAGGGTGTGGCGGAGTTTCTGGACCTGGCGCGGGTGAAGCCGAATACGCTCGGCAACACAAGGATGATCCGGGAGTTGTGACCTCTGCCTAGCCAGAGGCTCTTCCCGCCGATATAATAAGGGTGCTTGGTATTTGAGACGAAAGTTCGGATATCGGGTGAGTCCTCCCGACTGGAGGACGGACACGTCGACGAAAGGCGGAACGCCATGGGTGCAGACGAGAAAGCGCAGAACAACGCCGAGAAGCTGGGTGGAAAAATCCAGGAAGGCCTGGGCAAGGCTACCGGCAACAGGGACATGGAAGCCGAAGGTCAGAAAGACCAGAGCAAGGCCAACCTCAAGAACGCCGGCGAGAACATCAAGGACGCGTTCAAGAAATAGGCGGCACTGACTACGGCGGCACCAGCCCGTCACCTGTGGGAAGGACCAATTGGTCCTTCCCACAGTTGTTTCCGGGGGCTGGCGGCTCAGGGTCGGACGGATAGGGTCTGGGCAACCGTCACTGCCGCAGAGTACTGTTCAAATACCCTCGCGACCCGCCGGGTGAGGCTTCTTGCTGTAGCGGACACACAGCGGGTCGATCAGTGGCGAACCGGTTTTCACCCGTCGATCACCGTCAAGGAGACTCGCATGAAGAAGCTGATCAACGACCCGCAGGCAGTAGTCACCGAATCCGTCGAGGGATTCGGTGCCGCGCACGCTGACCTGGTCGAGGTTCATTCCGATCCACTGTTCATCACCCGAAAGGGCGCGCCGGTTCAGGGCAAGGTGGGTTTGGTATCCGGCGGCGGAAGCGGCCATGAACCCCTTCACGCCGGATTTGTGGGCCGGGGAATGCTTGATGCTGCGGTGCCCGGTGCTGTCTTCACCTCGCCCACCCCGGACCAGATCATCCCTGCCACCCTCGCTGTGGACGGCGGCGCCGGCGTTCTTCACATCGTGAAGAACTACACCGGCGATGTGCTGAATTTCGAAACGGCCGCAGAGATGGCGCAGGCGGAGGGGGTTGAGGTCCGCTCCGTCCTGATCAATGACGACGTCGCGGTGGAGGACTCGCTGTACACCGCCGGCCGTCGTGGCGTTGGCGGGACGGTGCTTGTGGAACGTATCGCCGGCGCGGCAGCGGAGCGTGGTGATTCCCTCGACGCCGTCGCGGAGATTGCCCAGCGCGTCAACGACAACGTCCGCTCGATGGGCGTGGCGTTGTCCGCCTGCACCGTGCCGCATGCCGGTGTACCCAGCTTCGAGCTGACCGAGGAAGAAATTGAAATTGGCATCGGCATTCATGGAGAACCGGGCCGGCATCGCATCTCGATGGAGAAGGCTGACGGTATAACGGACCGCCTTCTGGAGCCGATCCTCAGTGACCTGAAGTCGGCGGAAGGCGACCGTGTTCTGTTGTTCGTCAACGGTATGGGCGGAACCCCTGCCAGCGAGCTCTACATCGTGTACCGCCGGGCTCGTCAGGTTCTTGCTGAACGCGGCGTCTCCGTCGAGCGGTCCCTCGTGGGCAACTACATCACGGCATTGGAGATGGAAGGCGCGTCGATTTCAGTGCTGAAGCTGGACGATGAAATGGTGGAACTTTGGGACACGCCGGTGTGGACGCCGGCCCTGCGATGGGGAGTGTAAATGGGTTTGACTGCACACTGGGCCGAAGCCTGGATCCGTGAGTCCTCCAAGGTCCTCACAGAGCATCGCGCTGAATTGATCGAACTTGACCGCGTCATCGGCGATGCAGACCACGGCGAGAACATGCAGCGCGGTTTCGCGGCCGTAACGGCAAAGCTCGACGGCGGCGGACAGGACACACCGGCGGCGGTCTTCAAGCTCACGGCCATGACCCTGATGTCCACCGTCGGCGGAGCGGCCGGACCCTTGTACGGCACGGCGTTTCTTCGCGCGGCCACCGCGCTTGGTGACGCAGCGGAGATCGATCCTGCCGCCGTCGTCGCTTTTCTGACGGCAGCACGCGACGGCGTGGTGGCACGCGGCAAGGCGGAGCCGGGGGACAAGACCATGATCGACGCCTGGACTCCCGCGGTGGAGGCCGCCGAAACGGCGAAGTCGGCGGGTGCCTCGAGTACGGAGGTGCTCGAGGCCGCCGCCAACGCCGCGCAGGCCGGCGCTCTGGCAACTGAACCGCTCATCGCACGGAAAGGCAGGGCAAGTTACCTGGGTGAGCGCAGCGCGGGCCACCGCGATCCGGGTGCGCAGTCCACGGCCCTGATTCTTCAGGCAGCAGCAGACACCGCGGGGCGGGAGCAGTGACCGTCGGGCTGGTCATCGTTTCCCACAGCAGCAAAATCGCCGAGGGCGTGATTGAGCTCGCTGCACAGATGGCGCCGAACGTTCAGATGGTCGCCGCCGGCGGCACCAGTGACTCCCCGCCGCGAATCGGTACGAGCCTTGAGAAGGTGCAGTCGGCGCTCGAAGAGGCAGATCAGGGTGACGGGGTGGTTGTGCTCACTGACCTCGGCTCCGCGGTCATGACTGCGGAGATGACACTGGAATTTCTCGCTCCCGACGCCCGCTCGAGGATCCGGCTGCCCCGGGCTGCCCTGGTGGAAGGCTCGGTAGCGGCGGCGGTGCAGGCGGAGTCCGGCAGTACGGTCGACGAGGTTGCAACGGCAGCCGAGGGTGCCGTCGTTTCAATTGACCCCGAGTCACTTGAGCCGTTTGTGTCCCACGGGGCGGCCGCTCCTGGCCACTCGTTACCGCTGGACGAACCCGCCGGAATCCCGGTGACCGGCGCCTGGACGCTGCCGAACAAAATGGGATTGCATGCGCGGCCTGCTGCCGTGCTCGCCAGGGCGCTCACCGATCTGGACGCCGAGGTGACCATCAACGGCGTCGACGGAAAATCGGTGATGCTGCTGATGTCGCTCGCGCTCGGCGAGGGGCAGGAGCTTCGCGCCGAAGCAACCGGCCCGCAGGCGCAGGAAGCCATCGAGTACATCGCGGGTGCGGTCAAGGCAGGGTTCGGCGAACTCTAGTCCGGAATCCCGGGTCAGACCGGTCCCGCGTCAGGCGGACAAAGCGCCACGGTCCAGGGTGAGGGAAAGCTGGAGCGCCTCGCCAGGGCAACCGCGACCGTTGGGATAGACCACTTCCGGAGTGGCAGCAGTGCGGTAATACTGTCCGCCGGATATCACCGTCACGCCAATCTCTTCGGCGGTCAGCCCATCAACGCTGACGAAGCCCACCAGGGTGCCGTTCGGCCGCGCACTCCCTGCGCAGCTGCCGTCCGGCTCGTCAGAGTCGCAGCCGAGATCGACCGTCTCACTTCCGGGGTGAAGCTCCAGCTGATAGGTCCGGCAGCCGTCAATGCAGACCTCGAGCACAGGGTTCTCGATCGCGTCCGCCATGTCCTCCCCGACAGTGACTGATACGCCGGGCTCGGCGCCGATCTCCGTGCACGCAAGCGGGCTCGCTCCGCCGCCGGCACACGCGGTGCAGAGCACAGCGGCGGTGAGTGCCGGGGCTGCCCGGATGAATCCCATGGAAGCAGGATAGGCCTCAGCGGGAGAGCCGGCGGATACGATCCGGTACCAATCCCGCCGCGCCATTCAGCGAGCGGGTAACTGCAGTCCGTGCAATGTCTCTTCAGCAAGCCCGTCAGACAGGAGGCCGTCGAGCGCGCGCTCCAGCTGCTCGAGTGGTGCGTTCAGCCCGTACAGTTTCTCCAGGGTCGCGGGGGTGCCGTGTGTCAGCTCGACAGGGCGCTCATGAATCAACGACCGCGGAACGGGGGTCTCCGCGTGGCGCAGGACGTGCATGATGGCGCCGCGCACCTGCCGGTCCGTGCCCGCCCAGGACTGGCCCTTCGGCACGTAGGTGGGGGCAGGTCTCCCCGCCGCGACCCAGGCACAACGGTCGAGGACAGGACAACGTTCGCAGGCAGGTGTCCGGGCGGTGCAGATGAGCGCACCCAACTCCATCACGGCGACGTTCCATCGCACGGAAGCGTCGTCGTCGTCGGGCATGAGGTTCGCGGCCCGCTTCATCTCAGCCGCGGTCAACGAGGGCGAGGGCAGTGCCGCGCCGCCCACCAGGCGGGCCTGCACCCGCCGGATATTGGTATCCACAACGGTCTCCCTGCGCCCGAAAGCGAAGGCGGCGACGGCGGCAGCGGTGTAGGTGCCGACACCTGGCAACGCCAACAGGGCATCATACGAGCTGGGCACCTCACCGTGATGACGGACGACGACGGCGGTCGCCGCAGCGTGCAGGCGGAGCGCCCTTCGCGGGTAGCCCAGTCGACCCCAGTGCCGAACTGCCTCGCCTGACGGAACGGCGGCCAGGTCGGCCGGCGTCGGCCAGCGGGTCACCCACTCCTCCCACACGGGCAGCACCCGGGAGACCGGTGTCTGTTGAAGCATGATCTCGCTGACCAATACGCCCCACGGCGTCCGGGAGGGTAAACGCCACGGTAGGTCGCGGGCAGCATTATCGAACCAGTCGCTCAGGCGGGCATGCAGCACTGCAGTGTCCACGGTGAGCTCCAGGTGTTCGGTAAAAGGGCAGGATCCACCTTATCGAAGCTCGGTCGGAAGTGGAGGCTTTGCGGCGTGGTGCGCACTGCTGCTGCCCCCGTGTCTCTTAGCCTTGAATCATGAGCTCGGCAGGAGGTACAGGCAGCAGCCGGGTGAGAATCCCCCGGCGGAAACCGAGCCCACAGGTGTACCGGCGTCGACGCCAGGTGGCCGCGGTTTTGGCGCTCTTGCTTCTAGGCGCTCTGGTGTGGGCGGCCATCGCCATCGCGGGCCTGTTCCGTGGTGATCCGGAGCCTACTCCCGTCGCGGCAAACTCCGCAGGTGCTGTTCCCGAAGCTACCGCGTCCGCCCCGGCTACCGCTTCACCGTCTCCGACACCGTCCGCAACCGCCAGTGAGAGCTGCAACCCGGCCGCTGTCAAAGTCACCGGCAGCACCGACTCGGAGAGCTACGCAGAGGACCAATCGCCGGTCCTGTCCCTGACTGTCAGCAACACCGGTGATGTTCCTTGCCCGATCAACGTCGGCACTTCCCAGATGGAATTCCTCATCACCAGCGGCGATGACCGCATCTTCTCGTCCAGGGACTGCCAGGAGGGCGCGGAGGACCTGGAGGTGACCATCGAACCGGGAGATTCGGAGACGGCGCGGTTCACGTGGGGGAGGATCCGCAGCACGCCCGAGTGCGCCGCAGTCGACGCAGTGCCCGGAGCCGGCCAGTACGTGTTCCAGACCCGCCTGGGCGAGCGCGTCAGCGACGAGGTCTCGTTCAGCCTTGAGTGAGGGTTGGTCTCAGGCGCGGCTACATGAAGCGGTCGAGCAGGCTGGTTTCCGCGATTCTTGAGAGACCTTCACGGACGGTGCGGGCGCGCTGATCACCGATGCCGTCCACGGCCATCAGGTCATCGATATTGGCGGCCATGAGGTTCTGCAGCCCGTCAAAATGATCGACCAGCCGGTTGGCGACCGTGGGAGGAACCGCCTTGATACCGGAGAGCAACCGGTAGCCCTTGGGTTGCACTACGGCATCCAGCGAATCCGACGACGGGTTGAAACCAAGGACGCTGGCAATGGTTCCGAGGTCGATCAGGTCCGTCGAGCTGAACCCCTGGAGGCGTGCCAGCTGTTCCTCGACAGGCGCCGCGTTTCCATCCAGCCCGGAGTAGTCACGCAGCACCATCTCGCTGCCCGGGCCTAGGCCCGTGGTGAGCTCTTCCACCTGTAGCGACAGGAGACGGCCGTCGATGCCCAGCTCGAGTACGTACTGGGAAATCTCCTCGGAGATGCGACGCACCATTTCCTGGCGCTGCAGGGTGACTGCTACGTCCCGAACAGTGACCATCGCTTCAATCTCAAGAGCCGAGAGCGACCCCGTGACCTGGTCCAACCGCGCACGGTACCGCTCAAGGGTGGCCAGCGCCTGATTGGCGCGCGCCAGCACCGGCTCGGAACCCTCGAGGACGTGCCGCAGGCCGTCAACGTAAAGCGCAATGATCTGCATGGACTGGCTGACAGAAATAACGGGGAAACCGGTCTGGATTGCCACGCGTTCGGCGGTTCGGTGCCGGGTGCCTGATTCCTGCGTTTCGATGCGGTGGTCCGGCACCAGCTGCACGCCGGCGCGGAGGATGTTGCTCGCGTCCCGGTCACAGACTATTGCACCGTCCATCTTGGCGAGCTCCCGCAGGCGCGTCGGCGAGAAGTCGATTCCGATGTCAAAGCCGCCCGAACAAATTGAATCCACCGTGCGGTCGAACCCCAGAACAATCAGGGCGCCGGTGCGGCCGCGCAGGATTCGCTCAAGGCCGTCGCGCAGCTGCGTACCCGGCGCTACCCGCGCAAGGGTTGCCTTCAGCGCGTCCTCCGGACTGCGTGCCATCTCACTCCCTCTTCCTGCCGGACGGGCGAATGCACGATCCGGCAGTTCCTAATCCTATGGGAGCGCGCAATCGGCTGTTGGCCCCGTTTCTGCTCAAATCCATAACGTTCGGATCTGTTACGCCCCGAAACGACCAACGGCAGCGTCAGAAGAGCAGTTCCAAAGCCTCCGTGAGGGTGCTGATCTGCTTCACGGTGAATCCGGCCGGTATGCGGCCGGGCCCGTTCGGCGACTCCGGTACGACGGCGTGGGTGAAGCCCAGGCGCTCAGCCTCCTGGATGCGCCGGGAGATGCCCGGAACGGGACGTACTTCCCCGGCAAGGCCCACCTCGCCGAACGCAATCATGCGGGAGGGGAGTGCCTGGTTGGTTTTGGCGGACGCAATTGCCAGCGCCACCGAGAGGTCCGTTGCCGGTTCGCTCAGCTTCACGCCGCCTACCGTCGCGACGTAGCTGTCGTCCTTGTGAAGTTGCAGCGACGCACGCCGCTGCAGGACGGCTAGGAGCATGGATACCCGGGAGCCATCCAGGCCGCTGGTGGCGCGGCGCGGCTGTGCGTTCGCTGACTCGGCAAGGAGGGCCTGAACCTCCGCCAGCAACGGCCGCCTGCCCTCCAGCGTGACGGTGATGCAGGTTCCCGCGACGGGTTCCTTGGTGCGGGAGACGAACAGCCCGCTGGGATCAGCAAGACCCTCGATGCCTGTGTCCGTCAGGTCGAAGCACCCCACCTCATCCGTGGGACCGTAACGGTTCTTGACTGCGCGCATGAGACGGAGGCGTGAATGCCGTTCGCCCTCAAACTGGCAGACGACATCCACCAGGTGTTCCAGCAGCCGGGGTCCCGCGATGGAGCCGTCCTTGGTGACATGCCCAACCAGCAGCGTGGTCATGCCCCGGGTCTTGGCAGCATTAATCAGGGACGCAGCCACTTCCCGTACCTGGGTAACCCCGCCGGCGCTACCGTCCACCGCCGGGCTGCTGAGGGTCTGCACCGAGTCCACAATGAGCAATGCGGGATCCACCTTCTCGACCTGGCCGAGCGCCTGGCTGAGGTCTGACTCCGCGGTCAGATAGAGCGTGTCCGCGAGGGCACCGATGCGCTCCGCCCGGAGTTTCACCTGCGCCGAGGACTCCTCACCGGTGACGTAGAGGACCGTACGTCCCAGCCGTGCCACCCGTGCCGCGACATCCAGGAGCAGGGTGGACTTGCCGACGCCGGGTTCACCGGCGACAAGGATGACTGCTCCCGGCACCAGCCCACCGCCGAGGACCCTGTCCAGTTCACCTACTTCAGTGGGCTGGTAGGAAGCGGTGGTGGCGTCCACATCGGCGATGCGGAGGGCCGGCCGCGCAACGGTAGTAGCCGCCGTCGTACGGGCAACGCCTGCTGCGGCGGTTTCCTCCACTGTTCCCCAGGCCTGGCACTCGCCACACCTGCCGACCCATTTGGCGGTGGTCCAGCCGCACTCTCCACAGCGATAGGCGGGGGATTGGGCGCGCGAGCGCGCGGTCTTTGTTGCCATGACTCAAACGTACCGGGTGCTTCTGACAGTCCTGTCGAAGCTCACAGCTTCGGCAGGTAGCCGGCGGCATCCTCGTGCGAAAGGCCGGTGGCTTCGAGCAGGTCGACGACGAGGGGCCGGTACAGGATGACGAGGCCCTCACCCTCGAGGCGCGTCACGTTGAGCCGGGCAGGATGCAGGACCGTGGCGACGGCCGCCAGATCCTCACGGGCCCTTCGCAGGTGCTGATCCCTTTCGGAGGCGGAGGACGAGTGAAGTGCCAGCGCGAGGACATCCACGGCGTCGGCGGTCTCCTCGATCACCTGCGCGAGTGACTGCACCGCCTCGTCCGAGAGGGCGGCGTGGTTGATCACGGACGTCAGGCGTCGGGAGAACACCCGGCTGTTGCGGATGGCAAGGTCAATGAAACCAATCGACCCCCGAAGCTCACCGAGCTCACCCCGATGCCTCCGGTATGCCGGTGATATCCGGGCGACCTCGGCAGCCGCGCGCATCGAACCGGACAGGCCGTCCATGAGCGGCTGACAGTTCCGTGCCCTCACCAGCGCGTGCCAGGCCTGAGTCGAGTCGCTCGCGGAGAGCGCCCGCGAGTTCTCGCGGAGCACGCCCGAGAGCTCGCCGAGCAGTTTGCGCACATCACCCTTCGGTTCGCGGCGCGGGTCGCGCGGCATCACCATGGTGATCAGCAGGGCGAAGACGCCACCGACGATGGCATCCACACTGCGCGTGAACGGCCCGCCGTCCGGAGCGGGCAGCAGCACAACCAGGAGGGACTGCAGGGCAAGTTGGGTGGTGAAGATGGTGCCGCTGTCCAGAAAGCGGGCCAGGAGTACAGAGATAAAAAGCACGACGGCGGCCTGCCACAGTCCCGTGCCCAGCACGGCAAGCAGAACATCGCCCACGGCGATTCCCAGTGTGCAGCCGAAACCGACCTCGAGCACGCGGCGCAACCGCGGATCGCGGGAGAAGCCCAGGGCGATGAGGGATGAGGTGGCGGCGAAGAGGGGACCCTCATGGCCCAGTACCTGCTCGGCGAATGCGTATGCGCCCACGGCGCCGACGGTGATCTGGACGGCCGGGAGCAGGGAGGATCGGCTGCGGCGCAGACCGACGCGGGATCGGTTGCGCACGAAGGAACGTGCACGGTCCACTCTGGATCGCCGGGTCATACGCCTGACCCTACCGCCGGTCGCGGTCCATGAGGGTGAAGCTGGTTGCCCTGCCGCTGGTCCGCGTCCGGACGGCGGCGAGCGGAGCTACCAGCAGGAGTGAACCGGCAATCAGCTCCATGAACTCCTCGAGATGGGAGAGCAGCTCCAGGGCGATCACCGGCGCCCCGAGGCGAATTAACTCACCGGCGACGAACTCCAGCCCGACGGCGGCGAAGAGCAGTGTCGCTATGCCAAGCACTATCAGCCGGGTCGATTTTTCGGGCAGGCGGCGGGTGCTGATGATTGCCATGATCAGGACGACCGCCGCCAGCGGAACGCCGAGGATCAACCAGACGAAGGTGAAATCCGGTACCTCTGCAAATTGCAGGACGAGGGCGTCGAGGCGTTCATGGAGCTGGGTGCCTTCATCCAGGGAAAAGAGGAAGACTATTCCGCCAAGAATCCACCAGGCAGCGGCGCCCCTGATTTTTTGGTGTTGGGCCAGGACCGCGACGAACACAAGGCTGGTGCTTGCTGCGGCAAGCTGCGCAACCGACCACCAGGTGGGGAAGTTGCCTTCGCCGTTCACATCGAAGTAAGCGCTGAAGGGAGTTGCTCCTCGCTCCTCGCCGGTGAGAAAGGGAGAAATGAGACTGAGTGTCACAACCAGGACGTGAACCACCCCGAGCGGGAACAACAGGCGGCGCCAGCGCAGCGGGTGGTCATGCCCTCCGACCGAGGACCTTTCATCCGTCTCCGGATCCTCCGGCCGGTTTTCGGTGGTCATGCGTTTAACGCTAGTCCGTCTCCTGGGGAAAAGGATGAGACCTAAATAACCCATTCAATCCAAAGCACAAGGGCCGCGGACGAAGTTGGGGTAAATATCCTCCCAGCGTTCACTTTCCGTTCACTTTCACCGGTCAGTCTCGTTACCTGCGGTGCCTAGCGTGTCATGCGTACCGAATCTCGTACAGACAACTGTCGAAGACAGGATCCGTGCCTTTTGTGAGCACCGACTGTTCAAAAACCCTGGAAGGGGCAATATTCAAGTGAAGGCTCTTCGCTTTGGCCGCGCTGCGGCAGTAATCTCTGTGGCCGCTCTGGCTCTCACGGCGTGTGGCTCGGACAACGCCGTCACTCCGGCGTCGGAGGGCGAGTCAAGCGCAGCCCCCGAAAGCACCGTTTCCGGAACCCTGACCGGCGCCGGCGCCTCATCGCAGCAGGCAGCAATGACCGCATGGAAGGCCGGCTTCGAGGAACTGAACACTGATGCAACAGTCCAGTACTCTCCGGACGGCTCCGGCGCGGGACGTGAAGCATTCCTCGCCCAGGCCGTGCAGTTCGCCGGTTCCGACGCATACCTGAAGGATGAGGAGTATGAAGCCTCCAAGGAGATCTGCGGACCTGATGGCGCGATCAGCATCCCTGCCTACGTGTCGCCGATCGCCGTAGCCTTCAACCTGCCGGGCGTTGAGGCAGTCAACCTCGATGCAGAGACCATTGCGTCCATCTTCAAGGGCGAAATCACCAACTGGAACGACGAGGCAATCGTCGCCCAGAACGAGGACGTCGATCTGCCCGACCTCGCGATCACCGTAGTTCACCGCGCCGACGAGTCGGGCACCACTGAAAACTTCGTCGAGTACCTTGCTGCCGCTGCACCTGAGCAGTGGACCTACGAGGTGTCCGGTGACTGGCCTTCGGACATCGTCGCTGAGAATGCCCAGGGAACCAACGGCGTCGTTTCCACGACCTCGGCAACCGAGGGCGCTATCACCTACGCTGATGCTTCAGCTGTGGGCGACCTTGGACAGGTGCACGTGCAGGTTGGCGAAGAGTATGTAGAGCTGAGCGCCGAGGCTGCTTCGCGTGCAGTTGAGGTAGCTACTCCTGTTGAGGGCCGTGGAGACCTCGACATGTCCCTCGACCTTGAGCGTGATACCACTGAATCCGGTGCCTACCCGATCGTTCTGATCTCCTACCACGTGTACTGCACCACGTATGAGGACCAGGAGACCGTGGACCTCGTCAAGGCCTTCGCCACCTACGCAGTCAGCGAAGATGGCCAGGCAGACGCAGAGGGTTCGGCGGGCAACGCCCCGATCTCCGAGACCCTGCGCGAGCAGGCAATGGAAGCCATCGATTCCATCACGGTTGCTTCCTAATCAGCCGACAATGCCCCGCCTGGCCGATCCCGGCCCGGCGGGGCAATTGGCTGTCTGCAACCCAAGCGGGTTGCGGGTACCTTGTAAGAGCGAGACAGTAGCGTGAGCGCTGTCCCATTTGATTCCGCGCAGCGCCGAAAGGTCCACACGTGTCCACCAATGCAGTGAAACGAACGGGTGGTGCAGGTCAATCCGGAGACAAGATCTTCTCCGGCGCCAGCCTGCTAGCCGGCTGTTTGATCCTGGCAGCCCTCTTCAGCGTCGCCGTGTTCCTCATCATCGAAGCCCTTCCGGTCCTCGGTGAAGACCCAGCGGAGATCACCGGTGGTCAGGGCTTCTTCTCCTACATCTTCCCGATCGTCATCGGCACTATCATTGCGGCAGCGATTGCTCTCCTCATCGCGACACCGCTTGGCATCGGCGTTGCGCTGTTCATCTCACACTATGCGCCCCGCAGGTTCGCCCAGGGCCTTGGATATGTGATCGATCTTCTCGCCGCCATCCCGTCGGTGGTTTACGGTGCCTGGGGTTACGCCGTCCTGGCTCCGCAGTTGGCCCTTGCTTACGCATGGCTGGCAGAGAATGCCGGGTGGGTTCCACTGTTCGAAGGCCCCGCAAGCCAGACCGGACGCACCATTCTTACCGCCGGCATCGTCCTCGCAGTTATGGTCCTGCCGATCATCACCTCGCTGAGCCGTGAAATCTTCCTTCAGACGCCGAAGCTTCACGAAGAAGCAGCCCTCGCCATGGGAGCCACACGGTGGGAAATGATCAGCATGGCGGTTCTGCCGTTCGCCCGTCCGGGCATCATCAGCGCCGCAATGCTGGGTCTGGGCCGCGCGCTCGGCGAGACGATGGCTGTGGCCCTGGTTCTCTCGGGAGGTGGGTTGACCGCGAGCCTGATCACGTCCGGAAATCAGACAATCGCTGCGGAAATTGCGCTCAACTTCCCGGAGGCATATGGCCTGCGGCTGGCCGAACTCATCGCAGCCGGCCTGGTGCTCTTCGTCATCACGCTTGCCGTCAATGTCATCGCACGGTGGATTATCAGCCGGCACAAAGAATTCTCAGGGGCTAACTAATGGCCAACGCCACTCTGACTCCGCGTCGCTCCCAACTGACCAAGGGCAAGATGCCCTCCTACACCCTCTGGGTGGTGCTGGCAGGATCACTCGTGCTGGGTGCTGCGCTGGCCGCCCTGGTCGGCTTCAGCCTGGTGCCCTGGGCCCTGTTCAGCGCGCTGATCTTCATCGTTGCAGGAACTGCTGCCACCGGCGTTATCGAAGGGGCGCGCAAAGCGCGCAACCGTCTGGCGATGTTCCTGGTTTACGGTGCATTCCTGGTGGCGCTGCTTCCCCTGTTGTCGGTGATCTGGACCGTGCTGGAGCGGGGGTTGCCCGGGCTGACCTACAACTTCCTGTTCACTTCGATGAACGGCGTTACCGGAGCGATCGACAACCAGACTGTCGAAGAGGGCACGCCGGTTCTTGGCGGTGCCTACCACGCCATCATCGGTACGCTCCAGATCACCCTGTGGGCGACGCTCATCTCCGTACCGATCGGCCTGCTCGCGGCCGTGTATCTGATCGAGTACTCAACGGGCGGCAGGCTCGCAAGGGCCATCACCTTCTTTGTCGACGTGATGACCGGTATCCCTTCCATCGTCGCCGGCCTCTTCGCGGCGGCACTGTTCGGCCAGTTGTTCGGCCCTGGAACCCGTACGGGGTTCGTTGCCGCGGTGGCGCTGTCCGTCCTGATGATCCCGGTAGTGGTGCGCTCCACTGAGGAAATGCTGAAGATCGTCCCGAATGAGCTTCGGGAAGCCTCTTATGCGTTGGGCGTGCGCAAATGGCGAACCATCACCCGGGTGGTCATTCCGACGGCGATCTCCGGCATCGCGTCCGGTGTCACGCTCGCGATCGCCCGCGTGATCGGAGAGACCGCTCCGATTCTGGTGACTGCCGGATTCGCCAGCGCGATCAACTGGAACGTGTTCGGTGACTGGATGAGCACCCTGCCCACGTTCATCTACTACCAGATCCTCACCCCGACCTCCCCAACGGCCACCGACCCCAGCACGCAGCGTGCGTGGGCGGCCGCGCTGGTGCTGATCATCATGGTCATGCTCCTGAACCTCGTGGCGCGCCTGATCGCCCGCCTCTTCGCTCCCAAGACCAGCCGCTGACCCGCCGGCACAACCAGAAGGATCACCATTGTCCAAGCGAATCGACGTCAAGGACCTGAACGTCTACTACAGCAAGTTCCTTGCGGTGGAAGATGTGAACATCAGCATCGAGGCACGCTCCGTCACTGCGTTCATCGGCCCGTCCGGTTGTGGCAAGTCGACGTTCCTGCGGACGCTGAACCGCATGCACGAGGTCATTCCCGGTGCTCGTGTCGAGGGTGAAGTTCTGCTCGACGGCGACAACCTGTATGACTCTGCAGTTGACCCGGTAACGGTGCGCAGCCAGGTGGGCATGGTCTTCCAGCGGCCCAACCCGTTCCCCACCATGTCAATCCGCGACAACGTGCTGGCCGGTGTGAAGCTGAACAACAAGCGGATCTCCAAGGCGGATGCCGACGCGCTGGTCGAGAAGTCCCTCCGCGGGGCCAACCTCTGGAATGAGGTCAAGGACCGCCTCGGCCGTCCGGGTTCCGGTCTGTCCGGCGGCCAGCAGCAGCGCCTGTGCATCGCTCGCGCCATCGCGGTCTCGCCCGAGGTCATTCTGATGGATGAGCCCTGCTCGGCGCTGGATCCTATCTCCACCCTTGCGATCGAGGACCTCATCAACGAGCTCAAGAGCGAGTACACGGTGGTCATCGTGACCCACAACATGCAGCAGGCGGCGCGGGTCTCCGACAAGACCGCTTTCTTCAACATCGCGGGCACCGGCAAGCCCGGCAAGCTCATCGAATACGGGGACACCACCAACATCTTCAATATGCCCTCCCAGAAGGCAACCGAGGACTACGTCTCCGGGCGGTTCGGATAGAACGAATCAGGTCGAAGACTGCGGGCGCTCAACACATCGTGTGGTGGGCGCCCGCAGTGCTTTCCAACCCTCAACCTTCGAGGCGGGCGAGCGGACGCCCAGCTAAAGCAACGGGCTGATTGCCAGATACAGGGTGGCGCCGAGCAGCGCGGCGACCGGCGCCGTCGTAATCCAGACAAGCAGCACGGTCCTGACCACGCGACGATGCACCGTGCTGTAGCGGTGATTGGTGCCGGCGCCCACGATGGCAGAGGTCATCGTATGGGTGCTTGAAAGCGGCATATGGAAGCCGATAGCTCCGACGAAAAGCATCACCGCGCTGACGCCCTGAGCTGCCATGCCGTGAAGCGGGTCGATGCGCACAAGTCTGTGCGAAAGGGTGTGGGTGATCCGCCAGCCGCCCAGCAGGGACCCTGCAGCCAGCACGACGGCGGCGAACACCTGTACCCAGATCGGTACCGTGCTGCCCGTGTAGACTCCGGCTCCCACCATCGCCAGCACGATCACGACCATGGTCCTTTGACCGTCCTGCAGCCCGTGCCCCAGAGCAAAGGCCCCCGTCAGGACCGCCTGCGCCATGCGGTTGCCCTCGTTGACCTTGCGCGGGGAGTTGTTCCGCAGGAACCAGGTAGCGGGAAAAACCGCCAGGTAGGCCAGCAGGAAGGCTATGACCGGGGAGAGGAGCAGCGGCAGGCCGATTTCCAGGAGGAACACTCTTCCGGACCACGCGATCGACTGATCGCTCAGGAAGGCCGAGGCGAGGCCGGCACCCACCAGGCCGCCGAGGAGCGCGTGCGTCGACGACGACGGCTTTCCCCGGTACCAGGTGAATAGGCCCCAGGAGGATGCGGCGAGGAGCCCGGCGATGATGATGCCGAGCCCGGTCTGACCGCTGGGAAGGGCGATCCGGTCACCGGTGAACAGGTCGGCAAGGCTGACGCTCATCAAGGCACCGACGAGGTTGAACAGGGCGGCAAGGAGCACGGCCACCGTCGGCGTCAGTGCGCGGGTACGGACGGAGGTTGCAACGGAATTGGATACGTCGTGAAACCCGTTGATGAAGGCAAAACCTCCGGCGAGCACCACGGCTGTACCAAGGAGGAACAACTCCACCTACGATTCCTTCACGATGATCGCGCCGACGTGGGTGGCGACCTTGCGGATGTCCTTGGTGGCATCGATGAGTTGTTCCGCGACGTCCCGGTGCCGGGCGTAGACCAGCGGTTTATGGTCGTGCATCAGTTCCGAGCACCAGATCCGGTGGGTGCGCTCGGCGCGCTTGGAGAGGCGGACGATCTCGATCCAGTAATCTTCGAGCTCATCCAGGTCCGTGAGCTGCCGCATCGCTTCCGCAGTGAGCTCAGCCTGGCGGGTGATTACTTCGAGTTGCTCCGACGCCCTGCGGCTGAGCTTGCTGAGCCTATACAGAGCGATCAGCTCAGCAGCGCCGTCGAGCTTCTCCATTGCTTCACCCAGCAGACGCGAGATGGCGTACAGGTCTTCGCGCGGCAGCGGATTGATGAAGCTGGTGCGCATGGATGTCAGGAGCGCGAAGTGCATCTCGGTGGAGGTGCCCTCGGCCTGGTGCAGCTCCTCTGCCAGGGCGTCGTAATCCTCAGGCGGGGCACCAAGGATGCGGGACATGGTGCGAACGCCGATTACCAGTTGCTGAGCCATGCTGGAAAGTAGTTCCAGTCCTGCATTCTCCTGAGGGAAGAGGCGGAGCTTCACTAAAGTCACCTAGGGGTTGCACGGACGGTTGCCACCTAAGAATACCTGTGCCCCGGCATGGGTTTATCGGCGCGTACAGCCTGCCACGCGGACATAAAAGTGGCGCCGAACCGGGAGCGCCTCTCGGCGGAAGGCCGCTCGAAGCGGCTTAATGTTGAAGCCCGGGGGTTCCACGGTCCGACACCAGTTTCAGTCTGCTACTGACCCGCCCCCATGTCAACGCGGCGTCCGGGATTGTCAGTCGAGTTCGCCGCGACGCCAGGACGCGGCGGCGTGCTCAAGGTCTTCGGCGGTCTTGACCAGCTGGTGTGAGCTGCGGGTCAGCTTACTGGCGTGAGCGCCGTTGGAGGGCTCCGCGTCGTCCGCATGATTGGTCTGGCCAAGAGCAACTACCCGGCAGAATGCGGCAAAACGCTCGAGTGCCACATCAAACTCGCCGTCAAAAGCGCCGGAAAGAATGGTGTCCGCCATCTGTTGGACCTCATCGGCGCCCGGGGGCTCCGCAACTCCGGCGACAACCTTGGAGACCTGGGCAACTTCCTTGCCGGCCTTAAAGTAGGAGGCGATCCGCTCGGGATTCTGTTGCGTGGCTGCACGAAGTGCATAGAGCCGCCAAAGAGCTCCGGGTAGCGAGCGCGCGGGGCTCTCCGCCCACAGCTCGGCGATCGCCTCCAGGCCCTGTTGATCGGCCAGTTGCACCAGACGCTGCGTCACCTGCGGGTCATCGGCCTCCCGACCATGATGGACCAGGGCGTGCGCTGCAAGGTGGGCCGCCTCGGAAACCCTGGAGGGGTCAGCTCCTCCAGCAAAGATCTCGAAGTCTGCAGGCGCGAACGGCTTGGGTTTGTGATGCCGAGGGCTGTTGTTTATATATTCGCCGTCCATGGGTCGAGAATACTCCTGCGCCTATTGAGGGGCTAGGCACGCTGTGATCGTCGGCCCAGGCAGCCCGGAACACGGTTGCATCAAGGCCCGATCGGGTGCGATAAAGTAGACACGTCGTCTGGGCTGACCGGGCGGTGTGGGCCTTTAGCTCAGTTGGTAGAGCATCGGACTTTTAATCCGTGGGTCGTGGGTTCGAGTCCCACAGGGCCCACCCTGAATATCGCAGCTCATCCCCGTCGCCTAGCGGCGGGGATGAGCCGGTTAAGTGTGCCCGTGATCCTCAGTCGGCTCCTTTCCTCCACAACCATTGACTCCCGCGCTGTGGAAGCCTGTACTGGAAGTGCAGCACCTTTCCAGTACAACGGCACGGTGGTGCCGAGAGGAAGCCCGATGCCCGCCCTCATGGCGATTCCCGCCCAGACGGTGCTCGCCGTCGTCGTGATTTGTGCGCTGACGGCGATGACAGCGCTGGCAGTGTCGCGCGGCCTGGCAGCGGATGAAGACCGCGACGGGGTTTTTTGGTACGGCTTCACCGGTGGTTTCGCCAGTCTCGGGGCAA
The DNA here is from genome assembly GCF_031179385.1 of Arthrobacter sp. Lineage (GTDB taxonomy): Bacteria > Actinomycetota > Actinomycetes > Actinomycetales > Micrococcaceae > Arthrobacter_D. The sequence goes on along the minus strand of NZ_JAPSHV010000003.1, from coordinate 36,201 downwards.
TCACCGGCGCCATGGTCCTCATCCCGGAGACCGCAGCGATGACCGGGCTGACCGGCGTGCTGGGGTTCGGGTTGGCTGCGGGCTGGTTGTGGCGCGGGGAGCAGGAGCGGGCGGCACGGCGTCGTCGTCGAAGCGCGGAAGAGGCACGGACAGCGTTGCGGGCACGGCATGAATCTGTTGTGCAGCGGTGGGTGAGTTACGAATTGGACCCTGCCGTCGCCATCGACTTTCCGGGTATGACCGATTTGCGGCAGCCCGAGACGGCGCACCTGGTGCGCACCATGCGAAAAGCCGCGTTATTGCGCGAGAAGATAGACACAGACGACACCGCCGCACCGGCTTATGAGTCCGCCGTCGCCGAGCTGGAGGCGGCTTTCTTCGCTGCCGAGCGGGCCGCCGGTGCCCATTCGACCCCTCGCGGACGGGACGGTTAGGCTGTATCGGACAGTCCGGATTGAAGGGGGAGTCCCGTGGTTTCCGCACGTTCACCACGCCGCACGGCGTCCACCGTCCTCCTCGCGGGAGCGCTCGCCGTCGCCGCCCTGGGTATCTCAGTGCCGTCGGCGGTTGCCGGTTCGGACAAGCCCCGCGATGCCGAACAGCAACAGCGGCAGGCCCAGCAGAACGTTCGCTTCGCAACCTACAACGCGAGTCTCAACCGGTCCGCGGAGGGTGCCCTCGTCACGGACCTTCGCACCCGGGACAATGGGCAGGCGCAAAAAATCGCCGAGGTCATTCAAATCAATAACCCCGATGTGGTGCTGATCAATGAGTTCGACTACGACGCTGATCATCTGGCTGCGAACCTCTTCCGGACCAACTACCTTGAGGTCAGTCAGAACGGCAAGGCGCCGGTGCGCTACCCCTACATGTACACCGCGCCCTCCAACACCGGCGTCCCCAGCGGGATGGACCTCAACAACGACGGCATTGTGGGCGGCCCGGACGATGCGCTCGGATTCGGCCAGTTCGAGGGGCAGTACGGGATGGTGCTCTACTCGAAGTACCCCATCGATACGAAGAACGTTCGAACCTTCCAAAACTTTCTTTGGAAAGACATGCCCGGTGCACTCCTGCCCGATGACCCGGCCACAACCAGGTCCAACGACTGGTTCACCGACGATGAACTGGCGATCGTCAGGCTCTCCAGCAAATCCCACTGGGACGTTCCGGTCCTCGTTGGGGACTCGACGGTACACGTGCTTGCAAGCCATCCGACTCCTCCGGTCTTCGACACCGATGAAGACCGCAACGGCCGTCGAAACAGCGATGAGATCCGGTTCTGGGCGGACTACGTCCGCGGCGGCCTGCACGCCCGCTACATCTATGACGACGACGGCGGCAAAGGCGGACTTGATCGGCGCGCCAACTTCGTGGTGTTGGGCGATCTCAACAGTGATCCTGTAGACGGCGATTCCCGGCCGGGCTCGATCGGCCAGTTGCTTGCGTTGAAGGAAGTGCAGGATCCGAAGCCAGCCGCAGACGGTGCTGCTGAAGCATCGGTCCTGCAGGGACGGGTGAACCTGGAACACCGGGGAGACCCGGCCCTCGACACCGCAGATTTCGAGGACGCCGCGGCAGGCAACCTCCGCTCCGATTACGTTCTGCCCTCGAAGACGCTGAAGGTGCGCGGAGCAGGAATGTTCTGGCCGCGTGCCGGCACTCCGGGTTCGGAGCTGACGGGTGTCTTCCCGTTTCCGACGAGTGACCATCGACTGGTGTACGCGGACGTCGACGTCAGAAAGCACTAGCCGCAGCGGCGCAACGCTTCTACCTCTGCTGAGCACTGCCCCGCTGCCGGTCCCAGCGAACTGCGCTGAGCGCGCCGGCCGCAGCGAGCAGGATGCTGCCGCTGACAACGATCCCTCCGGCTGATTGGCTGATGATGAAGATCCACTGGGGGAACGGGCCGTTGACCGCGGTTTCATCCACCTGCAGGGGCGCGAAAACAGCCCAGAGGCCCAACGCCAGGAGCGCCGCACCGAGCAACCAGAGCGCGAGCAGGAACGGGTTGAACCGCCGGCCGGCCGACACGGCTGCGTCGTTGTGCGGAACACCTTCAGGGACCACTTCCACGACGTTCGCTCCAGCGTCGGGCGCCGGGGGAAGGTCAGGTTCCGCTGGGGCGTCCGGCCGCTGCTGCGGTGGTTCACCCGGGGACGCCCAGCGGCTGCCATGCGCGGCCGGCGCACCGGCGCCGCCGGTGCCGGCGGTGCCGCCGCGCTGATAAATGGGGCTGTAACGGCTGTCGATGTTCGGCGTACTCTCGCCCATTCTGCCTCCCTTGGCTATCCGAAGAATCTACCGGTTCTGCAGCAGTGGAATATAAGTATGCGCCGACTAGGCCGGCGAATACTGCTTAACCCTCTGGCCAAGGCCGGAAGCCTCGTGTACGTTGAAGCGCATGGGAACACTAATTTTCGAGTAAATCGTGCCGGTTGAGTGCGCTGAGCGCTCATCGCATCACATCAACACATTCGAAATAGACCGTGTTGAGGCTTTCGCCTCCAGGTTGTTCCCGCTCCCCCTACGCGTTGATCAAGGTACCGATCAAGCCATGTGTCGTAGAGGCGACCTCGCGGAACCGGTAGCCAACAGCTGACGAAAACGCTGTTGCCCTGCCGTCTCCTGTAGGCCTGGCAGCCTGCGGTCTCAGTCACAAAGAGGAGAGTCATGACCCAGCAAGACAACCAACAGCCCCTTAACGTGCGCGTTACTGAAGCCGCGGCCAAGAAGCTCGTGGACGACCCGCGCGCCCGCGAGGCGCTTGCCAAAAAGAATCCAGCCTTCGGGGAGCTTGACAGTGCCCATAGCACCGGTCGGAGGAACAAATCCCTTCACGCCAGCGGCAAGCAGGGAAAGCCCGAGAAGAAGGTGCGCTGGTAATCCGGTAGGGGAGCGCAGGCGTATGTGCCTTTAACGTGAGACTGGCTCCGCGTTCTGCGTATGGGGGAATCGCAGAATGGGGAGCCAGCTCTCCAACTATACTTCACAGTAGGGGTGGAAAGTCCAGTTGACTTCAATCCCGTCAATCTCAACGTGAAGGGCAACAATGACGGTCACAGCTAAAGCCTTTCAGCTGTGGCGCAACCAGATTGCCCCTGATGCAACGGTGTCGGATCTCTGCCGCAAGGCGGACATCAAGCGGTCTACCCTTGCCCAGCAGCTGGTGCGCGGGAAGGTCTCGGTGGAAACCGTCGTCAACATCGCCCGCGCTTATGGCGTTCCTCCGGTGCAAGCGCTCAGTCAGTTCGACGGCTATTTTGATCTCGCAGATGGGATACTGCCGCCTACACCGGCGGAATACCTCAGCCAGGTTTCACCGATGGATCTGCTGAGGCTGATTCTCGGCCGGAGCGAAGATGCGGACTGTGTGGGCCGACCAGTGAGCTTCCAACTTGCGCCGCTCCCGCACCGGTACTCGGTCAGGACCTGGTTCGACGCCGTCGACCGTGGCGAACTGCGTCAGGCGCTGACGGCGCGAACAGGGATTGCACCCCAAAACCTTTCTGCCCAGCTCAGCGCCGGCAGATTGAGCACGCAGCTATGCGTGGAAGTTGCCCGTGTCTCCGGGGTTTCCCTTGCCAATGGTTTGGTGGTAACCGGGCTCCTCACTCCCGAAGAAGGGGGGTGGGCCGAGGATGGCCGTGAGCAGGTCCTGAGCTCCCTGCCCGATTCCGAACTCATCCTGATCGCGCGGGATAGATTGGACGGTCTGGGCAAAAGGTTGCGCAAGCAGGAGCAGGACAGCACACGCGACAAGGCGTTATGGGAGAACCTGGGATGAGCGTGGGAGTGGTTATCCAGTGGCTGGCCCTCGGACTGTGTCTGCTGTTCGCTGCCATGAGGCTGCCGGATGCCCTACGGGGACGGGGCCGCAGTGTCTTTGCTGTGCTGGTCCTGCTGTGCGTCGCAGTGGCGCTGAGCCTGCCGCACATCTATCTCGCTGTTGACAGTCTGCTTGGCGGAGTCAATATCGCCAACCTGATCATCAGGCTCAGCCTCTATGCCGTCATGCTGCTGCTCGGCATGCGCGGTGCAGCCGCTTTCGGGTCTGCGCGCGCCCTTCGGCTGATCCGGGGCCCTCTCGGCGTGACGGCGCTTACCGTCACGGTGGTGGGCACGGTACTTCTCTTCGCACTCAGCGACCTGCCCGAGTCCTCGACAGGCCTGAGGGCCTATGCCGGCCAGACGTCAGTGCAGTGGTACGCCCACCTGGGACGGCTATACCCGGCCTACATCGGCGCCTGCCTCATAGGTTCTGCGGTTGCGCGGGCACGTGACACTTCCGCACTGCGCCTCCATCGGAGTGCCGCGGGATTGATGGCCGTCGGCTTCGCTATGGTGCTCGCGCACGCTACTCTCCAGCTCACCAGCCTGCCCACCGGCGCGGCTGACCTTGTCCTGCCGTTCGGCGCAATCGTCCTGGTGACCATGGGTCTCGCCATGATCTGGCTGTCAGGCAGACGCGCTACAAGCGGCAGAGCATCCAACTTCCTGGCGAGCGAGGACCGGAAGCTCTAGGGGACCCATTAGTCCTTTTGGATGATTTTTCGTCTTATAGAAGAAACACTATTCACGTTTTCATCAAGCTGTGTCAAAATTATGATTATGTAACTCCCGGTGACCGTGGGGGGTCCTCGGGTTACACAGCAATAGGTGCGTCCATTAGAACGGGTGGACGCACCTATTTTGCTTTAGGCACTTATTTCGGCGCCCGAAGTCTCCCGCCTGCTAGGCGTCGTGATCCGTCTCGAGGATCCGCACCAATGAGTCCAGGGCCTCTTCAGCGCCGTCGTCCTCCGACCGGAGCACCACCACATCGCCGTGTTCGGCTCCGAGGCTCATCAGGGAAAGGATGCTCGACGCGTCCATGGCCTCGTCTGCCGGACTGCTTTCCATCGCGATGGTTACCTCAACCGGGAGTTCACCCGCCGCCTCGGCGAAGATGGCGGCAGGACGAGCATGGAGCCCCACCCGGCTGGCTACGGTTGCTTTGCGTTCGATCATGATTTTCCTTCCGGTTGCGTTTGGTTGTGAGCCTACAGGCCCAGAGTTTGCAGAATCGGCAACGAGGCCTTTCGCGGCGGCCTTCAGCAGGGCTGTTTCCTCATCCACCGTGGGGTTGGACCACGGCCGCGAAAACGCTCAATGGTCCAACTCCTCGATGAGAGACTAGGCGGCGACCGGCTCGGGGGTCTCAGCCGGTTGCGGCTTACGAACAGCGAACCGCTTCAGGGCCACCACCGCGAGGGCCGAGACGACCATGCCTACGAGGATCGATAGGACAAACATAGCCACGTTGCCGATCGCGAAGAATACGAAGATGCCGCCATGGGGTGCCTGGGAGGTCACACCGGTGCCCATGATCATTGCACCCGTGATGGCGGATCCCACCATCCCCGCCGGGATGACGCGCAGCGGATCGGCGGCCGCGAAAGGAATCGCTCCTTCGGAGATAAATGCCGATCCAAGGAGCCAGGCCGCCTTGCCGTTCTCGCGCTCGGCCAGGGAGAAACGACGGCGGTCGATCACCGTCGCCAGAGCCAGAGCCAGCGGCGGGACCATGCCTGCGGCCATGACTGCCGCCATGATCTGCCACGGTGCCTGGTTATCCACCGCTCCGGCGCCAAGTCCGGCAACCGCGAAGGCGTAGGCGACCTTGTTGATAGGCCCGCCGAGGTCCACCGCCATCATGAGTCCAAGGATGACGCCGAGGAGAACAGCCCCCGTGCCGGTGAGACCGGACAGCCAATCATTGAGCGCAACGGTGAGTCCGGCGATGGGCCCGCCGAGAATCAGGATCATGAGTCCGGAGGCCACAATCGAGGCGACCAACGGGATGATGACTACCGGCATCAGGCCACGGAGCCAGCGCGGCACGGACAGTTTTCCGATCCTCATGGCAACGTAACCCGCGAGGAGACCGCCAACAATCGCGCCGAGGAAGCCGGCGCCCATGAATCCGGCAACTGCGCCGGCGACGAAGCCCGGTGCGATACCGGGACGATCGGCCAGAGCGTATGCGATGTACCCGGCAAGAGCGGGAACCAGGAAGCCCATGGACAGGGCACCGATCTTGAAGAGCACCGCACCCAGATAGGCACCCAGCGCTCCCTTTGCTGTTTCCGGGAACTCGGCTGGGAGGTTCCACAGGCTGTTGTTGACAACCATGTCGTCGGCGAAACCGGTGATGTCATATCCGCCGAGGAAGAATCCGAGGGCGATCAGCAGACCGCCGCCGGCGACGAACGGGATCATGTAGCTCACGCCGGTAAGTAGCGCGCGCTTCAACTGTCCGCCGACACCCTCACGCGGCCCGTCGTCGTCGGCTCCCGGCATGGATGAGTCGGCGACTCGGCGGGCGTTCGGGTTATCCGCCGCCGCGAGCGCCTCATCCACCATGACGCCGGGCTCATCGATCCCGCGCTTGACGGGAGCGTTGATAACCGGCTTGCCGGCGAACCGGTGCTTGTCCCGGACATCGACGTCGACCGCGAAGATCACCGCATCTGCCGCTGCAATCACGGAAGGATCCAGGGGAGTCGATGCAGAGGATCCCTGGGTCTCAACCTGGAGGTCAACGCCCTTTTCCTTCGCCGCCGCCACCAGCGAGTCGGCCGCCATGTAAGTGTGAGCGATACCGGTGGGGCAAGCCGTTACAGCCACCAGCCGTTTGGTGCGGGCTGCTTCCGGAGGGGTGGGGGTGCCGGGGTCGGCTGCGGACGGGGTGACCGAGGTGGCGCCGCCCTCCTTCTTGGCAGGTGCCGTTTCGATTGCTTCCTCGACCAGCGCCACGATTTCCTGCTCAGAAGCAGCAGAGCGCAGCGACGCGGTGAAGTCCTTCTTGATCAGGGAACGGGCCAGCTTCGACAGCAGCTTGAGGTGCTGCTGGTCGGCGCCCTCGGGAGCGGCGATGAAGAACACGAGGTCTGCCGGTCCGTCCTTGGCGCCGAAGTCGACCTTCGGTTCGAGACGGGCCATGGCCAGAGTCGGCTCAAGGACGGAGGTGGATCGGCAGTGCGGAATGGCAATTCCACCGGGGATTCCGGTTGCCGTCTTTTCCTCGCGGGCCAGTGCATCAGCGAACAGCCCTTCCACCTGATCGGCGCGGCCCTGCGCCACCACAAGTTCAGCGAGCCGACGAATAACGTCGGCGCGGTCGTTGCCCAGGGACTTGTCGAGGACGACAAGTTCAGGCGTAATCATTGCGGACATGGGATTTCCTTCGGAGGTTATGGGTGGTTGGGGGAAGTAGCCGGAGTCAGAGCCCGGACCGTGACGGCGTCGGGCGTGGTCTGGTGCAGGGCGGGCACGGTCGACCCGGGCAGCGAGGCCGCCGCTGAACCGTGCGCGACTGCCTGGCGTAGGCAGTCGGGAGCGCTGGCGCCGCGGGTATGCGCCAGGAGATAGCCGGCAAGGGCGGAGTCACCCGCGCCGACAGTGGAAATTGCTGTGATTGGGGGGTGCTGTGCGTGCCAGGCGCCGTCGGGGGTTACCAGCAGCGCACCCTTGGATCCGAGCGTTGCCAGTACTGCGCGGACGCCGCGGGCAAGCAGGCGGGTTGCTGCCTCCACGGCGAGGTCCTGCTGGTCCTCCAGTTCGTCACCATGACCGATTCCGGTGAGCTGCGACAGTTCCTCGGCGTTGGGCTTGAGCAGGTCCGGAGCGGCATTTCCTTCTATCGCGGCGATGAGCGCCGCTTCGGATGCGTCAAGGGCGATCAGTGGTGCGCGGTTCCCGTGCCGGGTACGGACTGCCCGCACGGTTGCTGCATAGAAGTCCTGCTGCAGGCCCGGCGGAAGTGACCCTGCAAGAACCAGCCAGCGCGCGCCGTCGGACAAGTCCACCACCAGGTCGATGAGCGTGGCGGCTTCCTGCTCGCTCAACGCTGGACCGGGCTCGTTGATCTTGGTGGTGGTGCCGTCCGGTTCCGTGATGGTGACGTTGGAGCGCAGGGCCGCCCGAATCGGCAGGTTGCGGTAGGCGACACCTGCGGCGAGCAGGCCGGCAAGTACCGGATCACCGTCCTGACCCGGAAGGATCGCGAGGGCTTCGGTTCCACCTGCTGATAGTGCACGGCAGACGTTAACGCCCTTGCCTCCCGATTCCTGCCGGTTGGCCACTGCCCTTTGCACCGCACCGCGGGCGAGGGGAGCGGCCAACTCGATGGTGCGGTCAAGGCTGGGATTGGCCGTGAGCGTGATGATCATGCGACCACCAGCTCGACATCCGCGTCAGCCAGTGCTTCGCAGAGCGCAGCGTCCGGCTGGACGTCGGTGATGAGTGCGTCGATCTCGTTGAGACCGGCGAAGCCCACAAGGGTCTCCGCGTTCAGTTTCGATGCATCTGCCAGCACGACGACGCGGCGCGCCGATCGAACAATTGCCGCCTTCACGGAGGCCTCCTCTGGGTCTGGAGTGCTGAGCCCGAATTCCGGGTGCACACCGTTTGTGCCGATGAAAACGACATCCGGTCGAAAGCCGTTGTAACGCGCTACGGTGCCGCTTCCCACGCAGGCACTGGTGAGGCTGCGGACTCGCCCTCCGATGAACTCGAGCTGGAGGGACGAGCCGATGAGAGTGTGGGCGACAGGGACGGAGTGGGTGATGATCAGGAGCTGATCCGCCGCTTCCTGAACGAGGAGGGCTGCGAGGCTTCCGGTGGTGGTTCCGCCGTCCAGCACAATCGATCCCTCAGCTGGCACCATGGCCAGCGCAGCCTTGGCTATGCGGGCTTTCTCCGCCTGATTCCGACCTTCGCGGCTGGACAGGCTGAGCTCGCTGGTGCTGGCGTTGGTAGCCGGGACGGCACCTCCGTGTACGCGGCGGAGAATTCCGTCCTTTTCCAGAAGCGCGAGGTCCCGCCGGACAGTCTCCTTGGTGATGTTGAAGCGGGCGGCGAGTTGCGCCACGGTAACGCGGCCTTCGGACGCCACCAAGGCGGCGATCCTGTTATAGCGTTCCTCGGCGAACACAGCGCCTCCTCGACTGGTGACCAGAGTCACAGGTATTTCTGTTTCAGTGACTCTATCTGTGTTTATGTTTGGATGTCAATGGAAAACGGAAGAAAAGGCAGATTGGGAGACCTGGCGGTCGTACACGTAGTCCTGTTCCCGGACGGGAGGTGACGGCTTAAATGAAGAAGCCACCCGCGCCGAGAGGCAGGTGGCTTCTTCGCTGATCGGGGCCGTCGGCCCAGGTGGATTCGTCTAAGGGTTAGATCCCGCCGTCGCGGGTTTCATTGCGGGTGATCCGCTCACCGGTGTTCGGATCCTGCACAGTGCGCGATTCGCTCACTCGCTTCTGGTTGCGCGGCGCATTCATCAGGAGCGAGATGATGAGTCCCAGAACACCGACTCCCATGAGGATGTAGCCCACGAGGGTGAGGTCGATGAAGTTCACCAGATTGTCTGCAACGGCGAAGGCCAGGATTGCCCCGAGTGCAATCAGGACGATGGAGGAACCGATTCTCATACCAACTACTCCTTGATTTGACCCGCTTGGCAATTTTTCTGTTTGTTCGCTGCTTGTTGCAGCAGCAGAAGCGGGTGGCGAATAACACGCTATGTAATCAGCATACTGTCTTCCGGTTGGTGTGGCTCCGAGCATCGCGCAGAAATTGAGCGAGCCCTTTTTCTGCGGATCAATCCTGCCCCCGGTGAAGTTTTGATTACGGGGGGTTGCAATGCGGGCAGGCAGGAGTTTAATGGTTGCACCAGCAGGACCATAAGCTATTACTAAGCTCACTGATGAAGTAGGGTGGTGTGCAGTTGCACTTCGGTGCACGGTCGAAATCGACAAACAAGTTGCGTGGATAGAAGTTCGATTAAGGAGTACTTCATGAATTTCCTAGCATTTCTTCTTCTCGGTCTTATTGCAGGCGCCATCGCCAAACTGATTCTCCCTGGACGGCAGGGTGGCGGCTGGGTAATGACGCTTATTCTCGGCGTGATCGGCGCCCTGCTCGGAGGTTTCCTTGGCAACCTCCTCTTCAACGTCGGCGTGAACGAATTCTTCTCGCTTTCTTCATGGCTGCTGGCCATCGGTGGAGCGATCATCGTTCTCCTCGTGTACGGTGCCATCACCAAGAATCGCTCGCACGCATAATCTGGGCGACATCTACTAAAACGCCCCGTCGGCCCCATCCGACGGGGCGTTTTGCATGGCTTTGCGAAGCCAAGTAAGCCAGACTTGAACAACTCGACGGAAGGATCAGCAATGGCACCCTTCAACCCAGCGGGCAAATTCGCGAGTGGGGCGGTTTTCGATCGCCACGGCCGACCGAAGCCGGGTATCCAGCGTGCAGTGGAACGGGCTATCGACGTTCAGCGGCCATTGGTGCTTGCAAACCTGCGGCGGCTACGCAAGAAAGACCCAACAGCTACTGCCGCCGAGTTGAACGCAAAACTGGAGCGGGACTACCTTGTCGCGATCACGACGGCGGGAGCGGCCGTCGGAGGTACCGCCGTCGTGCCGGCGATCGGCACAGTCGTTTCCCTGGGGCTTTCAGCCGCAGCCACGGTCGGCTTCCTGGAGGCAACAGCCCTCTACGCCCAATCAGTCGCGGAGCTTCACGGGATCTCCACCGATGATCCGGAACGCGCACGAACGCTCGTTATGGGCATCCTGATGGGCGAAGAGGGGTCAGCGCTGATACAGGCCACAATGGGTTCCTCAGCGGGCGGTGTAACGCGTCACTGGGGCAACGTGGTCGGTGGATCGATGTCTTCATCAGCGGTACGCGGAATCGGCGCGAGTATCCGCAAGCGGTTCATCCGGCGCATGCTGGCCCGCCAGGGCGGGGCACTGCTGGGACGTGCACTGCCATTCGGGGTGGGCGCTGCCGTGGGCGGAGCCGGCAACCACATGATGGGCCGTACGGTCATCAATGCCACGCGCGAAGCGTTCGGCCCTCCGCCCACCGTGATTCCCGGTGAACTGCTCACCGAACTCGAGAAGCTGCCTGCGGCGACAAAGGATTACGGCCACCCCTGAGTCCGGCGGAGGTCAGCCGAACAGCGCGTGAGCGATCGTGAAGATCGCCAGGCCTGCGAGTGAACCCACCACGGTGCCGTTGATTCGGATGAACTGAAGATCCTTACCTACCTGGAGTTCGATCTTCCGTGAGGTCTCCTCTGCATCCCAGCGTTCCACGGTCTCCGAAATGATTCCGGCAATGTCGCTGCGGTAAGTCCGTACGAGGTAGCCGGCGCCGTCGGAGATCCAGCGGTTGATCTTGCCCGCGAGCTCCTCGTCGGTGGTCAGCCGGCGTCCGAAATCCCGGACAGCTGACTTGAAGTTCCGGGTCAGTTCGCTGTCGGGGTCGTTCACCGCCTCGAGCAGCGCCGTCTTGACGGTCTTCCATGCCCGCGCAGCGACATCGTGAACACGTGGGTCATCCAGGATGCCGGCCTTGATCTCCTCGGCTTTCGCAATGACCGCCGGGTCATACTGCAGGTCCTGTGCCAGGTCCGTGAGGTACTTGTCGATCGAGAGCCGGACATCGTGCTGCGGATCGGCCTGGACGGCGCGCACGAACTTGAGAAACTCGGTATAGACCTTGTCGCCCACCAGCCCGTCCACGAAATGCGGAACCCAGGTGGGGGATCGTTGCGACACCACGCGCGAGACGACGTCGTAATTCGCGTCGACCCACTCGGCTGCGCGGTCCACCAGAAGGTCCACCAGCCGGTGGTGGTGACCTTCCTCGAAGATCCGGGCTGCCATCCGCCCAACCGGCGGGCCCCACGGCGGGTCCACCACGTGCTTGCGCACCATTGACTCGATGACCTGCTGGACGGCGTCGTCATCCAGCACCGTGAACGCACCACGGATCAGTGCCGCGCCTTCCACTGCTACCCGGTCCGCACCCTCCGGGCGGGCGAGCCACGTGCCGGCGCGCTGCGCAACGCCGAGGGAGGTCAACTTCTGTTGGACAACGTCCTCGGCGAGGAAGTTTTCCTCCACAAACTGCCCGAGGGAGGTTCCGATCTGGTCCTTCTTGCGGGGGATGATCGCCGTGTGCGGAATCTTCAACCCCATGGGGTACTTGAACAGGGCTGTCACTGCAAACCAGTCGGCCAGCGCGCCCACCATGCCACCCTCGGCCGCCGCCCGGACATACTGCAGCCACGGGTACTGCTCCTGCAGCGCGAACGCGACCAGGAAGATCACCGCCATGACGCCAAGCAGGCCCGTTGCGACGGTCTTCATCCGCCTCAGTCCTGCTGCGCGCTCCGTATCGGTCAACGCAATGCTCACTTGGTCCTCCGCATCGGTGCTGAATTCCCCATCTCATCAGCCGCTCTTAGGTCAGTTCCTGCCGCATTCGCTAGCGTAAGGCCTGTGGCAGAACAACAAGGAGTGAAGCATCTGGTTTTCGCCCACCGGGGCGCCAGCAAGCAATACGCCGAACATACACGCGCCGCGTTCCTCCAGGCGCTCGCCGAGGGGACCGACGGCGTTGAATGCGATGTCCATCTCACAGAAGACCTCGAACTCGTTTGTATTCACGACCCCACGCTTGACCGGACGTCCAGCGGCACGGGTGATGTCGGTGACCACACGCTGCGGCAGTTGCGCGAACTGGATTTCGCGTCCTGGAAGGGCGCCAACATCCCGCCGCAGTACGGTGGCGTGGCGGATCAGTTGCTTACCCTCGAGGAGCTGATCGAACTTCTCCGCGGGGATGGCCGGGAGCTGGAACTAGCCATCGAACTGAAGCACCCAAGCCCCTTCGGGCTCAAGCTCGAGGAAAGGCTGATCGCCTTCCTGATGCGGGAGGGATACGACCCGGAGACCTCCCGGCTGGCTAACCTGCACATCTCCTTCATGAGCTTCAACCCGGACTCGGTGAGGCATCTTCTGGAACGGGTCCCGTCCGACGTCGTCTGCCAGCTGGTTGCCGATGTCCACCCCGAGGATGTGAGGGAGACCCTGGGGCCGCTTACAGCCGCCGCCGTCATGAATCTCCTGCGCCGTGCCCTCCATGAGGGAGAGCGGATCATCGCGAGCGGTGCAGTCGGGATCGCCGGGCCCGGTATCGAGTATGTGCGGGCGCACCCCGAGCGGGTAAAGCGGTGGCTCGCCGCGGGCCTGCGCGTGAGGGTGTGGACGGTGGACACGGACGACGACGTCGACTTCCTTCGCGAGCTCGGCGTCCAGGAGATCACCACGAACCGGCCCGCTCATGTCCTTCGCAGGTTGAAGGGGGAGCCCACCACCGGGCGTTTGTGATTGAGTTAACGCATGGCTATGCCGATTGAGGACTATGCACTGATCTCCGACCTCCACACCGGGGCCCTGGTGTCCAGGGGTGGGAGCGTCGACTGGCTCTGCTACCCGAGGTTCGACTCGGCGTCGGTCTTTGCGGCTCTGCTGGGCAACGAGAACCACGGGAGATGGCTTATTGCTCCTGCCCATGACGCCGGGGTGGCGGAGCTTGTTGAGTGGAAGTACGTCGAGTCCACTTTTGTTCTCCAGTCCCGGTGGCGGACTGAGGCCGGAGAAGTGCTCGTAACCGATTTCATGCCCATGCACGACCGACGGGCGTCATTGGCGCGCCGTATCGAGGGCATCGCGGGCTCCGTGCCGATGCGTCAGGAGCTGGTGGTCCGGTTCGGTTACGGTGACGTCCTGCCGTGGGTGCGGCGAACCCATGAAGAAGGTGGTCCCGGGATCCTGGCGATGGCCGGTCCGGATGCACTGCTGTTGCGCGGCACCCATCTTCCCCACGCTGCTGACCACCGTCACGCGGGCGAGTTCACGGTCGAAGCCGGGGAGAAGGTCGACCTCGAGCTGGTCTGGTACCCCTCGCACCGGGAGCAGCCGACGCCCCTCGACTTCGACGTGACGCTCCAGTCAACCATCGACTACTGGCAGAACTGGGCGGAAAGCTGCGAGAAGCAGGGCGAATACGACGACATCGTCAAGCGCTCCCTTCTGGTTCTTCGGGCGCTGACTCATGAAGATACCGGCGGCATTGTGGCAGCACCCACCACTTCGCTGCCGGAAGCCTTCGGCGGCGAACGGAACTGGGACTATCGGTTCTGCTGGCTACGCGACGCAGCGCTGACCCTCGAGGCGATGATGACGCACGGCTATGAGGATGAGGCGTCCGGGTGGCGGAATTGGCTGCTGCGGGCCGTCGCCGGGGACCCGGAGGACCTGCAGATCATGTACAGCGTCTCCGGTGAGCGGCAGCTTCCGGAGAAGGTGCTCGGCCACCTGCCGGGCTACGCGGATTCCGCTCCCGTACGAATCGGCAACGGGGCTGTGAATCAATATCAGGCCGACGTCGTCGGTGAAGTGATGGTCGCCCTGGAGAAGCTGCGTGAGCGGGGTGTGAACGAGGATGAATTCTCGTGGCCCCTCCAGCACGCCCTGCTCGGTTTCCTCGAGAAGCACTTCGATTCGAAGGATCACGGCATCTGGGAAATGCGCGGCGAACCGGCCTACTTCACGCACTCCCGCGTGATGATGTGGGCTGCGTTTGACCGCGGTGCCCGCGCTGTACGGGAGTACGGGCTAAAGGGCGAGGCCGATCGCTGGGAGGAGCTGCGCGACACCCTCCGGCAGGAGATCCTGGCACAGGGTTACGACAGCCAGGTGAATTCCTTCACCCAGTACTACGGCACCACGCTTGTCGATGCGTCACTACTGCAGCTGCCGCAGGTCGGTTTCATCGACTACGACGATCCGATGATGTTGGGCACGGTGGCGCGGCTTGAGGAGCAGCTCCTGGATCGTCATGGGCTGCTGCTGCGGTACCGCACTGAATCGGCCATCGACGGTCTTGCCCCTGGGGAGCACCCCTTCCTCGCCTGCTCGTTCTGGCTCGTTGAGCAGTACGCGCACACGGGCCGTCTCGAGGATGCCAAGCGCCTCATGGATCAGCTGGTGGGCTACGCGAACGAACTCGGCCTGCTGTCTGAGGAGTACGACGCCGAGAACGCCCGGATGGCTGGAAACTTCCCCCAGGCGTTCTCGCATCTTGCGCTGGTGCGGGCCGCGGACGCGATCCACGCCGTTCAGACCGTCATGGTTTGAGAATCACCTTGATGCAGCCGTCCTGCTTCTTCTGGAAGATCTTGTAGGCGTTCGGTGCTTCCTCCAGCGACACCTCGTGTGTCTTGAGGTCCATCACGCCCAGCGGGTCCGAGGGGTCTTCGACGAGCGGCAGCAGCTCATCGGTCCATCGGCGTACGTTGCACTGGCCCATCCGGGTCTGGATCTGCTTGTCGAACATGGTCAGCAGTGGCATGGGGCTGGCGGTGCCGCCGTAGACGCCGCTGAGGGAGACCGTTCCGCCGCGTCGGACGGCGTCGATTGATGCATGGAGGACCGTCAGCCGATCTACGCCGGCGGTTTCTATGGCCTTTCTGGCGATGGGGTCCGGGAGCAGCCCCACTGCGTTCTGTGCGAAGGCCCCCAGCGGTGAGTTGTGGGCTTCCATGCCGACGGCGTCCACCACGGAGTCAGGTCCGCGGCCATTGGTCATCTCGCGGAGCACATCGCCGACCTCCTTGGTGAAGTCCACTGTCTCGATGCCGTGCCGCTCGGCCATTGCACGCCGCTCAGCGACCGGCTCCACGGCGATCACGCGGTAACCCAGATGCCGTGCGCTGCGGGCAACGAATTGACCGACGGGACCAAGTCCGAAAACGGCGAGGGTGCCGCCGTCGGGCACGTCCGCGTACTGCACCGCCTGCCAGGCGGTGGGAAGGATGTCCGAGAGGTACAGGTAACGCTCATCGGGGAGGTCATTGCCGACCTTGACGGGGCCGTAGTCGGCATGGGGAACCCGGAGGTATTCGGCCTGGCCGCCGGGAACGGAACCGTACAGCTCCGAGTAGCCGAAGATGCGCGCTCCCGTACCCTGATCGTGGTTCTGCGTGGTTTCACACTGGGATTGCAGCCCGTTGTTGCACATCCAGCAGTGGCCGCAGGCAATGTTGAACGGGATGACGACGCGGTCGCCGGGCTTCAGGTTGGTGACGCTGCTCCCCACGGCTTCGACAATGCCCATCGGTTCGTGGCCCAGCACGTCGCCTTTTTTCATGTACGGGCCCAGAACTTCGTACAGATGGAGATCGGAGCCGCAGATGGCCGTCGAGGTAATCCGGACTATCGCGTCCGAGGGATCTTCGATTCGCGGGTCGGGAACTTCCTCGACGCTGACCGATCGTTTACCCTGCCAGGTAAGTGCCTTCATCGATACTCCTCCACAGATTCGTAAGTATGCTGACCTTTCTCAGTATTGCCGCCATCGGACCCGAAGTGAAGCGAGGCCGGGGTTCCGCATAGGCTTGGCCGGTGGAGTTTTCGAAATCCCCGGCTGCGCGGGTTGGTCTGTCTATTGCCGTAGCGACGGGGCTCTACGGGGTGTCCTTTGGCGCCCTCTCGGTGGCGTCCGGGCTTGACCTCCTGCAGACGATGGCGCTGAGTCTCCTGTTGTTCAGCGGCGGCTCACAGTTCGCGTTCATTGGAGTGGTGGGTGGCGGCGGAAGCGGTGCGGCGGCCATGTCGGCGTCGGGGTTGCTGGGCATCCGCAACGCCGTCTATGGCATGCAGATGAACGCGATGCTCCGCCCGCGCCGCTGGCGCCGCTTCGCCGCGGCACAGGTCACCATCGACGAATCAACCGCAACCGCCACCGGGCAGAGCGATCCACTGGAGCAAAGCCGGGGCTTCTGGGTGGCCGGAATCGGCATCTACGTGCTGTGGAACGTGTTCACCCTGGTGGGCGCCTTGCTCGGAAACGCCCTCGGTGATCCGGCGCAATGGGGTCTCGACGGCGCTGCGGTGGCCGCCTTCCTCGGGTTGCTGTGGCCCCGGCTGAAGGCGCGGGAACCCGCGGCCATCGCCGTGGTCTGCGCCCTCGTCACCCTGCTGGCAGTTCCTTTCGTGCCGCCGGGCGTCCCCATTCTCGTGGCCGCACTCGTCGCCGGCCTGCTCGGCTGGTTCAGTTTCGGTCCCTCACGTGAAGGGCTCGAACCCGATGTCGAGCCGTATCCCTCGGAAGGGCGGCCGTGAACCTCTGGATCTGGATCCTTGTTGCCTGCTTGCTCAGCTACCTCACGAAGCTCGCCGGATACCTTGTGCCCGCGCGGCTGATGGAGAACCCGCGGATGACCCGCGTGGCAGGCACTCTGACCATCGGCCTGCTCGCCTCGCTGACGGCCGTCAACACCTTCTCGAGCGGTCAGGCTCTGGTGGTTGATGCGCGCCTCGCCGCGCTCCTGGCCGCCGCGGTGGCACTGTGGCTGCGGGCACCGTTCCTCGTCGTTGTGCTGGCCGGCGCCGCTGCGGCCGCGCTGGCGCGCTTCCTCGGTGCCGCCTGACGAGCGATTGAACAGCAGAACCTAAGCGGAGTCGACGACGGCGGCAGTCGCCTCTGCGATCGCCGCCTCTTCGTCTGTGGGCACCACCAACACCGGGAACGCCGATTCTTCGGTGCTGATCTCGCGTGGGGACCCGCCCGGCTTCTGGTTCTCGGCGTCGTCAATGAAGATGCCCAGCGCACTGAGTCGATTCACCACGCGCTCCCTGAACCGCCACGAGTTCTCTCCGATTCCGGCGGTGAAGACGAGCGCCTGCGCGCCGCCGACGGCAACGTGGTAGCCGCCGATGTACTTGGCGAGCCGGTAGGAAGCAATGTCGAGGGCGACCGTCCCGGCGTCGCCTGATTCCTCGACCGACCGCATGTCATTGTGGCCAGTGAGGCCCACGAGCCCTGACTCGCGGTTCAGGAGTCGATCGAGATCCTTCTCCGTATAGCCTTCGCGACTGAGGAACAGCAGGATGGACGGGTCGATGTCACCGGATCGGGTGCCCATGACCAGGCCCTCCAGAGGTGTGAAACCCATCGAGGTATCGATGCTGCGTCCACCCTGGACGGCCGTGATGGACGCACCGTTTCCCAGGTGCGCGATGATCCCGGTGAATTCCTGCGCCGGCAGGCCGAGCAGCCCGGCCGCGTGCCGTGTCACGTACTCGAAGGACGTGCCATGGAAGCCGTACCGACGGATGCCGAACTTCTTGTACAGGTCGTCGGGCACGGCATACCGCCAGGCGTGTTCGGGCAGGGTGCGGTGGAAGGCGGTGTCGAAGACGGCGACCTGCTTCATGCTCGGCCACCGGTCGGCGATGGCGCGGATGCCCTGGACATTCGCGGGATTGTGTAGCGGGGCCAGCGGGTTGAGCCGTTCGATGGCGCGGATGATCTCGTTGGTGACCAGCACCGGCTCGCTGAAGCGCTCCCCGCCGTGGACCACACGGTGACCGACGGCGTCGATCGATCGGCCCTGCAGCGTTGATTCAAGTTCCTGTGTGACCCGATCGAGTGCTTCTGCGTGGTCTCTGGGCCCGCCATGGGCAGAATCCCCGATGCGCTCGATCAGTCCGTTGGCCAGACGCTCCCCGGTAGCGGAGTCCCGCACCTGGTACTTGAGTGAGGACGAGCCTGAGTTGATGACAAGGATGATCATTACGCCTCCTGGGATGTGGTGCCCTGTGCCTGGACGGCCGTTATGGCTACGGTGTTCACGATGTCTTCGATGGTGCAGCCCCGCGAGAGGTCGTTCACCGGCTTGCGCAGGCCCTGCAGAACCGGCCCGACGGCGACGGCACCGGCCGACTGCTGCACCGCCTTGTACGTGTTGTTGCCCGTATTCAAATCGGGAAATATGAAGACGGTTGCCTGCCCGGCGACCGTGGACCCGGGCAGCTTGGACTGCGCAATCGACGCGTCCACCGCGGCGTCGTACTGGATGGGTCCTTCAACGGGAAGGTCCGGCCGGATGGACCGCACCAACTCAGTTGCACGCCGGACCTCGTCCACGGCCCCGCCGTATCCGGATTCTCCCGTGGAGTAGGACAGCATGGCCACGCGCGGTTCAACTCCGAACTGGGCAGCGGTCTCCGCCGACGCAACGGCGATGTCAGCAAGCTGTTCCTCGGTGGGATCAGGATTGACCGCGCAGTCGCCGTACACCAGAACCCGATCCCGAAGGAGCATGAGGAACACTGAGGACACAATCTTCACGCCCTCCTTGGTCTTCACGAACTCCAGCGCCGGGCGGATGGTGTTGGCCGTCGTGTGCGCGGCGCCCGAGACCATGCCGTCCACATGGCCGAGCTGTACCATCATGGTCCCGAAGTAGGAGCCGTCGAGCATGCGTTCCCGGGCATCCTCGAGGGATACGTTCTTGTGTGAGCGCAGCCGCGCGTATTCCGCAGCGAACTCCTCACGCAGCTCGGAGGTGGCAGGATCGAGCAGGGTCAGGCCTGCGAGGTCGATGCCCTGACTCGCCGCGATCTCCCGGACCTGTGACTCCGAGCCGAGGATTGTCAGGTCGCAGACATCCCTGCGGCGCAGGATCTCCGCTGCGCGCAGGATCCGCTCGTCCGTGCCCTCGGGAAGGACAATGTGCTTGCGGTCGCTGCGCGCCTTCTCGATGAGCTCGTGCAGAAACCGCAGCGGGGTCATCTTCACCGGCCGCGGCAACTCCAGCCGTTCGAGCAGCTCCACCGCGTCCACCTGCCTGGACCATACGCCCAGCGCCGCTGCTGCCTTCCGGCGCAGGCCGGTCGCGATCTCGCCGCGCACCTCACTGACGCGTTTGGCGGCGGTGTAGGTGTCGTCGTCGACCGCGAACACGGGGAAGGTTGCGTGGGCAAGCAGGGCAAGAATATTGGGATCGGGCGTGAGGCCCCCGGTGAGGATCATGCCGGAAGGTACGGGGAACTCAGGCGAGAACGACGACGCCACCGTGGCCACCAGCACGTCCGCCCGGTCACCGGGCACAATTACGAGCGCGCCGTCCCGGAGCAGTTCGAGGAAGTGCCCTACATTCATGGCAGCGACGCGGATGGAGGAGACGTCCCGTTCAAGCGTGGCCCCACCGGCGATATGCCGGGCGTCAAGGGCGCTCGCGACCTCAGCCATGGTGGGCTGCGAGATTTCGCTCAGCTCGGGGATGACGTAGACCGGACGGCCCGACTTTCCGGGGCGTACCTGTTCCCGGATGGTGCCGACGGCGTCTTCCGCCGCGCGGTTCACCATCATGGCCAGCAGGGACACTTGCGCAGCGTCCAGCTCCCGCCGGGCGACGTCGACGGCGTCGGCAGCCTCGGCCGCGCTCATGTCCTTCGCGCTCACGACGGCGAGAACCATGGCGCCCAGGTTGTTCGCCAACCGTGCGTTGAGGTCGAATTCAACCGCGGCGTCCTGCCCGCTCAGGTCGGTGCCCTCCACGATGATGACGTCGCAGGACTGCGCCATCTCGCTGTAGACCGCGACGCAGCGGGCATCGATCTCCTCGCGCTCACCTGCGACGAGCAGCGCCCGTGCTTCTGCGCGCGTCATGCCGCTCCGGGCCGTTCGCGCATCCAGCCCGAACGCACGGCGCATCAGGAGGACCATCGGATCGTCCGCGCCGTCCTCCGCTTCGGAGATCGGCCGGAGGAATCCGATGCGGTCAGCGTGCCCCTGCAGCATGCTGGCAAGACCCAGTGAAATGAGGGACTTTCCCGAGCCGGGAGCCATTGCGCTGACGTAAATTCCGCGGGTGGTCATTACTTCATCCTGCACGATCACAGATGCTTAGTCACTGTCCGTCAGTGTTGGCTGCCTTACCTTCCGGGCTATCCATTCGACACGGAGGCATCTGCACAAACGGGTGACCAGCGGGACCAAACCTGACAGACTGTCCCCATGCTCGTAGCCTTCTCAGTTGCACCTTCCGGCCGGCCCAGCGGCGCACACGAGGACACCTCCGGCAATGCTGAGGGGTCTGTTCACGCCGCCGTGGCTGAGGCCGTGAAGATCGTGCGTGATTCAGGACTTCCGAACTCCACCAGCTCCATGTTCACCGAGATCGAGGGTGAGTGGGACGAGGTAATGGACGTCGTCAAACGCGCCACCGAGGCGGTAGCGAAGTACGGCAGCCGCGTCTCCCTCGTACTCAAGGCAGACATCCGTCCCGGACGCACCGGTGAGCTGACCGGGAAAGTGGAACGCCTGGAACGCGCCATTGACGAGATGGACGAGTACCAGGGGCATTCATGAGCACTTGGGCCGAGGTGGACGCGTACCTCAACAGCACGGTCGTCCGGCCCGATGACGCACTCCTCGCCGCTGTGGAGAACACGCGCAGCGCCGGAATGCCCGCCATCGAGGTGACCGCTGGGCAGGGGAAATTCCTGATGCTGCTGGCCCGGATCCACGGAGCGCGTCGTGTGTTGGAGATCGGCACGCTGGGCGGTTTCAGCACCATCTGGCTGGCCCGGGGCCTTCCCGAGGACGGCACCGTGGACACGTGCGAGTATGAGCCGGCACACGCGGAGGTGGCGCGCCGCAACCTGGATTCGGCCGGCGTCGGGCACAAAGTCACCGTGCATGTGGGCGCTGCTCTTGAGACGCTCCCCACTCTTGCCGGACCCTACGACCTGTTCTTCATCGACGCAGACAAGGTCAATAATCCCCATTACCTTGAATGGGCGGTGAAGTTGTCCCGCCCGGGCGCGGTGATTGTGCTGGACAATGTGGTGCGCGGCGGCACGGTCCTGGATGCGGACGGCGACGAGCACACGCGCGGCACCCGGACGGCCCTTGAGATTCTCGGCGGCCATCCTCGCCTGGAGGCAACCGCGCTTCAAACCGTAGGAACCAAGGACTGGGACGGGTTTGCGGTCGCCGTCGTCAACTAGAACTCAATTCTCGATCCGTACGGCCACCGTCGACGACGCGGAAGCCTACGCGCGCACGCATGTCGCCGCGCTGCATGAAACCTACGCGAACATCATGCCGCGCGAGTTCCACGACCACTACGATGCGGACCTGCCGAACATCATCAGCCGACGTCGGGCCGCACTTTCGCGTGACGACGGCGTCACCGGCTGGATTGCCTTAGACGGCCGGGGTCGGGCGGTAGGGATTGCTTCCTCGGGGCCGGGCAGGGACGACGATCGCCCCGATTTCGAGTTGCACCACATCTATACGCTGGCCTCGACGCACGGGTGCGGTCTGGGCCAGCAGCTGCTTGATGCATCAATCGGTGATTCTTCGGCCTATCTCTGGATCCTCAATGACAACCCGAGGGCGGAGCGTTTCTACGTTCGCAACGGGTTCGTCCCCGATGGAACGACCGCCCTCTGCGGACCGGTCTGGCATTCCAGGCCCATGTTCCGCATGCACCGAACCTAGCCGCCGTCATTCTCCAGGGCGCAGGACCCAGGGTTGTCGCTGCCGGACGATAGCATGAACGGCATGGTCACCATCCGTCCGCTGCGTATCGACGAGCTTGAGGCTGCGCTGCGGATGAAGAACGAGGGTTGGCGCCAGGCCTACGAAGGTCGGCTCGAATCCGGGGTCCTGGCAGGGCTGGACGACACGGTGGAGGCGCAGGCCGAAGCCTGGCGGATGGGGTTCGACACCCAGGACAGCGTTCCCTTCGTTGCAGTGGATGAACTGGGGAAGATTGTCGGGATCGCGGCGGGCGGTGACGCCCGGGGCGAGAGTCCGCCCGCCGCCGTCGAACTTTTCATGCTGTACGTACTGAAGCAGTACTACGGCACCGGCCTGGGTCGTGCGCTCGCCGATGCAGCCATCGGTGATGCCGCGGCGTGCGTCTGGGTTCTTGAGGGGAACGAGCGCGCCATCGCTTTCTACCGCAAACTGGGATTCACGCCGGACGGCGAAAGGGAACAGCTCTCCGAGCGGTGGAACGGGCTCTACGAGATCCGGTTGGTACGTTCGGCGCAGACACCGCGTCCGCCCGCGACCGGCGGGTCCGCATCAGTCTTACAACAGACAGGGAAATGACATGTCCAACTACTATGGGAACCAGCCCCAACAGCACGTGGTGGTCTATGCCGCGAAAGAAAGCTGGCTCGCGTACCTGCTCTGGTTCCTCCTCGGAAACTTCGGCGCACACAAGTTCTATCTGCGCCAGAACGGGATGGGTTTTCTGTACCTGGCACTCGGGCTGGTCGGTTACGCCACGGCCTGGTTCCTGCTCGGTTTCCTCTTCCTGATACCGCTGTGGATTCTCATGATCATCGACCTCTTCACCATCCCCGGCCGCGTTCGGCAGGTCAACGGGTATCTGCATCATCAGGGCGCTGTCCGTCCTTACTGACCGGCATCGGGCGAGAGAGTAAGGATTCGTGGGACGGAAGCGGGAAAACAAGGAAACGGCTGCCGCCGAGGGTGGTCCGGCCCCCGGAATTCACACCATCGACACCGGTAATTGTGAGCTCGTGCCCGACCGCTTCAACCCCAACGGCTGGGTGCTGCACATCAACGGGGTCCCGAGTTCGCACATCGATCTCGCGGACCCGGCGCGGCTCGACTTCGAGTACATGCGATGGATCAATTCACTGGTGACCTCGCAGTGGCCCTCAACGTTCCGCCTCCGCGCACTTCACCTGGGCGGCGGCGCATGTTCACTGGCGCGAAGCTTCGCAGCAACCTTCCCCGACGCGCGGCAGGTCGTCGTCGAACTCGACGGTGCGCTCGCTGTGCTGGTGCGCGAGTGGTTCGACCTACCGCGTGCGCCGCTGCTGCGGATCCGCGTCGGAGAGGCGCGGGAAGTCACCGAGTCTCTCTCCGCCAGCAGCCGCGACGTCATCATCCGTGACGTCTTCGCCGGCAGCCGCACTCCGAGCGCACTGACGACCCTCGAATTCGTGGAACACGCGAAACGCGTCCTGGATCCCGCCGGTGTTTACATCGTCAACTGCGGTGACTCCCCGGACCTCGCCATGGCGCGGCGGGAGGCGGCCACCATCTCCTCGGCCTTCACGCACACGGTGATCATCGCGGACCCGGCCATGTTGAAGGGGCGGCGCTATGGAAACGTCATCATCGCCGCGAGTGATGCACCGCTCGGGGAGGATCCGGGCCTGGCCCGGGAACTGCTGGGCGGCGGTGTGCCCGCGCACCTGTGGCAAGGCGACCAGCTCACCCGATTCATCAGCGGCGCCCCGGTTCTCACCGACTGAATCCTCACAGACTGAGTCCTCACAGACTGAGTCCTCACAGACTGAGCCAACTCAAGCGGTCAGGTCTTGCCGAGCAGCCGGTCCTCATACTCGTCGGTGGCCCTCCGCAGAGCGCCGACGACGGCGGCAACAGCCGGTTGCCGCAGCGAATCCGGGCGTGCCACGAGCCAATAACCCAACCGCTCCGCGACCTCCTCAGGCAGCAGCCGCACGAGGTCGCTGTGCAGGTTCGCCATGAAGCAGGGGAGCAGGCCAATGCCCGCTCCCGCCCGGGTGGCTTCCACATGAACGAAGACATTCGTCGAGCTCAAAGAGTCCTTCATGCTTGGCAGCAAGCGCCGAGGCGCGTCAAGGCTGTCCACCTGCAGCATCGAGTCAATGAAGTACACCAGTGGGTGCTTCAGTACTTCATTGATGCTGGACGGGGTGCCGAACTCGGCCAGGTACTCCCGCGAGGCGTAGAGCCCCAACACGTATTCACCCAACCGGATGGCTTCCGCCCGATGCACCTGCGGCCTGCCAACGACCACCTCAAGGTCGAGGCCGCTCCTCGTCTGCGACGCCCGCCGCGTTGCTGCCACAATCTCGACGCTCAGCCGTGGATGCTCGCGCCGCAGCCTTGCGAACGCCGGAGCGGCGATGTACGCGCTGAAACCGTCCGTGGCGCTCATGCGCACGACGCCGGAAAGGCGGCTCGCGCCGTCGTCGTCGGTTTCCAGCTCCGAAAGTGCCCGCTGGACCTCCTCGGCAGCGGCCACCGCGCGCAGGCCGAGGTCCGTCAGTTCCCAACCACCGCTCGCCCGTACCAGGACGTGCCCGCCGAGCGCTCGCTCCAGTGCCGCAATCCGACGCGAGACCGTGGTGTGGTTCAGGCCGAGGCTCTCAGCGGCGGAGGTGAAGCGGCCGGAGTTGGACACGGCGAGGAGGATGAGCAGGTCGTCCGGCTGAAGGGGCACATCTGCATTTTCGCAGATTGCTCCTGCGTAACTGGCCATTGAAGTGCCCCGGCATGTGCACACATACTCAATGAGGCCCACCTGGGTGACAGGCGTCACAAGCGCGCACCACCCGAATCAAAAACCCCTGGATTCACCCACCGAGCAAAGAGTGTCAGAGCCGACACAGAAGGAGCAGTCCATGAGCGTCAGTTCGCGCCCAGCCCAACCGGGAAGGGGTCCGGCAGGAGAGGCCGATGCAGCCCCCCACGGCCTCAAGAAGATCGTCGCAGCCTCGATGGTGGGCACCGTCGTCGAGTGGTACGAGTTCTTCCTCTACGCCACGGCGGCGTCCCTGGTCTTCGGTATTGTGTTCTTCCCCAACGCGGATACCCCGCTGGACGCAATCATCGCAGCGTTCCTGACCTACGCCGTCGGCTTTGTTGCCCGTCCCCTTGGCGGAATCTTCTTCGGCCAGATCGGCGACAAACTGGGCCGTAAGCACACGCTGCAGGTCACCATCATCCTCGTCGGCGTGGCCACGTTCCTGATGGGCTGCCTGCCCGGATTCGATTCCATCGGCTACTGGGCGCCGGCTCTACTGGTCATCCTCCGCTTCGTCCAGGGCTTTGCAGTGGGCGGCGAATGGGGTGGTGCGGTCCTGCTGGTTGCAGAGCATAGCCCCAACAAGTCGCGCGGCTTCTGGTCGAGCTGGCCGCAGTCTGCGGTACCGGTCGGCAACCTGCTCGCCACCGTTGTGCTGCTGACGATGTCCTCCATCCTGCCCGAGGACGAGTTCCTCAGCTGGGGCTGGCGCGTAGCGTTCTGGCTGTCCGCGATCATCGTGGTGATCGGTTACTACATCCGCACCCACGTCAGTGAATCGCCGATCTTCCTCGAAGCCCGTGAGCAGGTGGAGCGCGAGAAGGCCATCAGCTACGGCGTCTTCGAGGTTGTGAAGAAGTACCCCCGCGGCATCCTCGGAGCCATGGGTCTGCGGTTCGCGGAGAACATCCTGTACTACATCATCGTGAGCTTCTCGATCGTGTACCTCTCGCAGGTCCACCAGTACAACACCAGCTCGCTGCTCCTTGCGCTGCTGATCGCACACGTTGTGCACTTCCTGGTGATCCCGCAGGTCGGCCGGCTGTCCGACCGCTTCGGACGCAAGCCCGTGTACCTCGCCGGCGCCATCCTCGGCGCGAGCTGGGCATTCTTCGCCTTCCCGATGTTCGACACCCTGAACCCGGTGATCATCATCCTCGCCGTGACCATCGGCCTCTGCTTCCACGCACTCATGTATGCGGGCCAGCCGGCGATCATGGCCGAGATGTTCCCCACCCGCATGCGCTATTCCGGCGTCTCGCTCGGCTACCAGGTGACCTCCATCCTCGCGGGATCCCTCGCACCGATCATCGCCACGGCGATCCTGCAGGAAACCGGCTCCTGGGTGGGAGTGGCGCTCTACGTCCTCGGCGCCAGCGTGGTGACGGCCATCGCCGTCATCACCCTGCGCGAGACACGCGGAACCTCGCTTCGGGACATTGATGCGGCGGACGCGGAGCGCCATGGAATCCCGGTCGCCGGCAGGGACCGCTAACCATGCCTGCCGAACCGCGGAACGACGACGGCGGCTTGCGCCCCACCGCACAGCCGCCGTCGTCCCTCACGCCTTTTCCCCTCGCGCTCGCCGGCCGTCGCGCTGTCGTCACCGGCGGCGCGAGCGGAATCGGAGCGGCCTGCGCCCGTGAACTGGCGACGCAGGGGGCATCCGTCGTCGTCGCCGATCGCGATGCGGAGGGAGCCGGCGTCATCGCCAAGGAGGTGAAAGGCGAGGCGTGGGCGGTTGATCTGCTCGACACCGAGGCGCTGGAGACCCTCTCGCTCGAGGCCGACATTCTGATCAACAACGCCGGCATCCAGGTGGTGCGACCCATCGAGGAGTTCGATCCTGCCGACTTCCGGCGAATTCATACGCTCATGCTCGAGGTGCCGTTCCTGCTGATGCGGGCCGCCCTGCCGTCGATGTACGCCAAGAAGTTCGGCCGAATCATCAACGTGTCTTCAGTGCACGGGTTGAGGGCATCAGCCTTCAAGTCTGCCTATGTGTCTGCCAAGCACGGGCTGGAAGGCCTGTCGAAAGTGGCGGCCTTGGAAGGCGGACCGCACGGAGTCACCAGCAACTGCATCAACCCCGGGTACGTGCGGACTCCGTTGGTCGAGAACCAGATCGCGGACCAGGCGCGCCTGCACGGCATCAGCGAGGACGAGGTGCTCGAGCAGATCATGCTCACCGAAAGCGCAGTCAAACGTCTGGTGGAGCCCACTGAGGTGGCCTCGCTTGTGGCCTGGCTGGCCTCCGATCACGCCGGGATGGTGACCGGTGCCTCCTACACGATGGACGGCGGGTGGTCGGCACGCTGACCGGTCTTCGCCGTGAGTTGGCAGGACACACCCCGTTTGCTCCCGCACTCGGGGCGTGTCCTGCCAATTCGGTGTTGGCTAGCCGACGCCGAGCAGTTGCTCGATGGGTCCGATCCCGAAGAAGATGACGAACGCGCCAGCGACGGCCCACATGAGCGGGTGGATTTCCTTCGCCCTGCCCTGGAATGTGCGCACCAGCACATAAGCGACGAAGCCTGCACCGAGCCCGTTGGCGATGGAGTATGTGAATGGCATCAACGTGAAGGTGAGGAACGCCGGGATGGCGATACCCCAGTCTTGCCAGTCGATCCTGCCCACCTGGGACACCATCATGAAACCGACGATGACGAGGGCAGGAGCAACGGCCTCGAACGGGACCAGCGAGATCAGCGGTGTGAAGAACATCGCCACCAGGAACAGCAGCCCAGTCACGATGTTGGCGATACCGGTACGTGCTCCTTCACCGATGCCGGCGCCCGATTCAACATAGATCTGATTCGACGACACAGAGCCCGCGCCGCCGGCCACGGCTCCAAGTGCGTCCACGATTAGAACGCGGTCAACGCCTGGAATGTTGCCCTGCCTGTCAACGAGCTTCGCTTCGTTGGCCAGACCCACCATCGTGCCCATGGCGTCGAAGAAGATGCTCAGCAGGATGGTGAACGTCAGCAGCAGGGCAGCTGTTGCTCCCAGGGTGCCGAACGCACCGAAGACGCTGACGCTACCCACGAGGCTGAGGTCGGGGATGCCTACCCAGGATCCGGAGGGCAGTTCAGGCACCACCAGCGACCAGCCCTGCGGATTGGCGCCCTCCGGCCCTACGCTTGGCCCAACGTTGGCCACAGCCTCGATGATGACGGCAAGGATGGTGGACGCGATGACGCCGATCAAAATGCCGCCGCGGACCTTCCGGACTACCAGTGCGATGGTGAGAATCAGGCCGAAAACAAAGACGAGCGTAGGCCAACCGAGGAGTACCCCATCGAAACCCAGCCCGACCGGGACGGTGGTCTGTGCAACGTCAGGAATTCGTCGGACGAAGCCGGCATTCACCAGACCGATGAGGGCGATGAAGAGCCCGATCCCGACGACGATGGCCGTCTTGAGGCTTTCGGGAACCGCGTTGAAAACCGCAGTACGGAAGCCGGTGAGCACCAGAACCAGCATGGTGAGGCCGGCGAGCATCACCAGTCCCATCACCTCCGGCCACGTCAGCTCCGGGTTGGTCGCGACAGTAATTGCCACAAATGCGTTGACGCCCAGTCCTGTGGCCAGCGCGAAGGGATACTTTGCCCAGGCGCCCATGAGAATCGTCAGCACACCCGCTATGAGAGCGGTTACTGCGGCGACGCGCTCGATGCCAAGGCTCTCGCCGCTGGCATCAGCTCCGGCAAGGATCAGCGGATTGAGCACCACGATGTAGCTCATGGCGAAGAACGTGGCGAGCCCGCCCCTGATCTCTCGTGAATAGGTTGATCCGCGGGCGGTTACCTGAAAGTAGCTGTCCATCGCGGTACGCAGTGCAGGCACGGGTATTCCTCTGCTGGTGGGGGAGTTCGCTCGAAAGTCTATCCAATGAGCGGCTCAGGATCCTGCCAGCCGCCTCCCGTACGCTGGGGGTATGAAGCAGCATTCCTCAGTAGTTGCAGCAAGCCCGTCGGCGCTCCCGGGGGCACATTCCGTCCAGCGCATAGCCGTTCTGCTGGTGAGCGCGTTGATGATGGCGCTGGCACTGGTCCTTGGCACCGCGAACGGGGCAACCGCCCATGACGAGTTGAGCTCATCGAACCCGGAGGCGGGCGCGACGCTCGATGCCGCTCCCGAGATGATCGAGCTCACGTTCAGTAACGTGCCGGCGACGATCGGTTCAGAAGTGCAGGTGCTTGACGAGGCAGGCGAGGACTGGGCCGA
The DNA here is from genome assembly GCF_031179385.1 of Arthrobacter sp. GTDB lineage: Bacteria > Actinomycetota > Actinomycetes > Actinomycetales > Micrococcaceae > Arthrobacter_D. Next base: position 6,923 of record NZ_JAPSHV010000003.1, on the reverse strand, counting down.
GGGCGAGGTGTCCATTACGGACACGGTGGCCACCCAGGCACTGCGGGATGGAGCCCCGGCCGGTACGTACACGGTGAACTGGCGTGTGGTTTCTTCCGACTCGCACCCCATCGAGGGGACGTTCGAGTTCACGGCCGCAGGCGGCGGCAGTGCTGATTCCCCTGCTACTTCGGTAACGCCGGGGGCATCGGCAGGTACGTCCGGTCCCATCGAAACCGCCGAGCCGGGCGCACTCGATCAGGAGCCCGCAGCGGACTCAGGCGTGTCCTGGGCCGTCATCCTGATGATCGCGGTGTTGATTGCTCTCGCCACAGTTCTGGCGCTGGGAGCCCGGCGCCGCCTCAAGCAGGGCAATAACGACGCGGGATAACGGGCTTAGGCGCTAAGGGCCGGTGGCTGTCCGGGGCGCGGAAGGCCGGCCGCCAGGACAGAGGCCTTCACGGGCTGGACCAGCTGGGCGGCCAGTGCGCCCTTCGAGACGATCGAGTCGCTGATGACCTTGGCCTGCCGGACTATCTCCCGTGTTGTAGGCGTTAGCACCTCGCCTACGCCGATAAGGTACAGCCCGATGGCGCGGAGGGCGGCCTTGATGTCTATCCCCACGGCCAGGCCGAGGGACTGGACGAACCGCCGCAGCTGGTTCTGGGGATACTTCGTCAGAACCACGTGGTCTGCGAGGAGTACGCCGTTCCGGGTCTGGACAGCCCACTTCTTGGAGCCGAGCACGGGCGCCGGGAGCAGTTGCGAATAGCCCACCATGCACAGGCCCTCCGCCACCGTCTCCTGCCGGATGTCCAGCGAGTGGCTGGACGCATAACAGCGCAGCAGGCGCAATAGCTCAGTGCGCTCTGAGAGCGACACCGAGTCCGTCATGACGGTCCGATTGGCACCCGAATTCAGGCACTCCATGCTTTCAACGACGATGGACTTGACTCCGCGGCGACTCAGCTCGCTGGCGACGGCAAGACCCGACAGTCCGGAACCGATCACCACTGTGGTTGTCATCTCTGCCGCGGCAGGCGCGGAAGACTCTGCGGCCGCGCGGGTGGCGGGTTCCGGCACCATCGATGAAAACCTCCTGAGGGGAAGGAGAACTCCGCACAGCCCGGCGCCTCTTCCGGGCTGTGCGGACACTTGGCTGCGAACGGGTCAACCAAGCGCACTTAAAGCGGGCGGGAACCCCAAGGGAGACCATCCGCCCGATAACGATTCTCGAAGCCTATATAACTTTTTGGGCGCTGAATAGACCCCCTACTGGTGAGTAGGCTAGAAATAACTCGACGGCTGAGCAAAGGTGTCAGTAACGGTTCAACCGCAAGGAGGCGGGACATGTTTGAGACTCACGAGCCGGGCGCGCCAAGGCATTCACAGGGGCGCGGAATAGTTGTTGGTGTGGACGGTTCTGACCAGAGCATGTGTGCCCTTGTATGGGCAGCACACGAGGCCAAACGCCGCCGGTCGCCGCTGCACGTAGTGACGGCATACACGGTACCGGTGTTCGCGGCGTCGAGTATGGATGCAGGGTACGCAACCGTGGACGACACGGTTATCCGGGAGGGTGCTCAGTCGGTTCTGGACCAGTCCATCGGCAGGCTCGCCAGTCGCCACGACATTGAGATAGTGCCGCGCGTGGAGAGCGGGGACGCCGCAGGGGTGCTTCTTGAGCTCTCCGAGGAGGCCGAACTGATGGTGGTCGGGTCACGTGGACGGGGAGGCTTCGTGGGCCGGCTGCTTGGATCAGTCAGCTCAGCGCTTCCCGCGCACGCGAAGTGTCCGACCGTCGTCGTGCCGCTCTTTTGCGCTCCCCGTTTGAACGAGGCCGGGGTGTCGGCGCCGAGGACGAAGGGAGAGCCCTGCCCCAAGGCGGAGGACGTCGAAAAGGTCGTCGTGGTGGGCGTCGACGGCTCGGAACAGGCACGGATGGCGTCGCTGCTCGCGGCTGAGCAGGCGGAGTCCCGCGGACTGCCGTTGCGAGTGGTGTGTTCGCTGCCGCCGTTCACCGGCTCGCTCGCATGGATGCCGACTCCGGTCGACCGGGACGCGCTCCATAGCGAGATCATGGTTCAGCTGAACGCCGGAAAGGCATGGCTGCAGAGCCACTTTCCCCGGTTGGAGATTTCGATCGAACTGCTGGACGGTCCGCCCGTTGAGATACTGATCGAAGCGTCACGCACGGCCGAGCTGGTTGTGCTGGGAACCCGGGGGCGCGGTGGATTCGCCGGCATGTTGCTGGGCTCCACCAGCCAGGGCGTGCTGCATCATGCGAAGGGCCCGGTGCTTGTGGTTCCTGACCGCGAGGACCCACGGCTGGCGGACCGCGCCAGGTTCGGACCAATGGCCGCCTAGGACCGGGTGGCGCCTAGAATCGGGCAGCCATCGGATTGAGCGCGCCCATTCCGCTCATGTTCGCCAGGTTCACTTCGAGGATGCCCTGAGAGGGATTGAGGGCGTTCACGACCGTGTTGTTGCCGACGTAGATCGCAACGTGCCAGATTCCGGCACCTTCCCCCCAGAAGACCAGGTCCCCGAACTGCACCTGGGAGAGCGGAACGTGGGTGCGGGCAGCGTAGAACTGAGCAGAAGCTGTCCGCGGTAGCGAGATACCGCCTGCGGCGAAGGCCTGCTGAACCAGACCGGAGCAGTCGTAGCCCCGGGGGCCGTTCCCGCCCCACTGATAGAAGTAGGGTGCACCGACTCGCGCACGGGCGTAATTGACGGCTGCGGCCACGCCGCCCGGATTGGTCGCTGGAGGTGCCGGAACCGGTGAGGGCGGCGGAGTCGGCTGAGGAGCCACCGGAGCAGGTGCGGGCGCCACCGGAGCAGGTGCCGGTGGGGGTACAGGTGTTGTCGGGCGCGGGGCCGGAACAGGGCGCTGTGCGGTGGGCGGCTGCACGGGCTCTGGCGCCGGTGCGGGAAGTGGCGAGGGAGCCGGCGCCGGTGCGGCGGGAGTCTCCGGAGTAGTCTGTGCAGACTGTGCAGGCGTTGCTGACTGCCCGGTGGAAGCTGCCCGGGTGACCTCGGCGGATGCGGCGAGGACACGCGCAAGTTCAGCTTCGCGGCGTTCCTGTTCGAGGCCCGCGATCCGCTGCTCCTCCAGGGCTGCAGTGGTGTCGCGCAACTGTGCCAACTGGGCAACGAGGGTTTCCCGCTCTGCCTGCTTTTGTTCGACCAGGCTGGCGGCTGCCGCCATGGCGGATTCGGTAGCCGCACCTGCGCGGGTGGCCTCTTCGGCCGCGTCGGCGGCGGCTGTTTGGGCTTCTCTCGCGTCGGCGCGCAGGGACTCGAGCGAACTCGCGGCGGTTTCGGCCTGGTTGACAGTTCGGGATTGCGAAGCCGCCATGCCTTCCACCGTTGATGCCTGGTACATGATGTTTCGGGGATCCTGGGCGAAGGCGAGGAGGCTGCTGTCCGGCATGATGCCCCCGGCGCGATAGATGTCCGCCGCCAGTTCCCCGAGCTCCGTGGTTGCCGCGCGGTACGCGTCTTCTGCCTGCTGCGTCTGCGCGGAGAGTCGCTCTGCGGCGGCGCGGCGTTCATCCAGTTCGGCCAGTGCGTCGATGTACGCGCCCTGGGATTTCATCGCCTCAACCTGCGCGTCCTGCAGTTCTGTCGCAGCGGTCTCAAGGATTGCCTCGATCTCGTCGACCAGCTGGGAGGTCCGGGCAGTGTTGTCCTTCGCCGCAGAGATCTCGCTGGCACTGGGCAGGTCCGGCGCGCCCACCGCGGGTGACGGCGTCAGCCCGACGGTGAGTAGAGCTCCGGAAAGCACGGCAGCGAGCACGGGGAACCTGCGTGCAGGGAAGGTTGGCAGCATGACTCGATCCTCGGACGACATCCAAACACATCCGAGGGTATGGCCCAATCGTCACATTGGCAACATTAGGCACACGAGTAGCTTAAGTAACAACAGCACCATTATCGAGAACTTGGCATGGCGTGTCGCGCCGGTGGATCGGGAGGATTCAGGCGTGCTGATGACTCTCATGGACCGCATGCTCAAGCGGTTCGACCTGAAACGTGCAGTGCTCAGTGTCGAAGTGATTGCTCAGGCAATGCGCGAGGCGGTCCAGCATTCGGTCCACCCCTTCCGCATTCAGGCTCTCCGAATCCACGACGACATGCGCCGAAAACACCGGCACGCCGGAAGTGATGGTCCAGGCGTGGATGTCATGGGCATCAACCACGCCCTCTACCTTCAAGATGTGTTCGCGGATCGTTGCCGGGTCGACGCCCTTCGGTGCTGATTCCAGAAGGACGTTGATCACGTCGCTTAACAAGCTCCACGCCCGCGGCAGGATCATGAGCGCGATGAGGATCGAAGCGATGGCATCCGCCTGCTGAAATCCCGTCATCGCAATCACGACGGCGGCGACCACCACGGCGATGGAGCCGAGCAGGTCGCCCAGCACCTCCAGGTAGGCACCTCGAATGTTGAGGCTTTCCTTGTGGCCGCCATGGAGTATCAGCAGGCATACCAGGTTCGCTGCCCCGCCCAGGACCGCGGCGACGAGCATGATGTCCGTCCGAACCTCTGTCACGTCACCCAGCCTGCGAATCGCCTCAATGGTGATAACGACGGCGATTACCACCAGGATGATGGCGTTCGCCAGGGCGGCCAGGACCTCCGCCCGCTGGTATCCGTAAGTGCTTCGAGCAGTGGCGGGACGCGCCGCGATCCACGAAGCCAGCAGCGCGATGAAGACGCCGGCGGCGTCGGAAAGCATGTGGCCCGCATCGGCAAGGAGGGCCAGCGAGCCAGACAGTGCCGCACCGATCACCTGGATAACGACGACGGCGAGCGTGATCGCAACAACCAGGACCAGCGATTTGCGGTGCTTGCCGGTCGCTGTGACGGCGTGCCCGTGAGTATGTGCGCCCATATGACAAGTATGAAGCCCCATCTGGCGCAGGGTCAGGTTACCCCCAGCCGAGCTCGTGAAGGCGTTCGTCGTCGATTCCGAAGTGGTGCGCCACCTCATGGATCACCGTAACGAGGATTTCTTCCACCAGCTCCTCCCGGCTTTCGCACATGCGCAGGAGCGGTTGACGAAAGATGCTGATCCGGTCCGGCAGGGACCCGGCGTCCCACCACGAGTCCCGCTCGGTCAATGGAGTTCCCTCGTAAAGTCCGAGCAGGTCAGGGTCAGGTTCTTCACCGGGCCCCGGCTCAAACTCCTCCTTGACGAAGATCGCGACGTTATTCATGGCCCGCGCCAACCTGTCGGGGATCTGGTCGATGGCGTCGTCGACGGCTGATTCGAAGTCCTCGAGGCTCATGTCAATGGGCACGCAGGAAACTCTACTGCCGTAGCCCGGACGTTACTTTCCGGCGCGTGAGAGCCGGTTTTGTGTAATCGAGATCGAGGCCCTATAGTTTTAGAGGTCCACAACGAGGAGTAAAGCACTTGTGTGGTCCTGGCCCCCATCGTCTAGCGGCCTAGGACACCGCCCTTTCACGGCGGCGGCACGGGTTCGAATCCCGTTGGGGGTACGCAAGGGAGTGGTCCTAAGCACCGTCACGGTGCTGGTAGGATGAAACTCTTGCAAAATCGCAAGGCCCTGTAGCGCAGTTGGTTAGCGCGCCGCCCTGTCACGGCGGAGGTCGCGGGTTCAAGTCCCGTCAGGGTCGCTGAGATGGTCGGAGAAATCCGGACGTCGACGGTGATCATCGTCAGGTGGTTGCAAGGCTCTGTAGCTCAGTTGGTAGAGCGTTCGACTGAAAATCGAAAGGTCACCGGATCGACGCCGGTCGGAGCCACCAGCTAGAACCCCGCAGTTCCCAGTGTTTACTAGGACTGCGGGGTTTCTTCGTTTCCGCGTAGGGCCGTGTTTGAGTTTGAATCACGCCACGTCGCCCGTGTGCTCGGGCGGAACTGTGTGTCATTCGAGCGGCAGAAGCGAACCCGTTCCGTTTGTGCCTGGAACCGAAGTCATCGCTCCGATCCGCGTTGATGTGCAGGTACCCAGACCGAGCCCTGCACCGAAAGCTGTCCAGAAGGACCAGTCGGTTCCGACGGCACGTGCTAGTCGGTGGGACTGATATCGGTGGTTAGGCAACGATCATCCTCTGTTTCCCTGTCGAGCTCCTCGGCTGGGCCGGTGGCTATATTGAGCCCCAGTAGGCCTTCTGAAATTCCGGCAAGCTGTTGTGTGCGCCAGCCTCGTGCGACGTACCCCTCCTGGTCGTAGTGTGGAAGGCTCAGGCCCGTGTGCGTTGATTGACGATTCTCAATGAACATGTTGTCTCCAGGTGCGACGATTGTGATGGCTCCAGGGCCGAGACGGATAACCCACAGGGGTCAAGATCAGCGGGGCGGCGAATCTAGAGGGTAGTGCGGGCATTTCGTTTCAGGGTGAGCCGCTGTGCCAGCTCATCACAGGCGTCTCCATAGTCGGCCAGGAGGCATTCCGGAGGATTCACCTGGTCGAGCAAGCTGAAGTACTCGTCGCACATGCGTTTGAGCTGTCTCGTGCTCAAAGCTGCTATCCCCGCCTTGGCTGGTGGGAGGTCATCGGCCGTCAAGCCCAAGGCGCCGGTGCCTTGTGCGCGGGTCATGACGCAGCAATCAGACGCGGTACGGGGGGCAGGCTCGCCAGTAGCCCGCATGCTGGGTACATATCGGGAAGCTGCAACGTGACAGCACCAAGTTCGTGGTGGTGATGTTCCAGCCGAATGCTGTCGTTGAGTGCTTCTGCCGCTGCTGCGTCAACGTGGATGGCATTGCGCAGATCCACGATCACGGCCACGCCGTCCACCAGTGCGTTGGCACGTCGGATGACGGGAAGCAAGGCCCGATAGCTTTCCGTGGTGAGGCAACCGGTGACGGCAAGAACTGCCGAATTGCGGTCGATGTCCAGTCGAACCAGAATACGAAGCTTGTGATCCATGGGAGTCTCCCTCAATCAGGAGGAACTGGCCCATT
>NZ_JAPSHV010000117.1 GCF_031179385.1 Arthrobacter sp. | reverse complement strand
GGCGCCGACCGCTTTGACCAGACGCACCGCTGGTCGGCCCTTGCAACCGGCGAAGCGGTGTATGACGATGTCCGCGCCTGGGTGCGCTGCGCCGTCATCAATCGCATGGAGATGGGGACCTCCACAATCATCGCCGTTCACGCCCTGGAGTCCCGCGTGATGCGTGACGTCCAAGCGGGTGAACCCGGCGACGCTCTGGTCTACCACAACCGTTCATGGCACCGTCTGGGCGAAGATTCCAAGCTTGAAGGCTGAGCGCCGTGCCAAGAATGCAAGGCAGCAAGCCGAACTAACGGCGTAATTGTCCAGAGTTCTTTGGACAATTAGCGACGGTGACACCTCCCGCCAGGCTGCAGCCCTTCAGAATCATTCAGGAGATTTCAAAATGACCACATCCCTACATACCCCACCTGCCGCACCCAGTGCCGGACTTGGTAATCAAGCAGACGAAGCACAGGTCCTGGCCGAGAAGCGCTGGAATGTGCAGTTGCTTGGGCTCCTAATGGTCCTGACTTTTGGGACTGGGATCGTCGATGCAGTCGGCTATCTCGCCCTTGACCACGTCTTCATCGGAAACATGACGGGGAACGTGGTGATACTGGGCATGGCCATGGCGGGAGCAGATGGCCTTCCAGTGCTAGGTCCTCTGACAGCGATGGTGTGTTTCTCATTCGGCGCCGCGGTGACCGGGCTGGTACTGAGAAAACGATCTGCGGAATGGAGCCTGCCCATCACGGTGCTGCTGCTTGTCGCAGGGCTCCTTCTTTGCTCCGTCGGGGCCCTAGCCTCCCTGGTCGATATTAACCTCACCACCGACGTCCGAGTGATCATCTCTTCATTGGCGGCAGCTGCTATGGGAATTCAGGCATGCGTAGCCCGAAAGCTCGCGGTACGGGAAATGACAACCGTGGTCGTCACCTCCACCTTAACCGCGTTGTCGGGTGAGCTTTTCCTCGTAACGGGGCACAAGGGATTGCTGAACAGGAGAAGTGCTGCGATTGTTGTGCTTCTTCTTGGGGCGGCTCTTGGCGCGCTGCTTGCCGGCGCCGGAGCCGGCCCTGCTTTGATCGTTTCCGGAACCCTGATAGTTGTTGTGGCATTGCTAGGGCAATGGGGAGCCCGGATTCATCGTTCCCGTCTATCTACCTGAGCGGGAGGCGCCGAAGAGGCAAAGAACGGGTGGCCTCCACCAAGCGAAGCCAGTAGCCTCCGGTAAGGGCAAGTTGAAGCGTATTCGACTGCGACCGTTCCTGCCTTTTCGATCACTGTTGGGGCCTCGTTCGTTTGGTAGAGCCCATACCGTTACCGCTGAACTCGTTAAGACCGGAACCTGGCAGACCGGCGGAATATCCTCCGCTTAGAGCACACCCCAACCTGACATAGGGCTCCTTGCTGGACTGCAGAAGCAGTGGGGAAACGATCCTGCGAGCATGTTGGGGCGGCTGTCGTCGTGCGAGTCCCGGACATGCCAGATTGCCGCAGCCGCATACAACCAGCACCCTGCTGCCGCAGTCCGTGCGCGGCAAGGGAACCCATGCATTGTTGAACAATCCTCGAATTTCGGGCATGCTGAAGGGGTCACCTAAACGAGACGGGGATCACTATGGCTTTCATCGACCTCAACAGCGACGTCGGCGAGTCGTTTGGTAATTGGACAATGGGCGACGACGCCGCCATCTTCCGCTCAGTCTCTAGCGCAAATGTTGCCTGTGGCTTCCACGCCGGCGATCCATCGACCATCGCGCAGACCTGTCGTGATGCCGTCGCCGCCGGCGTCACCATCGGCGCGCATGTGGGCTACCGGGACCTTGCCGGCTTCGGACGCCGATTCATCGACTGCTCTCCCACGGAACTGGCCGACGACGTCCTGTACCAAGTTGGCGCACTGGAGGCTATTGCCCGCGCAGCCGGCGGCACCATTCGCTATGTAAAACCGCACGGCGCCCTCTACAACACGATCGTCACCCACGACGTTCAGGCGAAGGCCGTGGTCGACGCCGTGAAGGCCTTCGGCAGTGACCTCCCGATGCTGCTCCTGCCAGGGTCCGTAGCTCTCAGGAAAGCCGAGGCGGCCGGGCTCCGCGGCGTGGCTGAAGCTTTCGCGGACCGGGCCTATAACCCGGACGGAACGCTGGTTTCCCGGCGCGAAGCCGGCGCAGTCCTCCACGATGAGGACACCGTCGCCGCCAACATGGTCCGTCTCGCCACCGAAGGTACGATCGTGGCCCGTGACGGTTCTGCCTTCAAGACGACCGCCGAAAGCATCTGCCTGCACGGCGACACCGAGGGGGCGGTAGCGATGTCCGCAGCAGTCCGCCGTGAACTGGAGGCTGCCGGCGTCGGCATCCGGAGCTTCGTGTGAGCCCTGGTATCCCTCATGACGACATCCGGTGGTCCGGGCCGCGCGCCCTGCTCATCGAGGTGGAGTCGCTTGACGCCGTCCTGGCCCTGCACGCCCAACTGGTGGAACACCCACTGACCGGGCAGGTCGAGGCGATAGCAGCTGCCCGGACCATCCTGGTCGTCTTCGACTCCCGGACCAACGCCCGGGCGGCCCGCACCGCCATCGCAACCCTGGACGCCAGGCAGTCCAAAGACGCCATGGTCTCGGGCAATCCGGTCCGGATTGAGGTGGTGTACGACGGCGGCGACCTTGCCGAAGTAGGCCGACTCACAGGTTTGGGCGTCGAAGGCGTAGTCGAAGCCCACACCGGCCAGCTATGGACGGCGGCTTTCGGGGGGTTCGCGCCAGGGTTTGCCTACCTGGTGGGCGAAAACGAGGTACTCAATGTGCCCCGCCGCACCAGCCCGCGAACGGCAGTGCCGGCCGGATCGGTCGCGCTGGCCGGCAACTTCTCTGCCGTTTATCCGCGCCGTTCCCCTGGCGGCTGGCAGCTGATCGGCCGCACGTCAGCCCGCATGTGGGACCTCGAGCGCGAGCAGCCGGCCCTTCTCCGCCCCGGCATGTCGGTGCAGTACGTGGCGGTGCGCGAGCTGATCGAGCTCCAGGAACAACCCGGTGGCAACGCGGTTTCCCCGGACGCCCCGGCGGGCCCGTCACTTGAGGTTGTCACGCCAGGACCGCAGTCACTGATCCAGGACCTCGGGCGGCCCGGGCTCGGTGACCTCGGCGTCTCCGCGTCCGGTGCGGCCGACACCGCCAGCGCCCGCCAGGCGAACCGCCTGGTCGGGAACGAGCCGGGAGACGCCGTCATCGAAACCGTCCTGGGAGGGCTGGCAGTCCGCGCCCGTGGTGAATTAACCGGCGCCCTGACAGGTGCAGCGGCGCCGGCGCTCATCAAGGGACCCGGGGGCAATCGCCCCGCTCCTATGTACGCGCCCTTTGCGCTGCACCACGGCGAAAGCCTCCAGCTCGACCTGCCCTACGCCGGACAGCGCACCTACCTCGCGGTTCGCGGCGGGATCGACGTAGAGCCAGTGCTCGGCAGCCGCGCAACCGACCTGATGTCCGGCATCGGTCCCGCCATCCTCGAGCAGGGCACCATGCTGCCGGTCCGGGAGGTGGAGCGTGGACGGGTAGTCGGCGCTGCAGAACCTTCCACGCTGCCTCCGGCCGTCCTGCAAGGCGGCGGAACAGCTGTCCTCCGGATTACCGCCGGCCCACGCCAGGACTGGTTCACGCCTGAATCGCGCGCGGCGCTCACAAAGCAGGCCTGGACCGTCACCGCCGAATCCAACCGCATCGGCGTCCGACTCGCAACCGCCGAGGGCGGCCAGCCCCTGGAACGGGCGAGCGCCGAGGAACTGCCCAGCGAAGGCGTGGTCGCAGGCTCGCTGCAGGTGCCGCCGTCGGGCCTTCCTGTCCTGTTCCTGGCTGACCACCCGGTTACCGGCGGGTACCCGGTGATCGGCGTCGTCGTACCCGAGGACCTGCCGGCCGCCGCGCAGCTTCCCCCGGGCATCGCCATCCGTTTCGTCGAGGTGGATCCCGAAACGCTCCAGCCGGAAGTTACTCCAAAACCGTGAAGGAACCAGCCATGAAGAAGGTCCTGATTGCCAACCGCGGCGAGATTGCTGTTCGAATTGTCCGCGCCTGCGCTGACGCCGGGTTGGAATCCGTGGCGGTGTACTCTGATCCCGACGCCGATGCGCTGCACGTGCGCCTCAGCGACGAAGCGCATGCCCTCAGTGGTTCCGCCAGCTCTGATACCTACCTGAACATTGACAAGCTGCTCAACGTCGCCACCCGCGCGGGCGCCGACGCCATACACCCCGGCTACGGCTTCCTCTCGGAGAACGCGGATTTTGCCCAGGCCGTGCTTGACGCCGGTCTTACCTGGATTGGTCCTTCGCCGGAGGCCATCCGCAGCCTGGGGAACAAGGTCACCGCCCGCGAGATCGCAGTCCGCGCCGGCGCTCCCCTGGTTCCCGGCTCAGCGGGTCCGGTAGCCGACGCCGAAGAGGTGCGCACCTTCGCCCAAGAGTACGGCGTCCCGGTCGCCATCAAGGCCGCCTTCGGTGGTGGCGGCCGCGGGCTCAAAATTGCCTACCGCTTTGAGGACATCGACGACGCCTTCGACTCCGCGGTACGCGAGGCAACCCTTGCCTTTGGGCGGGGCGAGTGTTTTGTGGAGCGCTTCCTGGACCGTCCCCGGCATGTCGAGGCGCAGGTGCTGGCGGATACGCACGGGAACGTCGTCGTCGCCGGAACGCGTGATTGTTCGCTGCAGCGGCGCAACCAGAAGCTTGTCGAGGAGGCTCCCGCCCCGTTCCTGACCGATGAGCAGCGCACCCGTATCCATGAATCGGCCCGGGCGATCTGCCGCGAGGCCGGTTACACCGGTGCCGGCACGGTCGAGTACCTCGTGGCACCGGACGGGGTTATTTCCTTCCTCGAGGTCAATACACGCCTGCAGGTCGAGCACCCTGTGACCGAGGAAACGTCCGGCCTCGACCTGGTACGCGAGCAGTTCCGCGTCGCTGCCGGACTGCCCCTGTCCGTCACGGAAGACCCGGTTCCCCACGGCCACGCCATCGAGTTCCGCCTCAACGCCGAAGACGCGGGCCGCGGCTTCCTGCCCTCTCCCGGGCCGGTCGAGGTCTTTGAGGCACCCACCGGGGCCGGAATCCGGGTCGATACGGGCGTCCGGTCCGGGTCAACCATCCCGGCCGAGTATGACTCCCTCATGGCCAAACTGATCGTGCACGGCGAGGACCGGGCGCAGGCACTGCGCCGCGCACGCATCGCCCTGGACGAACTCCGGGTCGAGGGCGTGCCCACTGTCATCCCATTCCACCGTACGGTCGTTCGTGACCCGGATTTCACCCGGTCCGACCGGCTCGGTGTCTACACCACCTGGATCGAGTCCGAATTCACCGAACGCCTCGCCGTCTCGCTTGAGAGCGGGCTCACCGGTCCCGTAGCGCGACGGGAAACCCTCACCGTGGAGATCGACGGCAAAGCAGTGCAACTCGGGCTGCCCGCCCAAGTATTCGCAGCGCTCATGAACGGCGGGAGTGCCGTCATACCGACTTCCGGCGGGGACATGGAAGCCGACCGCGCTGCAGCAGATGGCAGGATCACCGCCCCGATGGGCGGGAACCTGGTGAAGTGGCTGGTTGAGGACGGCGCCCAGGTGACCGCCAACCAGCCCGTTGCCGTGTTGGAGGCGATGAAGATGGAAACAGTCGTGTCCGCATCGTCAGCCGGCGCCTTCCGCCGGGGCACCCAGGCGCCGGGCGCCGCCGTGGCACGCGGCGAGGTCCTGGGCGAGGTCGTCAGTCCCGTGGGCTAGCATCGAAGGCGATGAATTTAGCATTGGACGAAGCAGGGCCGGCTGAGCACGCGCATACGACGGCGTGGATTGCCTCCGTGCTGCGGGCGCGGATCGCCGCGGGCCAGCTGACGCCGGGGTCGAAGTTATCGGAGCAATCGCTGTCGGCCGCGCTCGGAGTTTCGCGGAACACCCTGCGGCAGGCGTTCACTACGCTCGCCGGGGAATCGATCGTGACCCGGATCCCGAACCGGGGCGTTTTCGTGGCGTCCCCCGGGGTTGAAGAGGTGCGCGAAATCTACCGGATCCGAAGGACAATCGAGCCCTCGGCCGTCCTGTGGTCGGAGCCCTCAGCCAAGGATCTTGACGCGATGGAGGCCATTGTTCGACGGGCGCAAGCTGCGCGCGACGCCGGAGCAGTGGTGGAGATGGCCGACGCAAACCAGGCGTTTCACGAAGCGGTGGTTGGCCTCACCCGAAGCGATTCGCTGCGGGAGCTGATGGAGCGGGTGCTCGCCGAGATGCGGCTCGTCTTCCATGCGATGGCCTCAGCTCCGGATTTCCACGCACACTACGTGGACCGCAACGCGCAACTGGTGAAGCGTCTGCGCGCCGGGGAGAACGAAAAGGCCGCTGCCGAACTGCGCGGCTACCTTGACGCGGCCGAGGCGGAGCTCCTGGGGCATCTCACCGGCGAAGCCTCTTGATGGTTCCCACGGCATGGGCTCACGGCACCAGATAGTCGCTGTCCCGGGCGTCCGTGATGAGCATGTGGCCGGGCGCGTGACCGATAGCAAGCGGCGGGCGTGACCGCATCACCGCCGCCTGTGGAGTAACGCCGCAGGCCCAGAACACGGGCAGATGCCCGGCCGGAACCTGAACAGCTTCCCCAAAGTCCGGGGCGCCGAGATCAGTTATTCCCAGCTCCTCCGGGTTGCCCACCTGCACAGGCGCACCGTGGACAGCCGGATAGCGGGAGGTGATGCGGACAGCGTCGGGCACCTGGCCTGCAGGGACAGGGCGCATCGAAACCACCAAAGGCCCCGACATGGCACCGGCAGGAGTGCACTCGCGGTTTGTCCGGTACATGGGCACGTTCACCCCCTGGTCTATGTGCGCGATCCGGATGCCTTCGTCCTGGAGGGCTGCCTCAAACGTGAAAGAGCAGCCGATCAGGAAGGTCACCAGGTCATCGCGCCAGTGTCCGGTGATGTCAGTGGGTTCGTCGACCTTTTCGCCGTCGCGGTACACCGTATATTTCGGGACGTCAGTGCGGATGTCCCCGCCCGCCAGCAACGGGCCGGTGGTCTCTCCCGGCTCCAGCACTCCCAGGATAGGGCAGGACTTCGGATTGCGCTGTGCGAAGAGGAGCAGGTCGAAAGCCTGCTCGCGCGGGATGGCGAGCACATTGGCCTGCGCGAAGCCGCGGGACCAGCCCGACGTCGGCTCCACCAGTCCGTTACGGAACGCCTCCCTTGCTGCAGCGGGAGTTGCGAAGGCGCGATCAATCATGCCGCCCACAGCCGTGCCAGTCCCATTACCGAATTCCAGCCCAGGAAGAGCGTGAGCAGCCACGTCAGGACACCGACGATCAGCAGCCACTTCGGGTAGTGGTAGCCGTTCATGAGGTCCCGGCGCCGCCAGGCGACCCAGAGGAGTACGCCGAAGCCGACCGGCAGGATCAGCCCATTGAACGCCCCGGCGAAGATCAGCAGTTCCTGCGGCGCCTGCCCGAGGAAGATGTATGCGATCGCGCAGGCAGCGATGAAGACGACTGTGATGAGGTTACGCTTGCGCTCGGCGGTCTTCGAGGAGGTGATGAAGGAAACCGAGGTGAACGACGCACCGATCACCGACGTGAGTGCAGCAGCCCACAGCACGATGCCGAACATGCGCATACCGATCTCACCTGCGGCCGCACCGAAGGCCTCGGCTGCCATATTGTTGCTGCTCAGCACGGTGCCACCGGCCACAACGCCGAGGATCGCCAGGAACAACAGCACCCTCATCAGGCCGGTGACCATGATGCCGATCACGGAGCTGCGCGTGATTTCCTTGACGTGCTCCACACCGGTGGCGCCCGAATCCAGCA
>NZ_JAPSHV010000116.1 GCF_031179385.1 Arthrobacter sp. | reverse complement strand
GCGGCCGGCACGGGCTGGAACACGATGAACAGCATCGTTGGTCCGGGTGATTTCAGCGGTGACGGCAACGTGGACGTCCTGGCCCGGGACTCGTCGGGCAGGCTGTGGCTATACCCCGGCAACGGCTCCGGCGGATGGCTGAAGAAGGTTCAGGTCGGCTCCGGTTGGCAGGGAATGACCAGCATCATCTAGCCGCGCTTGCAGGACAAGGCCTCCCATGCCCCCGGCATGGGGGGCCTTGTCCTGTTTCCGGTAACAGCAGCAGACGAGCGGGGCCAGGTAACCACAAAGCTCAAGGTATTTGTAGCGTCCGCTCGGCACTGTTGACCTTGGGCAACGTTTCTACTGCCCGATCTGGCAGCAGTCTTGTCTGCCGGAGGACTCGTACACCATCAGGGAGACGATGATGCATTCGAACGGTACGCACAACGCAGCGGGGGCCAACCCGCGTGCGAGCAGGAAATGGAGAGGGACCGGTATCGCTGCTTCAGCGGTTGTACTCCTGTCCACTCTCGGTCCACCACCCGCTGGGGCTGCCATCCAGCCGGCGGCAATACTTCCGGCAGCTGTTGCCACTGGCCCGCAGGGAAGCGTGGGGCCGGTCAACCCGGAGACCGGCTACCCATACTGGTATGGCGACAACAACGGTCTGAAACTAGAGCTGTGCCTCGACGAGGCGACGGTTTGCCCGGTCGTCGGAGAGGCCTATGACCCCTCCCTCCCACCTTCGATCCCCGGCAACTTTCCGGAGGAGTCATTCTGGTGGTCGGCTGAAGCCGCACTGGCGCTGCCCGGCGGGGAAGAGGCCCGCCTCATCATGGCCACGGAAGCTGCATTCGGCGGTGCCGGCGACGTTGCTCAGGGCCAGCAGAACGCGTTCGCCCGTATGCGCATCCGTTTCGATGGAGCGCAAGCGAACGCCACCTACACGGCAACCACGCCGTATGGTGTCTTCGAGGTCACGGCAGATGATCGTGGGCGGGTTCGCTTCACGGAGGACCTGGGCTGCCTACAGCAGCCCTGCGACTGGACTGAGCCGCTCGACGGAAAGATCGGCCCGTTCCTCACCTGGGACAACACCTTGCCCGCAGCCCCCGCCGGATCCATCGGCGACCCGAACGTCGAGCACACCGTAACCGGTAGCCCCTTCAACACTAACTATTTCAGCCTCCAAGGGCCTGGCCTCGCACGGGTCCAGACGGACCTCTTCGCAGTGCAGGGCAAGATCGCTACAGTACGGGCGAACGTAGACAAGCCCGGTGGCACCTACAAGGAAGCCACGACCGTAAACATCCAGGCCTCCTTCCCGGATGAAGCAAAGATTGTCTACACGACTGACGGCTCTGTGCCGGCGGTAGCCGAGGACGGTTCGGTCAGCAACGGGGTACTTTGGGAGCCAACAGTTGGCGACGCCGACGTCGCACCGGTAAGGCTCGCTACACCGGGAACTACCGTTCTGAACTACATGGCGGTCAGCATGGCGGATCCGGCACAGCGCACTGCCGTCCAGAGCGAAACCTACAACCTGGATGCCACTAGCCCGTGGATCGATGCTTCTCCGGACGCCGCGCTCCCATCCCACGCCGGGCCTCAGCAGGTCACGCTGACGGGAACGGCTGCGACCGGAACGGCAAGGGTCTACTACACTCTCGACGGTTCTGATCCGACGTTCACATCAGGCGGCGCAACGGGCACCACAAGCGAGTACACAGGTACACCGATCCCAGTGGGGCATACGACAACGATCCGGGCCGTCGCCGTCGATAACACCGGCAGGGCGGGCGAGATCCGGGACTTCCGCTACGTCATTCATAACCTGAAGGCACTCGGCCCTGTTTCTACGGCTCCTGGCAGCCACGGTTATCCCGCCTGGATCGAGGACAACAACGGCGTCCAGCTGGACCTGTGCCTGAACGACCCGCTGTGCCCCATCATCGAGGAGCTTCCGTTCCCCCTGGATCCGATGGAGTTCCCACGGAACTTCCCGGGTGAGTCTTTCTGGTGGGCCGCTGAAGCGTTCCTCCCGGTCGATGGCGAAGAAGTCCGCCTGACGCTCGCGCTCGAAGCTGCGTTCACGGGCGAGGGAGCTGCTGCCGGAGACGAAGTAGCTTTCGGTCGCATTCGGGTCCGCGGCGACGAGGTCTTCGAGATCGGTTCCACCTACGAGGTCACCCATCCCTACGGATCGTTCCAGGTTGTCGCCGATGATACGGGCAGCCTCCGCTACACGGAGGACCTTGGCAGCATGAACGGTGATGGTGTCTTCGAACCGTTGCTCGAATCGAAGATCGGACCGTTCCTGCAGTGGACTGAGGGTGCTCCTGCCGGCTACCTCGGTGATGGGTCAACCCCGCATGCGGTTACGGGTAGCCCCTACAACACCAACTACTTCGAGATCCGCCAGGTCCTGAACAGCCTGGGCGAACCGGTCAACAGAAGCCTGGGATCAACGAGTGACTTCGTTGTCCAGGGCCGCACAGTCGGCGCAACGCCTCCGGAAGCCCCGACGGCTGCTGCAAGCATCCAGGGCGGCACCTTCAATGCACCGCAAACGGTGGCATTGACGTCCAGTCCGGCGGGCCTGCCGATCTTCTTCACCACGGACGGCACGGACCCCGAGCCCGACGGCGTTCAGTACACCGAACCCATCGCCATCACGGCGGACACGGTCCTGAAGTTCATGGCAGTGAACCAGGGTGTGCCATCACCGATCGTCACGGAAACGTACACCATCGACACCGTGGCGCCGGAGCTGACCACCACCACCCCGGGTGGCACCTTCACTGCAGCCACGACGGCGACGCTTGCCGCCACCGAGGGTGCGGCCATCCGCTTCACCACTGACGGTTCCCAACCCACCCTGACCAGTACCCTCTACACCGGGCCCATCACCATCGCTCAAACGACGACGCTTCGGGCGATCGCAGTGGACGCCGCGGGCAATGTGAGCCAGCTCGGAGAATGGGTGTTCACAGTCAATATCCCCGCCGGCATCCAGGGCCACGACTTCTCCGGTGACGGAAAGGCGGATGTGCTGGCCAGGAGTACGGACGGCAAGCTATGGCTGTACCCGGGCAATGGCTCCGCAGGTGGCTGGCAACCTCGCGTGGAGGTTGGGACCGGCTGGAACTCCATGACAGCGATCCTCGCGCCTGGAGACTTCAACGGCGACAAGAAGGCTGATGTCCTGGCTCGTGACACGAACGGGAACCTGTGGTTGTACCCGGGGAACGGCGCCGGTAAGTGGTTGCCGCGAGTTGCGGTTGGTTCGGGCTGGAACTCGATGACCAGCATTGTGGGTCCGGGGGACTTCAACGGTGATCAGAAGGTGGATGTCCTGGCTCGTGACAGGAACGGGAACCTGTGGTTGTACCCGGGGAACGGCGCCGGTAAGTGGTTGCCGCGAGTTGCGGTTGGTTCGGGCTGGAACTCGATGACCAGCATTGTGGGTCCGGGCGACTTCAACGGTGATCAGAAGGTGGATGTCCTGGCTCGTGACACGAACGGGAACCTGTGGCTGTACCCGGGGAACGGCGCCGGTAAGTGGTTGCCGCGCACAGCAGTCGGTACCGGTTGGAACTCGATGACCAGCATCGTCGGTCCGGGTGACTTCAACGGTGACGGCAACGTCGATGTCCTGGCCCGAGACGGCAGGGGCGGCCTGTGGCTCTACCCCGGAAACGGTAAGGGCGGCTGGCTGACCAGGAGTCAGATCGGCTCAGGTTGGGGTGGCATGACCAGCATCTTCTAACCGAGGCGGGCATCCCCTGCCCGCAGGAAATCACTGGAGAGGCCTCCCGTGCACACCGGCACGGGAGGCCTCTCCGCGTGTCAGCGGCCAGGTGTTCGCCATGGGCGTCTACAGGACAACCGCCCACCGACCGGTTCAGCTGGGTGTCGGACGTTTCCGCCAATGCGTCGCCAGGGCGGCACTGCGCGCCTGGAACCGCGCGGCACCATTCGGGGCAGAGCCGTCGCTCACGCAGAGCCGTCGCTCACGCAGAGCTGTCGCTCCCGCGGAGCTGTCGCTCCCGCAGGGGCGCGACCGTCACTGATGTTTCTTGCACCGGCAGGCACCAGATGGGCAGGCTCCTCAAGCGCATCTGAGAAGGAGCGAACCTGTTAGTGGGAGGTACCTTCCCCTGCCGGCGCTGCAGCACCCCGTTTAAAGACCTCAGGCGGCCTTCCCCCTGTCGGGAAAGGCCGCCTGCAAGGCTGGCTGGTGAAAGGTTGTGGCCTATTCACCGTCCCAGAAAGCCGGAGCGGCCTTCATGGGGTCATTGAGGTCAACGTCGCCGGGCTTCAAGCCGACGCTGAACTGGGTCATCATGTCGTGATCCTCATGAGGCAGGTTGTGGCAGTGAATCATGTACTTGCCCCGATGCGGACCGAACTTCATGAGCAGGCGGACCGTTTCTCCCTCGCCGACGTAGACCACATCCTTTGGTCCCATTTCGTAGGAGAACGGAGCCCGGCCGTTGCGGCTCAGGATCTGGAAGTCGACCAGGTGGATGTGGATCGGGTGGAACCAGCCGCCGGAGCTGTTTTCAAACTCCCAGATCTCCTGTGCACCGAGGTCTGGATCTGCGCACACGCGGCGGTACCCGCTGGCGATGATGTCGGCCCAGGAGTCCTCACCGATGACCCAGACACTATCGTTGCGCTTCACCTCGAACTTCCGGACGCGGGTGTCACGGGTCGGACGGAGATCCATCACCTCGTGGTTGGCCAGCGTCTGCGGGATCGTATTCCAGGTGTGATCCGTAGTGTCCACGGGTTGGTCGGTCACATCGAAAGCCATGATCCGGTCGGTGAAGTCGTAGTCCACGTTGTTCTTGTTCGAGAGATTGCGCAGTTCCACCCGCTGACCAGGCTGATATGCGGAGAAGTCGACGAGTATCTCGTAGCGCTCTGCGCCGGCATGACGCCAGGACTCAACCGACTGGGTCTTGGGCATGAGGCCCCCGTCGGTCGCCACGATATGAACGGGCTCGCCGGTGCTCAGAGTCGGGCGGAACGAACGGGAGATCGACGCATTGAGGATACGGAAGCGGTATACGCGGCGCTGCACCTTCATCACCGGCCACGGCTTGCCGTTGACGAGGATCACGTCGCCCCACAGCCCGGAGTGCGAGTTGTCGTCGTAGGCGAGGCTTCCATCAGCGGCGAACATCGCGTCAGAGAACGTCAGTGGGACGTCGAACTCGTTCTGCGGCAGCAGCTCCCGCTCAGCAGGGTCATGCATGCAGAACTGCGCCGAGAGTCCCGAGTAGGCGTTTTCCGCGGTGTGGTGCACGTTGTGGTCGTGGTACCAAAGCGTTCGGGCGGACTGGAAGTTGGGGTACTCGTAATTCTTCGCGAACCCCGGGGGAGTGACGTCGCTGGCATAGCCGTCGAATTGGGGGAGCGAGGCCGAACCATGCAGGTGTGTCGAGGTGGAAAGCGTGTGACCGTGCAGCGGGTGCGTCTGAGGCAACTGGTTCCGGATCTTGAGCACGGCCCGCGTCCCCTGAAGGAGGTCGATCGTGGGGCCGGGGAAGATTCCGTTGTAGCCAAGAATCGGCGTCGTCAGGCGCGGCAGGATTTTTGCGGTGCCTGCCTTCTGCGTGACGCTGTAGTAGTGGACCTTGGCGCCGTCCGGTGCGCGCCCAACTGCGTACGGCTCCAGGATAGGCGGGACCGTAAGAGGTGTCCTGTACGGCAGCGGCATATCGACGTCGGCGAGCTTGCTGGCCGACTTGGCGCTGATGGAACTGAAGGGGACAGCAAGCGCCCCTGCGCCAATTACCCCAAGTCCCCCCATGGTGAGGACCTGTCGCCGAGATACAGACATCGGTCTTCCTTTCTTAGGATGTATCGAAAGGATGTACTTCGGTGCTTGGAGAAAACTAGGGCTGCACCCTGCCACACGGCGCACAGCCACGGGGGGTGCGGGCCAACCAGGCACTAATCTTGGATCAGACCTCACCCAGAACTTCGGAACGGACCTTACATGCGCGTTCATATCGCAACCGACCATGCCGGCATGGAACTCAGTGCACATCTCGTTGAGCACCTGAGCGCCAGGGGATTCGAGATGGTCGACCATGGCCCGTCTGTGTACGACGCCGAGGACGACTACCCCTCGTTCTGCATCAACGCCGCGGTGGCAGTAGTTGACGACCAGCTTTCCGGCGTCGAAGCCCTCGGGATAGTGCTGGGCGGTTCCGGGAACGGCGAACAGATCGCGGCAAACAAGGTCCGTGGCGTGCGCGCAGCGCTGGCCTGGAATCTGGACACTGCACGGCTTGCGCGGCAGCACAACGACGCGAACATCGTGGCGCTCGGCGGTCGGCAACACTCGTTGGAGGAAGCCACCTCCATTGTTGAAGCGTTCCTCGCAGAGCCGTTCAGTGGTGCCGAACGCCACGTGCGCCGAATCAGCAAGATCGCCGTGTACGAGACCACCGGGGAGATACTGCCGTAGTGCCCGAAGGTCACTCAATACATCGGCTTGCGCGGCAGTTCACGTCCGTGTTCACCGGTGAGCGGCTGCAGGTGAGCAGCCCGCAGGGTCGGTTCTCCGCCGGAGCGGAGCGCCTGAACGGAGCTGTCCTGACCGGCGCCCGGGCGCACGGCAAACAGTTGTTTCTCGAGTTCGACAACGACCTGGTGCTGCGCGTCCACCTGGGGTTGTACGGAGCGTGGAGCTTCGGTGGAGACAGCGAGTTTCGAGGGGCCTCCAGCATCGGCGCCCCACGCCGGGTGGGAGAGCGGGAGACCGCCGACGACGACGGCGCAGCCTCCTACGCCGGCCCGCCGCCCCCGGTGGGAGCTGTACGGGTTCGCCTGGTGTCCGAACATGGCTGGGCGGACCTGCGCGGTCCCACTGCGTGCGAGCTGATCACCGGCGCCGAACGCGACGCCCTCATTGGGAAGCTCGGACCTGATCCGCTTGATCCGGATTCTGATCCTGCCGAGTTCGTCGAGCGGGTGCGGCGTACCCGGACGGCGGTGGGTCTCTCACTCATGAATCAGAGCGTCATTGCGGGTGTCGGCAATGTCTACCGCGCTGAGGTGCTGTTCCGGCACCGGTTGCATCCCTGGCTGCAAGGTGTTGCGTTAGCCGAAGGCGACGTGCTGGCGCTGTGGGACGACCTCGTCCATCTTATGAACGACGGAGTCCGTGCGGGTCGGATTATTACGACGAAGCCGGAACACCGGTCAGCCGAACATTTGGAGGCCTCGGAGGTTCGGACGGAGGACGCACACTACGTCTATAAGCGAACGGGCCTGGAATGCCGGATCTGTGCTACGCAGGTGGCGATGGCCGAGATGGGAGCGCGGAAGCTCTACTGGTGCCCACAGTGCCAGGCACGCTGAATCCGCTGCCGCTGCTTGAAAACTAGAATGGATCAGGCGCTCGATGCGCCTGATCCATCAGGGGAGTGGAGGGGATGACGGGAATCGAACCCGCGTAATCAGTTTGGAAGACTGAGGCTTTACCATTAAGCTACATCCCCGGAACCGGCTGTCTTTCAGACTCGCGAACACGTTGACTCTCCGCGATGGGCTGGAACGCATATAACTACATCACAGGGCCGCCCAATTCTCAAAATGTGCAACGATGCCGTTTCTTTCGTAGACTTGCCTCTGCACTAACGGGGTGTAGCTCAGCTTGGAAGAGCGCCTGCTTTGGGAGCAGGAAGTCGCAGGTTCAAATCCTGTCACCCCGACTCTGTGTTGAACGGTGCAGAACTCTGCATCAAGCGGTGCAGAAGCGATCCTTTGCCGGATCCGTATACCCGGTGCAGAACCGATCCCTATCATTCAGGAGTACTAGGCTGTGAAGAGCGCTGTCGAAAACCTCACTCCCACGCGAGTGAAGCTCAACGTGGAGGTCCCTTTCGAGGAACTCAAGCCGAACATCGAAGCTGCCTACAAGACCATCGC
>NZ_JAPSHV010000115.1 GCF_031179385.1 Arthrobacter sp. | reverse complement strand
ACAGCGTTGGACGGCGCCTTTGTCCGCGCGTGCGTGATGTAGAGGGGAAGCGCAGTGAACAGCAGGCCGCCGACGAGGTTACCGAGCACCGTCGGGATCTCATTCCACACCAGATAGTCGAGAACGGTGAACTGGCCGCCAAGCAACAGACCTGATGGGAAGAGGAACATGTTGACGATCGAATGCTCGAAGCCCATGAAAAAGAACAGCATGATCGGCATCCACATGACGATCACTTTCCCGGGAACATCCTTGGCGATCATGGCACCGACCACGCCGATCGAAACCATCCAGTTGCACAACATTCCACGGACGAACAGTGTCAGCATCCCGGAGGCGCCGTGCTCGGCATAGCCGAGGGTGCGTCCCTCACCGATGTGGCCGATGGCGACACCGACTTCGTTCGGTGGGATGGCGAAACCGTAGGTGACGACTACCGCCATCAGCACGGCCACGGTGAACGCTCCGATGAAGTTTCCGACGAACACCAGCCCCCAGTTGCGAAGGACACCGCGCACCGTCACGCCCGGTCGCTTATCGAGCAAGGCAAGGGGCGTCAGGACGAATACCCCGGTCAGCAGGTCGTAGCCGAGCAAATACAGGAGTATGAACCCGACCGGAAAGAGAACCGCCCCCGCCAGTGGGATGCCGGTGGTGACGCTCACCGTGACGGCGAACGCCGCAGCCAGGGACAACAGCGCACCGGCCATTGCCGCGCGCACTACGGTGTCGCGGGTGGACATGAATACCTTCGACGCACCGACGTCGATCATGGTCGTGATCAGGTCACCAGGCTTCACATAAGACATAGCGGCAGGCTCCAGGGCTCTTCAGGCGGTCCAACTTGGGCAGCTTGAAAAACGGTAGGTGCCCGGCATTTCAGTGAAGTTTCCTTGAAGGCGCTTCCGCGTTACATCCAGCCCACCCGGCCGATCGCCCGCGGTGAGGAGTACACACGGTGCATAGGGACGGAACCTGTCCGCTTCAGGCCGCTCGGACCGGTTCAGCCACCCGGAACAGTGGGCACGGCCTCGACGACGTTGGGCTGGTCGAGCGGGTCCGCTGCGTCCGGGTTTCGACGCAGTTCGTCGATCCGCACCAGAATCACTCCGCCCACAATGAGTGCGCCGCCGAGCAACTGAACCAGCGACGGGAGTTCACCCAGAATCAACCAGGACGTAAGAACCGCAAACATAACCTCAGTGAGCCCGACAAAAGACGCCACCTTCGAGCCCAGGCGGCGCGCAGCGAAAATGCCCGTGACGTAGGAGAATACGGTGGCGATGAGGACAAGCGCCAGAACCGGAACCAGCCAGGAAGTCTGCCAGCCGGCAAGACTGACGTCGCGGAATTCGAAGGCGAAGGGCATAACGCCGACGAGGCCGAGAATCAGAATAGTGAGTGCGCCGACTACCATGCCGCCGCCGGCCATGACGAGAGGCGGCAGGTCATCGTCAGCCTTCGCGGACATCACGAAGAAAACCGCCAGGCATACAGCTGCGCCCAACCCGTAGAGCACCCCGACGGGGTCGAGGCGCTGGTCGCCCGTGAGGTCGAGGACGAGCAGGAGCCCGAGCATAGCCGCAACGGACCCGCTCACCGTCAACCTGCTGGGAGCACGCCCGGAGCGCAGCCACAACCATCCAACGATGAGTACCGGTGCAAGATACTCCAACAGCAGGGAGACGCCCACAGACATGCGCTGAACCGCACTGAAATAGAAGAACTGACACAGGGCGATCGCGGTCGCTCCGTAAATGATCAGGGTCAGGGCATTGCCGCGGAGGGTGCCCCAGCGTCCGCGCAGGGCAATGATCACCGGGATGGCCAGCACCAGGGCGGCACCGCCGATGCGAATTCCGACGGCGGCGCCAGGGCTCCAGCCGATCTCCAGGAGGGACTTCGCGAAAGGTCCGGATACCCCGAATGAAGCGGCGGACATCAACGCGAACCATAGTCCGGTGGCGGTACCGCTTCTCATTGCTCTCCTCAGGGCGTCATAACCAAAACAAATCTATGGTGATGACGGTAGACGCCGGGTTCGTCATGAGTCAAGCGCAATTACACCCATGACGTCACGAAGTCTTCTTGGCCGCCGCCTTCGCTGCCCGCTTGGTTTCCCGTACCTTCGCCAGGGATTCAGGATCGACGATGTCGGCTACGGAACGATAGCTGCCTTCATCACCGTAGGAGCCGGCTGATTCTCGCCAACCTTGCCCGGCGTATCCGTAGCGTTTCCCCAGAAGCGCGAGGAAGATCTTCGCCTTCTGATCACCGAACCCGGGGAGGTCCTTCAGTCTGCGCAGCACCTCCGGGCCGTCCGGTTCACCGCGCGTCCAGATTGCTGCGGCGTTGCCGTCCCATTCACCAACCACGGTTCGACACAGCGACTGGATGCGTGCGGCCATATTCCCGGGATAGCGATGGACCGCCGGAGGAGTGCGGCACAGTTCAATGAAACTCTCCGCCTCGTGATCAGCGATGGCGGCGGCATCGAACGAACCGAGCCGTTCCTTGATTTTCGCCGGACCGGCGAAGGCCGTTTCCATCGCGACCTGCTGGTCGAGGAGCATGCCCACCAGAAGGGCAAGCGGATCGTTGGACAGCAACTCATCGGCCGTGCTGTCCCCGGTGATATTCACGTGTGGAGCCATTGCTCCATGCTAGCGATCGCCGTCGTCGTCCGTTCTCCCATAGCGCGGGGCTTCCGAGAAGATCTGCAGTAGCGCGCCGACCTCATGGTCGGATTCTGCCGGATGCCTGAAGGGCCGGTCGCCATCCACCCGATAAGTCGTTCGGCGCCCCTCCCTCAACCGCTGTATATACCCGGCCTCCTCGAGATCCTTCAAGATGCTGAGTGTGGCGCGGCGCGTGATGCCCACGCGGTGAGCTATCTCTTCAACGCGGATGTGCGGTTCCGCGGCTACAGCAAGCAGCACGTGACCATGGTTGGTCAGAATCGTCCACGAGGGACGGCGGCTGCCGCCCCTCGTGGATGAAGGCTCCCCATCTGATGTCGGGTCCCCCGCCTCACCCGACATACCGCCTCCTTAATCGCTGTTGGGCCCGCTGCCGGAACTCGATCCGGCCACCAAGCCATTCTTACCCCGGAGCGGCTGGATTTCAGCCATTTCTTCTTCTGTTGCCTTCCGGAAGGGAGAGCCCGACGGCGAGGACAACCCGCACCGTCCCTGTCCCCGCGTTGCCACCAGGCTCGCTGCAATGGCGACCGCCAGAATGGTGATGATCACCGTGAGGGAGACAGTCGTCGGAATGTAGTAGAGGTCGACCTTGAGCATCATCTTGATTCCCACCCAGACAAGCACCAGGGCCAGCCCCACCTTCAGGTAGATGAACCGGTGAATCAGGTCCGCCAGAAGGAAGTACATGGCACGCAGGCCCAGGATCGCGAACGCGTTGGCGGTGAATACGAGGAAAACCTCATCGGTCACGGCGAAGATCGCGGGGATGGAATCGACGGCGAAAACGATATCTGTCACCTCAACCATCACCAGGACCGCCAGCAACGGGGTAGCCAGCAGCACGCCGCCCTTGCGCACGAGGAGT
The DNA here is from genome assembly GCF_031179385.1 of Arthrobacter sp. Taxonomy (GTDB): domain Bacteria; phylum Actinomycetota; class Actinomycetes; order Actinomycetales; family Micrococcaceae; genus Arthrobacter_D. The sequence goes on along the minus strand of NZ_JAPSHV010000115.1, from coordinate 4,434 downwards.
CGCTGACCATAGAAGCTGTCGGTCATGGGCACGAAGCGTCGAAAGAGCTTAAGCGTCCGTGACCGCTCTGGATCGATGTGCTCGTCACGCTGTTTGAGCATTCTGTAGCCGGTGAAGATCAGGAAGGCAGCGAACAGGTAGAGCACCCACTCCGCACCCGAGATGATGGCGGAGCCGGCAGCAATAAAGATCCCACGGAATACGAGGGCTCCCAGGACGCCGAGGAAGAGAACCCGGTGCTGATATTCGCGGGGAACTCCGAAGAACGCGAAGATGATCGCCCAGACAAAGACGTTGTCCACGGCCAGCGACTTCTCGATCACATATCCGGCAAAGTACTGCTGTCCGAATTCCGCGCCATAGCCGAGCCATACTACGCCGCCGAACGCGACACCCATGAGAACCCAGACCGCCGACCAGGCGGCTGCTTCACGGACGGAGATGATGTGAGCGCGCCGATGCGCGACGAGGTCGATGGTCAGCATGAGAAGAATCAGGCCGATGACGGCGAACCAGAGCCACAGGGGCACATTCATGGGAAACCCACTTCCAGTCAGTTGGTACTAACTGGAGGTCTCTCCCGGCCGGTGGCGGGCCCGTCCACCGGGAGGCGCTGGGGCCGCCGTAATGACGATGGACTGGTTGGGGGATACTCCCCTCCGTACAAACAGTGAACCAGAGTTCACCTTTTCAGGCAACAGAGCGTGCTGCTGCGCCTAGGCTCCGCTGATCCCCATGAGACCGATGACGAGAGCCATGACAACGAAGGTCACCAGCTCATGCGCACAGTTGAGCACCGTGAGTCCGGCTGGCCGTCCCTCGAAGGCGTCATGGGTGATGAATCGGGAGGCGGTGAAGCCGGCCCACAGGATGACGGCGGTAACGAGTGTGTTCATCAGGAAGTTGCCGCCGTAGAACTCCTGGGCAATCGCGGCGCTGCCCGCCAGAACCCAGGCGCTGATGAAGCTCACTACCAAAGTGATGAGGATCGGCTTGACGGCGTCCTTTGCGTCTCCGCTGGGATTCACCTTGGCGAGCCGCATCCAGTAGTTGCCGAACACCCTCGGTGTGTACCAGATGGTGCCCACCACCATGGTGGAGAGGGTGGCAATAATGACAGCGAGGACGTTGATCTCGGGAACAGCCACGGACGCTCCTTTTCCTAACCGGCGTTGTCGCCGTTGTGGGGGTTGGTCCCGCGGGGATTGCCGTGCTCATCGAGATTCGCCGCACCGCCCCTGATCTTGGAGGACGAGCGGTTGATGCCGGTTCCCTTACCCAGATGATCGTCGTTGGGCTTCTCAGTCATCAGCAGGAGGGCGCTGATAACGAGCGAGGCGATGAACGCTATGCCCGCGGCGGTCAGGCCGAGGTCTATGCGCGGTTCGCGGGTACCACCGCCGGTTGCAAAGACCATGGTGGCAGCACCGGCCACCGCAGCGAGAACGGCAGAGAAGATGAGCGGACCCTTGACGCCCTTAACCTGCTTGGACACGGTGCCTTCTCCTCAATATTTTCTACGAATAGTAGAAATCTAGTTTACGGGGTTGGTGCGGGTGGCCGAACCGGCAGCCGCACTGAGATCGTGCCGGTAGCTGAGCGCGGCAAGAGCGAGCACGACGGCGGTGATCACCGCACCGCCTCCCGCCACACCGAGCAGGGCGTGTGCCCCGAGGGCCTCGAACACCGGAAGCAACCCGCCTGTCAGCACGGAGACAGTGCCGGTCAGGAGGAAATCCCGGGCGGCCAGATGCGTGCCGCGGTTCCTGCCCCATACCACCAGGTAAACGATGCCCATCAGGACGAGGGCGAGGGCGCCGGTTCCGCTGAACATGCGGTCCGAGTGGACCCACAGATTAAGCAGCCCCGCAACGGCCAGGAAGACCGGCACCGTCCGGGTGAGCCACAGGGGCACTGCGTCCTGCGCCCTGAGGCTCCTCTCCGTGAGGTGAACGGCTACAGCCAGCCCCAGAAAGTACAGGCCTCCCGCGACAGACATCACGTGCACGGAGGGCTGACTCCAGAAAATTGTCAGCAGTCCGAAGGCCCCGGCAACCGCCGCGTGCAGCAAAAAGGCGCGCCACAGCGCGGGAGATGCGGACTTGTCAGCCGATTCCTCGCTCATCGAGGCCTTCCTCTGGGCGGTTGGACGTTGCAAGTTTAGTCCTAGGCCACACCAGTAACCATCCAGCGATCATCGCGGACACGCCAGCCAAGGGTCAGTGCACGGGCCAGCATGAAACCCACACCGAAGGCAGCCCACAGCCAGGCGATTCCCGCGGGCCCGCTGAGGTCCGCTGCGAACACCAGAACCAGCAATGGAATGTACAGGACGAGATTGACGACGCCGGCGAGCGCCAGATACCGAGCATCCCCTGCTCCGATGAGCACGCCATCCAACACGAAGACATAGCCGCAGATGGGTTGCGCCGCGGCCAAGACCCAGAGACCGACGGTAAAGGCCGTTCGCACGCCTTCATCGGATGTAAAGATCCAGTCGAGGAATGGTGCGACGGCGGCAAGCAGGATCCCGGTCAGGAAGCCGAACGCCACACCCCAGCGAACCATGGTGCGGGTCAGGGCGTGGGCGAGCGGGCGGTTGCCTGCTCCCAGTTCCTTGCCAATGAGCGCTTGGGCGGCGATTGCCAGGGCATCCAGCGCGAACGCGAGGAGGGTGAAAATGGTCATCACCAACTGATGTGCCGCGAGCGAAACAGACCCTTGTGCCGTAGCGACGAACACCGTTGCCAGAATTGCGATGCGCAGGCTCGCGGTGCGCAGCATCAGCCAGGAGCCCACCCGGGCGGTAGCACGCACCCCCAGCCAGGTGGGGCGCAGCGCAACGGAGTTCCTGCGGGAGAAACGAACGATGATGACGAGATAGACGGTTGCCATACCCCATTGCGCGATGCTGGTCCCCAGCGCCGAACCGGCAACGGAGAGCCCCGCTCCATAGACCAGCAGGAAGTTCAGCACGATATTCGCCCCAAACCCTGCTCCCGCTACGACCAGCGGTGTCCGGGTGTCCTGGAGCCCCCTGAGCACGCCCGTGGCTGCGAGGACAACCAGCATGGCCGTGAGACCGGGCATCGAATAGCGGAGGTAGTCCACGGCGAATTGGTGAACCTGCCCTTCCGCACCCATTGCGGATGCAAGCGCAGGCGCGAGAACCCAGCCGAGGACCGAGAGGACAACGCCGAGCGCAAAAGCCAGACCGACGCCGTCGCGCCCTGCAGCGACGGCGTCCGGCATACGGCCGGCGCCCAGGAAACGGGCTACCGCAGGGGTGGTTGAGTACGCGAGGAAGACCATGAGGCCGACAGCGGTCTGCAGAACCGTTGAGGCCAGCCCCACCCCTGCCAGCTCTTCCACACCAAGGTGCCCCACGATTGCGGAGTCGGCCAGAAGGAAAAGAGGCTCGGCGATGAGCGCGCCAAGCGCGGGTACGGCGAGCCTGAGGATGGAACGGCTGAGCTGGCGCCGGTCGGGGACGGTGGCTGTCACGAAACCAAGCCTAGGCGCCGCTCCCGACAAAGCGGGCGAGGTGTCTTCCCTTTCCACTCGCTAGGCTTGGTCTTCAGGCCTCTGCGAAGGAGAAACGTGAAAGTTGGAGTGAAGCACTTCATTGCCGGTGGTGTGCTCATTCTTCTGAGTACTCTCTTCATTCCGGAAGGGATGTCCGGATTTGCGAGGTCGGCAGCTTTCGGTGAACCCGTGCAGGCGATATCGGGGGTGCTCCTCGCCGTCGGCGCTGTCCTGGTGGTAGCCGCGATCGCGCTGTTCGCCCGCGGGCACGTCCTGCGCTACAGGGCTCGGATGCGCGGCACCAGATAAAACTGTCGCGACCGGAGCGTCATAGGCCCTTTTCGACCATATCGAGCAGCCGGCTCGCGGCAAACGTCCGCTGTTCCACGTCGAGACCCTGCAAAGGTCCATCGATGACCAGCATTGCAAGCCCGTGCACCGAGGACCAGGCAAGGAACTCGGCGCCGAGGCGGCGTTCCGGGGGCAGGACGCCCGCTTCAACCAGTCCGTCGAGCGCTAGCGATAACAGTTGAAACGGCGTCAGGCCGCTGTCCCCCGCCGAGTCCGCCGTACCGGCGTCACGCAAGTCAACGTGTTCAAAGAACGCGGTCCGGAAAAGCCCGGGCTGGGTCTGCGCGAACCGCAGGTAGCCGGCACCGACGGCCCGTAGACGGGCCTTCGCGGTGGCGCCGTCGTCGTCATCGGACTGAAGGATTTTCGACTGCTCAGCCTCGATCGAGCGCGCCAGCTCGGCCTGCGCTGCCATCGACACCGCATGCAGGAGGGCCCGCTTGTCGGCGAAGTGCCGGTAGGCAGCATTCGGTGTCACCCCGGTGCGGCGCGTCACTTCACGAAGTACGACGGCGGACGGCCCGCCTTCCCGGGCAAGGTCAGTGCCAGCTGCTACCA
>NZ_JAPSHV010000114.1 GCF_031179385.1 Arthrobacter sp. | reverse complement strand
CCGTTCGGTAGATCCGCCTGAACATCCTGGCCAAGCGTCGCCATGCGGGCGCTCACCCGGGTCAGGAGGGAGGTGCCGTCTCGCCAGGGGCGGGAGGCGTCACCGTCGACCGCGGTGAACTCACGGTAGTGCGCCTCGAGGCGACGCAAATAGGCCTTCAGCAGGACATTGCGGTCGGTGGTTGCCGCGTATTCGAGAAGGAGGCTGGTGGCGGTCGGCACGGGAAGTTCCTGGTCCGTGAGGCTGACGTTGACGCCTGTACCGACGACGACGGCGGGAGGCTCACCGTTGGCTCCCGGCACGAGCTGGGCGAGAACACCGGCCAGCTTTCGTCCGTCAACGTGGACATCGTTGGGCCACTTCAGCTGGGGGGAGATTTCGGTGCGTTCCTCGATGCTCTCCGACAGCGCGAGCGCCGCAAGCAGCGACATCCACGCATAGCTCTGGGTAGGCAGGGGACGCCCTTCAGAATTGTGTGGACGCAGCAGCACGCTGACGATCAGCGAGGAACGCTCCGGCGCAGTCCAGGTACGCTCCATCCGGCCTCGGCCGGCCGTCTGCTCTTCGGCCGTCAGCACGCTCAGGTCCGGCCATGCCGCCGGTTCCTCGGTGGCGTGACCGGCGAGATCCGTGTTGGTGGACCCAGTGGCCTCCAGCAGGTCCAGCCGGCTGAAGGGACCTCGCGGGCTGCACAGTGCCTCACGCAGTCCGGCCTCGTCCAGGCCGGGACGTTCCAGGTTGGAATAGCGGGATCTCATAGGTCCAAGCCTACTGGCCGGGGGCCCGGCACTGAGCGTCGGCCTAGGTTCGGGGCCACAGCGGGGCTGGGCGCAGGATGAAGCGGAAGCGGCTACAAAAAAATGTCCGGTATCAGGCGGTCTTCCGGAGCGCCAAGGCTGTACCGGCTGAAGTCCGTCACTCCCTCCTGCCGCAGGACCTCCTCGTCGGTGAAAAAGTTCCCGGTGCATTCGCTGGCCGGCCGGAGCAGCACCGCGTGCGCGGCATCCGCGACGATGTCCGGTGTTCGCGCCGCCTTGATCAGCTCGGAGCCGCCGGGCATGGCACGGATGGCAGCTGTGTCGATCAGGGTGCGGGGCCAGAGCGAGTTGACAGCGATCCCCTCGCTGCGCAGCTCCTCCGCGAGCCCAAGAGTCGTCAGACTCATTCCGTACTTGGCCATGGTGTAGGCGAGGTGCTTCCCTGCCCAGGTTGGATCGAGATTCAGCGGCGGTGAGAGGGTAAGGATGTGCGGGTTGGTGCCCTTGCGCAGGGCGGGCAGCGCAAGCTTGCTCAGCAGGAACGTACCCCGAACGTTGATGTCCGCCATGAGGTCGTAGCGCTTCATCGACACGTCAGGAGTCTTCGAGAGATCGATCGCCGAGGCATTGTTGACGACGACGTCGATGCCGCCGAACTCGGCGACCGTCGCCTCCACGGCCGAGGCAACGTCGTCGTCGTTCCTTACATCGCCCACGACGGCGAGCGCGCGCCCGCCTGCCGCGCGGATCTGATCCGCAGCGGTATGGACAGTGCCTTCCAGGCTCGGGTGTGGTTCACCGGTCTTGGCGAGGATGGCGACGTTGGCGCCGTCCCGGGCAGCCCGCAATGCTATGGCCAGGCCGATACCCCTACTGCCGCCGGACATCAGGATGGTGCGCCCGGACAGGGTGCGGAGAACAGGAGCGCCGTTGCCAGTCATACGGGACACCCTAATGCGGGGAGAGGGTGGAAAACCTAATTGTTACTCGCGGGTAACTTCGGCGCCTGCGCTAAGTCTTTCGAGGAGTTGTTGTAGGTGTTCTACAGCCATAGGCACCATTTTGCTCACTAGACTGGGCGGAAAGCTCTGTTCTTTGGAGGAAACCTACTTAAGGGGACCTGCGGAACTGACTACCGGCAGCCACTCAAGACATCAATCGGAAGAGACTCGATGCAACCTGAAACGCTTCCCCTCGACCAGGACGCAAGCATTCAGGGCGACACCGCCCCGGACCTGCATACCACGGCAGGCAAGCTCGCCGACTTTCGACAGAGGCAGGAACGTTCGCTGGCGCCGTCCGGCGCTGAGGCCATCGCCAGGCAGCACGCCCGGGGTAAGGGCACGGCCCGCGAGCGCATCGAGATGCTGGTTGACGCCGGCTCTTTCGTCGAGTTCGACGCCCTCGCGGTGCACCGCTCCACCGCGTTCGGCATGGAAAAGAAGAAGCCTCTCGGTGACGGCGTCGTGTCCGGATATGCCACCGTGGACGGCCGGCAGATCGCAATCTACAGCCAGGACTTCACCGTCTACGGCGGGTCGCTCAGCCAGGTCAACGGCGAGAAGATAGTGAAAGTGCAGGAGTTCGCGCTCCGGAACGGCTGCCCGGTGGTGGGAATCAACGACGGCGGCGGAGCCCGCATCCAGGAGGGTGTCGCGTCCCTCGCGATGTTCGCCGACATTTTCCGGAACAACGTGCACGCTTCGGGTGTGGTCCCGCAGATCTCGCTGATCATGGGGCCCTGTGCCGGTGGCGCCGCATACTCCCCCGCACTGACTGACTACGTGGTCATGGTCGACAAGAGCTCGCACATGTTCATCACCGGCCCGGACGTCATCAAGACAGTCACCGGTGAAGACGTGGATATGGAAACCCTCGGCGGGGCGCGCCAGCACAACTCGACCACGGGAACCTCCACCTATCTCGCTTCCGATGAGCAGGATGCCATCGACTTCGTGCGGGAGCTGCTCGACTTCCTGCCCTCCAACAACCTCGCCGAAGCACCGCTGGCGGAGTTCGCCGAGGAACTTGAGCTGAATGAGCTCGATTCTGCACTGGATCAACTGATCCCCGACTCAGCCAACCAGCCCTACGACATGCATACGGTCATCTCGACCATCGTCGACGACGGCCACTTCCTGGAGATGCAGTCGCTGTACGCGCCGAACGTGCTCATCGGCTACGGCCGGGTCGAGGGTCACACTGTCGGGATCGTCGCGAACCAGCCCATGCAGTTCGCGGGCACCCTGGACATCGCAGCCTCCGAAAAAGCCGCCCGGTTCGTCCGTCACTGCGACGCCTTCAACATCCCCATCCTCACCCTCGTCGATGTCCCGGGCTTCCTGCCCGGTAAGGACCAGGAGTTCAACGGCATCATCCGCCGCGGCGCCAAGCTGCTGTATGCCTACGCGGAAGCCACCGTCCCGAAGCTGACGGTCATCACCCGCAAGGCCTACGGCGGCGCCTACATTGTCATGGGCTCGAAAAAACTCGGCGCGGACATCAACCTTGCCTGGCCCACTGCCCAGATCGGCGTCATGGGCGCGCAGGGGGCAGTGAACATCCTCTACCGCGGCCATCTGAAGTCGGTTGCCGACGCCGGCGGCAACGTCGAAGCCGCCCGCGCCGAGGTGATCAACCAGTATGAGGAGGAACTCCTCAATCCCTACCAGGCCGCCGAGCTTGGTTACGTCGACGCGGTGATCGCTCCCTCCGATACCCGGGTGCAGATAGTCCGCGGCCTGCGCGCGTTGCGCGACAAGCGTGCGGCCCTGCCCGCCAAGAAGCACGGAAACATCCCGCTATGAGCACCGAAACCATCCCCGCTGAGGAGAACGCTCCCCTGTTCCAGGTGGTGGCCGGGAACCCGACGCCGGAGGAGCTGGCGGCCCTCGCCGTCGTCGTGCTTGGACTGGAAGAGAACGACGACGGCGACCGCACGCCGGCCCCGCACCGCACCTGGATTCGGCGGGACCAGCTGCGGCTGGGTCCGCGCCCCGGGCCGGGATCCTGGCGACGGAGCGCACTTCGGTAGCCTCCGAACCACTTCGGCTGACGGTTCTGGCGCGTGCAGCACAACCTGCGCCGATCCTGCGTTCCGGTTGATCGGGCGCACGGTCTAACTTGAGGCTTCCGGTGCAGAATTGGTGCAGTGCCGCAGGACGCAGCGTTCATGCGGCAGGAACAGCACGGGCATCGGCCCGCGACGATAAGGGCAAACCCGGTGCGAGCCGGGGACGCAAAGCCACGGGACCCCTGCGGTCAGCCGGGTTACCGAACAGCGAAAGTGTCATCATGGTTCCCACCCTGCCCTCAAGCCCGCGCCTCCTGCGGCTGCAACGCCTTGTCCTGTTGGTCGCTATCACGGCTCTCTGCGCCCTGGGCTTGGCGCTACCCGCGCAGGCATCCGCTGCCATCAGTCTCAGCAGCGGTTCGGGAGAGGCCGGATCGACTGTGACAGTCAAGGGCTCCGGCTTCCCGAAGCGTGCCAAGGGCACCGTGACAGCAGGCACCAACACCGCTCCCATGACCGTCGGCGGTTCCGGCTCCTTCCAGACGAGCATCGTCATACCGTCCGGCTCGTCCTCGGTCGAGGTCATTGCCACCGCCGGTGCAGTGTCGGCGTCGGCGGTGTTCGTCGTCGTCAGTGCGCAGCCCAGCCCTGACCCGGAACCTGCAGGAAGCGGCAAGAGCATTCGCTTCGGGGTCGGGACCGCGTCGGGTCCTGCGGCAAACGCCGAACTCGACGCCGTCGCCGCAATCGCCGGTGAAGCACCCTCGCTCGTCCTCTCCTATAAAGACTTCAATCAGGCTCCCCCTATCGCCGAGCTCGAATCGGTTCGGGCCCGCGGAGCGGAAACCCTGCTCACCTGGGAGCCCTGGACCTGGGGAGGCGGGGTCGACCAGTCTGCCTACTCACTGGACCGGATCGCCGCCGGAGACTTCGACGCATACCTTCGCGACTGGGGATACGCCCTGCGTGATTGGGGACATCCCGTATATCTCCGTTTCGGACATGAGATGAACGGCAACTGGTATCCGTGGGCCGAGGGCGTGAACGGCAACGGAGCCGGTGACTACATCACCGCCTACCGCCACGTCCACGATGTGGTTGCCGCAACGGGAGCGTCCAACATCCGATGGGTCTGGAATCCGAATGTGCCCTACTGGGGCTCAACGCCGCTCGCGCAGCTCTACCCCGGCGATAGCTACGTGGACCAAGTGGCACTGGACGGCTATAACTGGGGTACTTCCCAGAGCTGGAGCACATGGCAGGAACCCGATGCCCTGTTGGGTGAAGGTCTTGCGCAGTTGCGGCAGATCGCACCCGGGAAACCTGTTGTAATCGCCGAAATTGCTTCGGTCGAACTGGGCGGCTCCAAGGCGGACTGGAACAGGAAGCTCTTCGCGTACGTCTCAGCGCAACCCGACGTCGTCGCGCTCCTCTGGTTCCACATCACCAAGGAGGCGGACTGGCGGATCGACAGCAGCGAATCCTCCGCTACCGCTTTCCGGGAGGCGCTGGCAGCTCGACGCTAGCCGGCCCGCCCGGTGCTTTCACCTCGACACGGCACGCAACACGATCCGGTCACGATCCCGGCTCTGGGTCGACAGCACTGTGGCCGGGGGCAACAACGTGCCGTTAGGCTCTACGGGTGATCAACGAGACTCCCACTGCAAACCTGACCGCTGTGGCTCCCACCCGCTCCCAGACGGCAATCGACGCCGTCGCCGAGGCCTACACCGAGATGCTGTTGCAGCTCGACCCGGGATTCGCTACCCAGCTGGGCCTGCCCGGCCACGAGACAGAATACCGGGACTACTCCCCTGCCGGACTGGAAGCCTTTGCGGAAGCCACCCGGGAAACCCTGGGCCGGCTGGATGACCTGGAGCCCACTGACGACGTCGACGCCGTCACCCTGGACGCGATGCGTGAACGTCTCGGCCTGGAACTGGAGATCCACGAGACAGGGCTCAACCTCGCCAACCTGAACAACATCGCCTGCCCTGCGCAGGAAATCCGCATGATCTTCGACCTCATGCCGACGGACACCGCCGAACAGTGGGGCCACATCGCCGGCCGCCTGTGCAACGTGCCGGACGCGATCGGCGGGTACATCACCTCACTTCGCGAGGGGAAGAACCGCGGCATCCTGCCTGCTGCACGCCAGGTCCGCAACGTCATCGAGCAGGTGACGGTGTATGCGGCCGAGGGCGGCTACTTCGATGAGTTCGTGGGCGGCGCCACCACCGGCGACGACGGCGGTCTCCCGGACTCGGTGCGCACGGATCTCGCAGCGGGCGCAGAGGCAGCACGCGGCGCCTACCTGCATCTGCGCACGTTCCTCGAGGAAGAACTGCTGCCCGAAGCTCCCGAGAAGGACGCCGTCGGGCGCGAGCATTACTCGCTGATGTCCCGCCAGTTCCTCGGCGCCACAGTCGATCTCGAAGAAACGTACCAGTGGGGCGTTGAGGAACTTGACCGGCTCATTGCCGAGCAGGAAGCCGTCGCCAACGAGATCAAGGAGGGCGCCTCCATCGAGGAGGCCATGCGCATCCTTGACGAATCGCCTGAACGCCAACTTCACGGAACCGACGCTTTGCAGGCCTGGATGCAGGGGCTGTCTGACCGCGCCGTCAGCGAACTCGCCGGCGTGCACTTCGACATCCCGGACATCATGCGCACGCTCGAATGCATGATCGCACCCACCAAGGAAGGCGGCATCTACTACACGGGTCCGAGCGACGACTTCGCCCGCCCGGGCCGCATGTGGTGGTCGGTTCCCGAGGGTGAGGACTCCTTCACCACCTGGAAGGAAACCACCACGGTCTACCACGAGGGCGTTCCCGGACACCACCTTCAGATCGCCACCGCCACCTTCCAGCGCGGGCTCCTGAACTCCTGGCGCCGCAACGCCGTCTGGGTTTCCGGACACGGTGAAGGGTGGGCGCTCTACGCGGAGCGGCTCATGGAGGACCTCGGTTACCTCAGCGATCCCGGGGATAGGCTCGGCATGCTGGACGCACAGCGGATGCGGGCCGCGCGCGTGGTCTTCGACATCGGCGTCCATCTGGAGCTTGAAATCCCCGAACGGTGGGGCTCGGGCACCTGGACGCCGGACAAGGGCTACGAATTCCTGAAGAAGAACATCGCCATCAGCGAAGGTCAACTCAACTTCGAGTTCAACCGCTACCTCGGCTGGCCGGGGCAGGCACCTGCGTACAAGATCGGCCAGCGGCTCTGGGAGCAGATCCGCGACGAAGTGAAGCAGCGCGAAGGCGACTCCTTCAACCTGCGCGACTTCCACACCCGCGCACTGAACCTCGGCTCTGTGGGCTTGGACACCCTGCGCAGGGCGCTCCTGAGCTAGTTCTCCCCGTTGACTTGGCAGGACACACCCCGACAGGCATTCCCGAGGGGTGTGTCCTGCCGACCCATTTGGTTCAAGATGAAACATTTCGCAATAAGCAGTTTGTTTGTTAGAGGAACGAACCTATTGTTCTCGGGTGACTTCAGAAACTTCCGCTCCGGCGTCCCGCAGGTTGCCCCGCTGGGTAACCTCCTTCGGACCGCAAATCATCGTTGCCCTGATCGTTGGCCTCGTGCTTGGCCTGATCGCCAAATACACCGGCCACACCGAAGAGACACCCAATGCCCTCGGCACAACCCTCGCCACCATCGGTTCGAGCTACGTCTCGCTTCTGAAGGCCGCCGTCGTACCCCTGATCTTCACCGCGGTGGTGAGCTCGATCGCCAACCTCCGTGCCGTCCACAACGCCGCGCGCCTGGCCGGGCAGACGCTGCTCTGGTTCGCCATCACTGCGCTGATTTCCGTGGTGATCGGCATCGGCCTTGGGACAATCTTCCAGCCGGGTGCCAACACGAACGCGGCGCCTCCGAGCGAGTACACCGGCCGCACCGGTGACTGGTGGGCCTTCCTGACCGGCCTCATCCCCGCCAACTTCCTCGGCCTGCAGGCCTCGTCCAGCGTGGACGACGCCGGCGCGATCACCACAGGGCTCAACTTCAACGTGCTGCAGGTCCTGGTGGTCGCCGTCGCTATCGGCATCGCCGCCCTGAAGGTGGGCAAGCCCGCCGAACCGTTCCTCGCACTGAACGCATCGGCTCTGGCCGTCATCCAGAAGGTGCTCTGGTGGATCATCCGGATCGCGCCGATCGGTACCGTCGGCCTGATCGGCAAGGCAGTGGCGGTGTACGGCTGGGACACCATCGGTTCGCTCGGCAAGTTCACCCTCGCCATCTACGTGGGCCTGGCACTGGTGCTGTTCGCCGT
>NZ_JAPSHV010000226.1 GCF_031179385.1 Arthrobacter sp. | reverse complement strand
CGCTCAACGAGATTGACCGCGAGAACAACCGCCCCGCCCTCAAGAAGGCAGGCTTCCTGACCCGTGACGCTCGCGTCATCGAGCGTAAGAAGGCTGGTCTCAAGAAGGCACGCAAGGCGCCTCAGTACTCCAAGCGCTAGAAAAAGCCTTCCCGGGTGGAATCCGCTGGCGCGTATTCCACCGGGTCCCCTCGGCTTTTTCGAGGGCTTGGCTCCACAAGCGCTAGATCTTGCTCCACCCGTTACGCCCGCTCGGCAATCGCCGGGCGGGCGTAACGCTTTAACGCGTTCTTTGCCCCCAGCGCGGGTCCGCAACTTCTCTGACTTAGGATGGACCACGATGAGTAGATTATTTGGGACCGATGGCGTCCGCGGTCAAGCGAACGGCCTCCTCACCGCAGAACTCGCATTGCAGCTAGCCCAGGCTGCGGCCGTAGTCCTCGGGCATCAACAGTCCGACGGCAGACGGCCCACAGCCGTCATCGCACGCGACCCCCGCATCAGCGGTGACTTCATCGCGGCTGCGGTCGAGGCCGGACTGGCGAGTGCCGGCGTCGACGTGTATGACGCCGGTGTGCTCCCGACGCCCGCTGCTGCCTTCCTCGTCGCCGACCTCAAGGCCGACTTCGGCGTCATGATTTCCGCCTCGCACAATCCGGCGCCGGATAACGGCATCAAGTTCCTGGCACGCGGCGGCAAGAAGCTCGACGACGCCCTTGAGGACGCCATCGAAGCCGCCCTCAGCACGCCTGCGCACCGCCCGGTGGGGCCCGACGTCGGCCGTATCCAGCGTTTCGCCGACGCCGAGGACCGCTACGTGGTTCACCTCCTGCAGTCCCTCCCGCACCGCCTCGACGGGCTCAAGGTCGTGCTCGACTGCGCCAACGGCGCCGCAAGCGGATGCTCCCCGCAGGTGTTCTCCGACGCAGGTGCGGAAATCGTCGTCATTGGAGCTGATCCCGACGGCAACAACATCAACGACGGCTGCGGTTCCACCCACCTCGAGAAGCTTCAGGCAGCTGTCCTGGAACACGGCGCGCACCTGGGCATTGCCCATGACGGCGACGCTGACCGTTGCCTTGCGGTGGACCACGAGGGCACCGTCGTGGACGGCGACCAGATCATGGCCATCATGGCCGTGGCCCTGAACTCCGCCGGCCGGCTGAAGGACAACACGCTCGTCGCCACGGTGATGAGCAACCTGGGACTGAAGCTCGCCCTCCGCGATGCGGGCATCAGCATGCGGGAGACCGCCGTCGGTGACCGCTATGTGCTCGAGGGAATGCGCGACGGCGGCTACAGCCTCGGCGGCGAACAGTCCGGTCACGTGATCTTCGCCGACTACGCGACCACGGGAGACGGTGTTCTTACCGGTCTTCAGCTCGCCGCCCAGGTCGCGAAGTCCGGGCGGAGCCTGAAGGAACTCGCAACGATCATGACCAAGCTCCCGCAGGTGCTGATCAACGTCAAGGGCGTCGACAAGTCGAGCGTCAACAGGAACGATGAGGTCCAGCGCGCAGTTCGGGAAGCTCAGGAATCCCTCGGCGAGACGGGCCGCGTCCTGCTCCGTCCTTCCGGTACCGAACCCGTGGTCCGGGTGATGGTGGAAGCGGCCGACATGGCCACCGCCGAAAGCACTGCGGCAACCCTGGCCGGAATCGTGCAGAACCAGCTCGCGCTCGAGCCTGCCTAGACAGTGCTGAGTGAACTGAGGACCGGAGGAAATCTCCGGTCCTCAGTTCGTCTCTGGGTCAGGCGCGCTGACGAAGGCTGTCGCGGATTTCCGTCAGCAGGGCAACCTGGGGATCCACCTCCGCCTTAACGTCCTCTTCGAGTTCCAGCTTGCGGTCGCGCCGCCTGAAGAGCTTGTTCATCGGCAGCACGATCAGGA
>NZ_JAPSHV010000113.1 GCF_031179385.1 Arthrobacter sp. | reverse complement strand
CTGCCGGTGGGAAAGGTCCCGCGGTCACTTTTCCGGACAGCGTCCCTCCCGCTGACTGCAGCGGGGAAACCGGATCGTGCGGCGCTGCAGGCTGCCGTCCTGGCCAAGGAGAGTGAGCTTGAACCCATCGTTTGAGCCGGACTACCGCCGTCGGGCAGCAGTGGTCCTGTGCCGCCGTACTCCGTTCGGGCGGGTGCGGGGTGTGCACGCGGCAATCGAGGCCCACCAGCTGCTCGCCGCCGTCCTTCCTGCGGCCCAGCGTGACGCCGGGCTGGCTGCCGCAGACATTGACGATGTCATCGTCGGTAACGCCACTGGCGGCGGTGGCAATGTCGCGAGGCTGGCCGCCCTGACAGCAGGGCTTCCGAACGCGGTACCCGGCCTCACCGTCGACAGGCAGTGCTCTTCCGGGCTCGACGCTATCGTGCTCGCGTGCCGGCTGGTCGAATCGGGAGCCGGCGACTGGTTCCTCGCCGGGGGAGTGGAGAGCTGCAGTACAGCCCCGCTGCGGGCGCATCGCCTGACGTCCCTGCCGGGCGCTCCGGACTTCTATTCCCGCGCTCAGTTTGCGCCGGAGGAACAGGGCGATCCCGACGCCGGCGAAGCGGCCGAGAACGTCGCCGCCGCCTTCGGTGTCGGGCGGGAGCAGCAGGACCGGTACGCGTTGTCCAGCTATGCACGCACAGCCGCAGCGCATGACGCCATGGCCGCGGAGATCGTCCCCGTAGGGGGTTGCGGGGCCGATGAGACGTCACGACGCACGATGTCGGCTGCTCTCATGGCGCGGTTCCCGCCTGCATTCAGGACCGCCGGAAGCGTCACGGCAGGCAATTCGTGTGCCGACGCCGACGGCGCGGTGGTCACCGTCGTCACAACCGTCGATCATGCCCGCGCCGCAGGTTTCGGGACCATCCTTGAATTTCGCGGCTCGGCCGTTTCGGGTGGACCGCCCGCACTGTTCGGGACCGCGGGCGCGTTTGCCGTGCGCAAGCTCCTTGACGGACTGCGGCTCTCTTCGGATGACATCAATACGTGGGAGTACAACGAGGCATTCGCCGCACAGGTCCTCGCATCGGCACTTTTGATCGGCGTTGCACCGGAGAATCTGAATCTTCACGGCGGTGCCCTCGCCTACGGGCACCCCTATGGGGCGTCCGGCGCAATGCTCGTTGCGAATCTCCTCCGCCAGGCGTCCCAGCGCAAGGACGACGGCGGCTGGTCGGTGGCGGCGGTGAGCGCCGCCGGCGGCGTCGGAACAGCGGCCGCTTTCCGGCCTGTGTCTCTACGGTAGGAGAGGTTTCTCGGGGGCGGAAACAGGATCAGAGCAGAAACAGGAGCGCGTACCGCGCCCGGTCAGCCGTCGTCGTCGGAGTCGGCGAGACCGCGGGCAGCCAGCGCTTCACCTGTCTGGTGCGCATATGCCACTGCACCGATGAAGACCGGAAGGATGAGAGCGCGCGGATTGCGCTCGAGGCCGCGGGCGCGGGCGGCGTCGCGAGAGTCTTCAGCCGCCCCCACGAGGTAGGGAATACTGCGCAGCATGAGGGCGATGGTCAACCCGAGACGCTCCGGATCCACGCCGAGTGGCCGGAGCGGGCGTGCCAGGAAGACCAGGCCGTCGAGCAGGCGCTGGCTCTGGGTTGTCAATGTGACGAGCAGTGCAGCCAGCACGCAGACGGCGATGTTCCCCACCACCGTGAAGGCCGTTTCGGGACCGGACCTGAACCACTGGAATGCTCCAAGAATCAGGATCAACGGCCACATCCTCAGCAGCGGCTGCACCAGCTCGCGAAGGGTGAGCCGCGCTCCGACAAGATAGCCCAGGACGACCAGGCCCAGGCCGACGAGGGTTGCAAACGGCGAATTCAGCATGAGGACGAGGACTGACAGCGTCGCCACGGGCATGAACTTCGCCCAGAGGGGAGCAGCGTGCAGGAGCGAATTGCGTTCGACGTAGGCGCCCAGCAGGCTCGCGTGCCCCCTCATCGCCGCGGTTCCTCATGGGCGACATCCCGCACACTGAGACGCCGGTATGCAGCGACCGCCTCCGTTGGTTTACCGTCGAACACCACCCGGCCTCCGTCGATGACCAGGGTGCGGTCGGCCTGGAGGGCGAAGTCGAGCGAGTGCGTCGTGAAAACGACCTGCTGCTCCAGCCCGCGGAACATCCGGCGAACCCGTTCCTCATTACGCAGGTCCAGGAGGGTGGTCGGTTCATCGGCGAGCAGCACCTCCGGCTCGGTGGCAAGCACAACGGCAAGGGCGAGGAGTTGCCGTTCTCCGCCCGACAAGTCGTAGACACTCTGGTCGGCAAGGTGCACAAGTCCGAACCGGTCCAGCACTTTTTCGGCCGCGCTTCGCCGCTCCTCGGCGTTCCGGTGCCGGCGGCGCAGCGACAGCTCCACATCTTCGCGGCCCGTAGGCATGATCAGCTGGGACAGCGGGTCGGTGAACATGAAGCCGACTGCGCGTCGAACCGAGGAGCCCTTCCGCGCGGTGTCCAGTCCGTTGACCAGCACCTGCCCGGAGGTCGGCAGGACCAGTGAATTGATCAGCTTCAGCAGCGTGGACTTGCCGGAGCCGTTGGCGCCGATGATGCTGATGCGGTCTTCAGCCAGGGTCAGGTTCAGCGGCTCCAGGATTTGCCGTGTGGCGGGGTGCTCGGCCCTGACTGCGGCGCCCTTGAATATGATCACTGCGGCGGTTCAGGGACGGGACTGCAGGCGGGGGAACGCTTTGATGACGCTGAGACCGATTGCGGCCGCTGCCAGGTTCTTCAGGATGTCGCCCGGGAGGAAGACGACGTCCGCGGCGATTGCCGCGCCGAGGTCCAGTTTCGCGTTGATCATCATTCCGATGATGCCGAAGGGATGGGTGATGAGGAGACTCGTGATGGTGCAGGCGGCGAAGAGACCGAGGAAGCGGTGGCGGTCCAATCTGCGGAACACCAGACGGGCAAGGAACCCGACAAGGACCGCCGCAACCGGAAAGGCGATGATGTAACCGGCAGACGGACCGAAGAGTACGCCGATGCCGCCCCGGAACTGACTGAAGATGGGCAACCCCGCCAGCGCAACCGCAACATACAGCGTGAGCGCCGCTCCGGCCCGCCATGGACCGAGCACAATTCCCGTCACCATGATTGCCAGTGTCTGCAGCGTGATGGGCACCCCCACCTGACCGACCGGTATAGCGGGTAGGATGGCACTGACGGCCACAACGGCCGCGAACACCGCGATCAGCGAGAGATCGGTTGCATTCCAGGATCGACGCGCCCGCGCCGACACATCGGCGGGCGAGGAGTGCAGGGCCGGATTCGTCTGTTGCATCGTGAAGCTTTCTGTGGGATCTACACAACGGTGAGCTGTTACTTACCGAGATTAGTGCGGAGAGAACCAAACACTTTTGTAGGGTTCCTACAATATTGAGGCCCGGCGCGTGATGCCGGGACAGGAAAGGCCCAGCCACGTGATTACCGTGTCGAATCTTGAACTGCGCGCGGGCGCAAGGCTGCTGATGGACGAGGTCTCCTTCAGGGTGGACCGGGGGGACAAAATCGGCCTTGTTGGGCGCAACGGCGCCGGCAAGACAACCCTGACCCGCGTACTGGCAGGTGAAAGCCTGCCTGCAGCCGGGTCGGTCAGCCGCACGGGGGAAATAGGCTATCTGCCCCAGGACCCACGCACGCCCAACATGGAACAGCTGGCACGGGACCGGATCCTTTCCGCACGCAACCTGGATGTCGTGGTCGGAAAGCTCCGCCAGACGCAGGACCAGATGGCCAGTGAAGATACCGCAGTCCGAGACAAGGCCATGGCCCGCTACGACCGTCTCGAAGCGGAATTCCTCGCTCACGGCGGCTATGCGGCTGAGGCCGAAGCAGCTGCCATCTCCTCGAACCTTGCGCTTCCGGAGCGGATTCTGAATCAGCCGCTCAAGACGCTCTCGGGCGGTCAGCGCCGCCGCGTCGAGCTCGCGCGCATTCTCTATTCCGGCGCCGAGACGATGCTTCTCGACGAACCGACCAACCACCTCGACGCCGACTCGATCACCTGGCTGCGGGACTTCCTGAAAAACCATCAGGGCGGGCTGATCGTGATCAGCCACGACGTCGACCTGCTTGAGGCGACGGTGAACAAGGTGTTCCATCTCGATGCCAACCGGTCGACCATCGATCTCTACAACATGGGCTGGAAGCGCTATGTCCAGCAACGCGAGACGGATGAGCGGGCCCGGAAGCGGGAGCGGGCGAACACCGAGAAGAAGGCCCAGGTACTTCTCGACCAGGCCAACAAGATGCGTGCCAAGGCCACCAAGGCAGTGGCGGCCCAGAACATGGCCAAACGTGCGGAGCGGATGCTTTCGGGTCTCGACGAGGTGCGCGCGTCCGACCGGGTCGCAGCACTGCGATTCCCGGAACCTGCGCCCTGTGGCCGCACACCGATGACAGCGGAAGGACTCAGCAAGTCCTACGGATCGCTGGAGATCTTCACCGACGTCGACCTCGCCATCGACCGCGGTTCCAAGGTCGTGATCCTGGGTCTCAACGGTGCGGGCAAGACGACCCTGCTGCGGATGCTCGCCGGGGTGGACAAGCCCGACACCGGAAAGATTATCCCCGGGCATGGGCTGAAGGTGGGCTACTACGCCCAGGAGCACGAAACCCTCGATACCAACCGCACCGTGCTTGAGAACATGCGTTCCTCCGCACCGGATATGCGCGACGCCGAGGTGCGCGGCATTCTCGGGTCGTTCCTGTTCTCGGGTGACGACGTCGACAAGCCCGCCGGTGTGCTCTCCGGCGGCGAGAAAACCCGGTTGGCACTCGCGACTATCGTGGCGTCGTCGGCCAACGTGTTGCTGCTCGATGAACCGACCAACAACCTGGACCCCGCCAGCCGCGCTGAGATCCTCGGAGCGCTTCGGAACTATTCGGGCGCAGTCGTCCTCGTCAGCCACGATGAGGGGGCTGTGGACGCACTCAACCCGGAGCGGGTGGTGCTTCTGCCCGACGGCGTCGAGGACCTGTGGAACGACGAATACCTTGAGCTGGTGACGCTGGCCTAGAGCCCGCGGGCGTCGAGGATGGCGTCCTCTTCCTCTTCGGAGGAAGGGCGTCGTCGGACACGGACGGGAGCCGCCGGCGCATCCTCGTCTTCATGGTCGATGCGGTATTGCTGCCTTGCCGCATAACCCAGCCCCACGAAGAGAAGCACGCCGAAGGCGAACCACTGCATGGAGTAGGACAGGTGGGGGCCGAGGTCGATGGCCGGCTTGGCCGGGGCCACAGGCGCAGTGGCAGGAGCCGGCGTCTCACCGGCCAGCAGACCATAGGCAGCAGTGGCGATGGGGTAGTCCAGCTGCTGCCCGTAGGTGGTGAGATCGATCGAAGCGAGCTGTCCTTCCGGCGCCGACCGGTCCAGCGCCGGCTCGCCGGGCCGGATACGCGCCACGACGGTGACCTCGCCGTCGGGGGCCGCCGGAACGTCGTCCGGCCGGCCGGCCTGGTTATTGCCGATGGGCAGCCAGCCGCGGTTGATGACGACGGCGCTGCCGTCCTCCAGCTTCAGCGGCACCAGAACCTCATAGCCCGGCTGACCGTTGAGCGGCCGGTTGCGGACGATGCGCTGCTTGGGGGAGTCATACTCACCAACAAGCGTGACAGGTGTCCATTCAGCCGCATCGTCGAACGATGTGAAGAGCTGCGGGGCGTAGGGAACCGGCTCCCGATCGTAGTTGGCCTGGACCGTGTTTACAGTGGCGGCGGCCTGGTCCCGCCGGTCCAGTTGCCACAGACCCAGGGCGGAGCAGGCCGCGGCCAGCACGAGGACGATCGCCAACCAGCCGAACCAACGCGGTGTCGCCAGGTATTTCAGGATATTCACGACGACGCCGGACTGCCTTCCAGCGGGAGTGTCTGCTTCCAGAGGCCGCGCGTAACCAGGTAATCCTGAAGCCACTCCCGGTGCTCCGGACAGGCCAACCAGACCTTCCTGCGGTCCGGTGTATGGATGCGCGGGTTATTCCAGAGAAGTTGCCAGGACGCGTTCTGCCCACACGCCTTGCGGGAGCACTTGGGGCCTCCGGACACAGCAGGCCCTTCGGCTGCCCGCGGCGCAGCGCCGGAGAGCTGGTCGAAAATGCTCATGCTGCCCCTTCCCTCCCGTGTGGTTCCTGCTCCGTGTCCGGTTCGTCCGGAATGATCTCGCCCTGCAGCGTTACCGGCCCTTCATCCTCGGCGACCGGACGCGGAGGTTCGAGTTCCGGTGCCGGCGCCCGCTCCAGCAGCGAGTCGCTGTGGGTCAGGTTGCTGGTGTCGCTCCCGCCGTTCGCGATGATGACCGCGAAGTAGGGCAGGAACACCGCTCCGGCGATCATCACCCACTGCAGCCATCCCTCCACCACAAACACGAGGATGAGGCAAACCATGCGGATTCCCATCGAGAGGGAATACTTGATCATCCGCTGGCGCATCTCATCACTGTGAGCTTCGCGGGCATCACTGATGTTATGGATTTCCGGACGGCGCTTTGACTGATGGTTCAGCTTGAACATCACACTCCAAGGGACTCTTCTATTGTCTCACTCCCTTAGCCGTTGTTAAAGTTCCCGGTTTCGCCGCTAGGATCGAACGGACGTAGGCACCGCACCATCCGAAAGGACCCCTCCGTGCAGGAACAGAACACCGCTGGAACGCCCGACGAGAAGACCGGACGCAGCGTTCTGGTGACGGGGGGCAATCGGGGGATCGGGCTGGCTATCGCGCAGTCCTTCCTTGCCAACGGTGACCGCGTTGCCATCACGTACCGCAGTGGCGACGTTCCGGAGGGCATGCTCGGAGTGAAGGCCGACGTCACTGACTCGGAGCAGATTGACACAGCTTTCCGCGAGGTCGAGGACGCTCACGGACCGGTTGAGGTGCTGATCGCCAACGCAGGAATCACGCGGGACACCCTGCTGCTACGGATGAGCGAGGCCGACTTCACCGACGTGGTCGACACCAACCTCACCGGTTCGTTCAGGGTCATCAAGCGGGCCAGCAGGGGGATGATCCGCCTGCGCAAGGGACGAATCGTGCTGATCTCGTCAGTCTCCGGCCTGTACGGTGCACCCGGTCAGATCAACTATTCCGCATCGAAGGCGGGCCTGGTCGGCATCGCCCGCTCCCTGACACGGGAGCTTGGTTCCCGGGGAATAACGTGCAATGTGGTTGCTCCAGGCTTCATCAACACGGATATGACGGCAGCACTGCCGGAGGAAACCCAGCAGAACTACCTGTCCTCCATCCCGGCAGGCCGATTCGCCGAGGCGGACGAGGTCGCGAACGTTGTCCGCTGGGTCGCGAGCGACGAAGCCGCGTACATTTCCGGTGCCGTCATCCCGGTCGACGGCGGACTTGGAATGGGTCACTGATCCAGGCCGTCAGGCAGCCTGAATAACGATCCATCAACGCAACAGACAAAATCCGAATCAAGGAGACCATCGCTCATGGGCGCACTGGACAGCACAACTGCAATTGTTACGGGTTCGTCCCGCGGTATTGGGGCGGAGGTGGCGAAGCTGCTGGCAGAGCAGGGTGCCGCCGTCGTCGTCAACTACCGTCAGAAGGCGCCCCGTGCCAACAAGGTGGTCGCCGGTATCGAGGCCGCGGGTGGCCGCGCAGTGGCCGTTGGCGCGGACCTCACAGCACCTGAGGGTGCGCAGGCGCTCGTCGATGCGGCCGTTGAGAATTTTGGCGGACTCGACCTGCTGGTCCTCAACGCCTCCGGCGGCATGGAGACCGGTCTGGGCGAGGACTACGCGCTCAAGCTGAACCGGGATGCACAGGTCGGTATGCTCTCGGCGGCGCTGACGGTCATGAAGCCAGGCTCCCGCGTGGTTTTCGTCACGAGCCACCAGGCACACTTCATCAACTCGGTTTCGACCATGGACGCCTATGAGCCTGTCGCGCGCAGCAAGCGCGCCGGCGAGGATGCGCTTCGCGAGATGGTTCCAGCGTTGACCGAGCAGGGCATCACATTCGTGGTAGTTTCCGGCGACATGATCGAGGGCACTGTAACCGCCACCCTGCTTGACCGGGCCGCCCCCGGCGCAATCGAAGCACGACGGCAGGAAGCGGGACGCCTCTATTCGGTCGAGGAGTTCGCGGCGGAGATCGTAGCCATGGCTACCGCGGATGTTCCCACGGGTCACACGGAGTATGTGGGCGGCGCCGAGCACTTCACCCGCTGAGCTAGCCGCTCCGCGCTCTACTCCGGGGCCGGAACTACAGCCGCACGAAGTGGCGGACTACGTCCAGATGCGGGAAGTTGACGGCGGCGTCAGCCGCCGCCCGCAC
>NZ_JAPSHV010000225.1 GCF_031179385.1 Arthrobacter sp. | reverse complement strand
ACACGAGGAACTCCACGGTGCCGGCACCCACATAGTCGACACTGCGGGCCGCGTTGCAGGCCGCTTCACCGATGCGGACGCGCGTTGCCTCGTCAAGCAGAGGTGAGGGTGCTTCCTCGATGACCTTTTGGTGCCTGCGCTGGAGCGAGCACTCCCGCTCCCCCAGGTGAATGACGTTGCCGTAGGTGTCGGCGAGTACCTGCACCTCGATGTGCCGCGGGCTGCGGATCAGCCGCTCAAGGAACAGCGTGTCGTCCCCGAAAGCCGAAGCAGCCACCCGGCGTGCCGTCTGCAGGCTGCTCCGGAGGTCCTCCGGGCGGTCCACGGCGTGCATCCCCTTGCCGCCCCCGCCAGCGGACGGCTTGATGAGCAGCGGGTAGCCCACGTGTTCGGCGGCTTCAACGAGAGCGCCATCGCTGAGCCCGGGTTCGGCGATTCCGGGGACCACCGGCACGCCGAACCCGCTGACGTGGTTCTTCGACCGGATCTTGTCGCCCATGACGTTCAGGGCGTGGACGCGGGGGCCGATGAAGGCGATCCCTGCCTCCTCAAGGGCGCGGGCGAAGGCCTGGTTCTCGCTCAGGAACCCGTAGCCGGGATGCACCGCCTGCGCACCGGTCGCCTCGCAGGCGGCGACAA
The DNA here is from genome assembly GCF_031179385.1 of Arthrobacter sp. Taxonomy (GTDB): domain Bacteria; phylum Actinomycetota; class Actinomycetes; order Actinomycetales; family Micrococcaceae; genus Arthrobacter_D. The sequence continues at coordinate 1,278 of NZ_JAPSHV010000225.1, read as the reverse complement.
TCGCCTCGATGTTGAGGTAACTCTGTGCCGGTGAAGCGGGACCGATCCGTACCGCCTGATCCGCCTCACGAACGTGGCGGGCATCGGCGTCGGCGTCGCTGTACACCGCGACCGAGCGGATGCCGAGGGCCCGCAGCGTCCGGATCACCCGGCACGCAATTTCACCTCGATTGGCAACGAGGACCGTGTTGAAAAGTGCTGTGTCTGTCATGCGGCTCACATCCTGAAGAGGCCGAAGGAGGTATCCGGCAACGGTGCGTTGGCGCAGACATCGAGGGCGAGGCCGAGAACGCGGCGGGTGTCTGCAGGGTCGATGATGCCGTCGTCCCAGATCCGCGCCGTGGAGTAATAGGGGCTCCCCTGCGCCTCGTACTGCTCACGAATGGGCGCCTTGAACGCTTCCTCATCGTCTGCGCTCCACTGCTCACCGCGCGCCTCGATCTGGTCGCGCTTCACGGTGGCCAGCACTGAGGACGCCTGGTTGCCGCCCATGACGGAGATGCGGCTGGCAGGCCACATCCAGAGGAACCGCGGCGAGTACGCCCGCCCGCACATGGAGTAGTTGCCCGCCCCGAAGGAACCGCCGACGACGACGGTCAGCTTGGGTACGCGGCACGTCGCCACCGCGGTGACCATCTTCGCTCCGTGCTTCGCGATGCCGCCGGCCTCGTAGTCACGGCCGACCATGAAGCCCGACAGGTTCTGCAGGAAGATCAGCGGAATGCCCCGTTGATCGCACAGTTCGATGAAGTGCGCACCCTTTAGGGCGGACTCCGCGAAAAGGACGCCGTTGTTCGCGACTATGCCGATCGGGTGCCCGTGCAGCGTGGCGAAGCCCGTCACGAGCGTGGTGCCGTACTCCTTCTTGAACTCGTGGAAGCGGCTGCCGTCGACGATGCGCGCGATAATTTCCCTCGCGTCGTAGGGCGCGTTGACATCGAGCGGCACAGCCCCGTAAAGGCTCTCGATGTCCACCCGGGGCTCTTCGGATTCCCCGGGTGTCCAGGCCGGCTCCGGGACGGGGAGCGTCGAGACGATATCCCGAACGATCTCCAGGGCGTGCTGGTCGTTTTCGGCAAGATGGTCGACGACGCCGGAGGTCTTTGCATGCACGTCGCCGCCGCCAAGCTCCTCCGCCGTGACGATTTCACCGATCGCAGCCTTCACCAGCGGCGGACCGCCGAGGAAGATGGTCCCCTGGTTCCGGACAATGACGGTTTCATCGCTCATGGCCGGAACGTAGGCGCCGCCGGCCGTGCAGGAGCCCATCACCGCGGC
>NZ_JAPSHV010000112.1 GCF_031179385.1 Arthrobacter sp. | reverse complement strand
ATCAACGACGGTGATGTCGTTGTCGCCTATGACGACACGGGTAACCTCGCCGCTGCACGCCTGTGGTGGCTGCTTCGGAACGCCGGCCTGACCAGTGTCTACCTTCTCGACGGTGGACTGAGTGCCTGGCAAGCGGCCGGTTTTGATACGGAGCGCGGCGAGGAGCAGCATTGCCTGGGCGACGTGAACCTGAGCTCGGGCCATATGCCGGTTCTGGCGATCGAGGACGTTTTGTCGTTCACCGAACACGGTGTCCTTCTCGATGCAAGGGCACCTGAGCGGTTCCGCGGCGAGGTCGAGCCGGTCGACCCGAAGGCCGGTCACATACCGCGTGCTGTCAGCGCCCCGACGACCGGTAATCTCACGGCCCAGAAGACCTTCCAGCCGCCGACTGAGCTGCGTCGCAGGTTCGCAGCGGTCGGGATCACGGAGAGCGCCGACGTCGCCGTGTACTGCGGTTCAGGCATCACCGCCGCGCACGAGATAGCTGCCCTTGAGGTTGCCGGTTTCCGGGCGGCGCTGTACCCGGGATCGTGGTCGCAGTGGTCCCAGCGCGCTGATCTGCCGGTGGCAACCGGTCCGTGACGGTCGCCATTTGCTGATCGGCTGGATAGCCCGGATATGGAAGAGTAACCGGTATGACCACTGCATTCGCTTATGCCGCCACGTCGCCGTCCAGCGGGTTGGGCCGAACCACCCTTGAGCGTAGGGAACCGGCACACGACGACGTCGAGATAGCCATTGATTTCTGCGGACTGTGCCACTCGGATGTTCACGCCACACGGAGCGAGTGGGGCTCCGCCCGGTACCCGCTGGTGCCCGGTCACGAAATAGTCGGCCGGGTCACCCGCATCGGCGGCTCAGTGACGTCGTTCGCCGTGGGCGACCGGGTTGGGGTCGGCTGCATGGTTGATTCCTGCCGCGAGTGTGAAAGCTGCGCCGACGGTCTGGAGCAATACTGCGAGCGGGGCATGACCGCCACCTACGGTTCGCCCGACAGGAGGCACGACGGCGAAGTCACGCAGGGCGGGTACGCCACCTCCATCGTCGTGAATGAGGGGTACGTTCTTCGGATTCCGGAGGGGATGGACCCGGCCGCAGCAGCACCCTTGCTCTGTGCCGGCATCACCACCTTCTCGCCGCTGAACCACTTCGGTGTCGAGAAGGGCGACGCCGTCGGGGTCGTTGGCTTGGGTGGCCTTGGGCACATGGCCGTGAAGATCGCCAAAGCGATGGGGGCGTCGGTGACTGTTTTCACGACGTCGTCCGGCAAGGTGGACGCCGCGCACGAGTTGGGGGCGGACCGCGTGGTTATTTCCAGGGATGCGGACGCCATGGAAGCAGCTGCCAACACGCTCGATGTTGTCATCGATACCGTGGCAGCCCCGCATGACCTCAACCAATTGATCCGGACGCTCCGGCTCGATGGGGCCTTATTCCAGCTAGGTCTTCCGGCCGACCCAATGCCGGCCGTCGACCCGGGATTGCTGATCCGGAAGCGGCGGACGTATGCCGGCTCGCTGATCGGCGGCATCGCGGAGACACAGGAGATGCTCGACTTCTGTGCGGAGCACGGGGTCGTATCCGACATCGAGCTCGTCGCCGCCGACCAGCTCAACGTGGCCTACGACCGCATGGTAGCGGGAGACGTGAAGTACCGATTCGTACTTGATGCCGCTTCACTTGAGGAGGAATCATGAGCACGCTGTTCACCAGGATCATCGCCGGTGAGATCCCGGGCCGTTTCGTCTGGAAGGACGATGACGTGGTGGCTTTCCTGACCATTGAGCCGATCACGGACGGACACCTCATGGTCGTGCCCCGCCGGGAGGTGGCGCACTGGATCGACCTTGAACCGGAGCTGCTCGGCAAGGTGATGAATGTTGCGCAGAAGATAGCGAAGGTGCAGGAGGCGGTGTTCAACGCCAAGCGCATCGGCGTGCTGATGGAGGGGTACGAGATTCCCCACGTCCACGTCCACATCTGGCCGACGCACAGCCCTGCAGACTTCGACGTGCACAACGTGGACCGCTCAGCGGATCCTGAGAAGCTCGACGGGAACGCGGAACGGTTGCGCACCGCACTGCGTGCCGCTGGATACGCGGAGTTCGTTCCACAGCCCTAAGCGGCAAGTGCCTCGCCGAGGGCCGCGCGGATACGTTTCTCCGACACGGAATAGGCGGTCCCAAGTTCCTGGGCGAAGAGACTCACGCGGAGTTCCTCCAGCATCCAGCGAACGCGGCCCAAGCCGGGTGGCACAGGGCGTCCATGGGGAGCGACGGACGCAACGGCGTCGTCGTACTCGTCCTCCAGCCGCTGGACGATGGCCGTGCTGAGACCGTCGCGCTGCACGTTGCTTTCGAGCTTCTCCAGCCGCCGCTCGATGCCCGCGAGGTAGCGGGGAAGGTGCGCCAGTTGGGCGTAGCCCGTAGTCGCCACGAATCCGGGGAAGACCAGCTGCTCCAGCTGGCTCCTCACGTCATTGAGGGCGGTGATGAGCGCCAAACTGGTCGAGCCCTTCAGCCTCTTCTCGATCCGGCGCGCGCTTGCAAGAATCTTCTCCACGGTCGCTGTGACTGTGAAGACCGTGTCGATCAGTTCGGCTCTGACAGCCTCGTATAGTGCGTCAAATTCCTCGGGCGACCAGGGCAGTTGCTCGGGCGTGAGCTTGTCAATGGCCGCGATAGAGCAGTCCTCGATCAGTGCGCTGACGCTGCCGTGAGGGTTCTGGGTGAAGGTCAGCTTCTCCGTGTTGCTCAGGTGCTCCAGGACGTAGCGGGCGGGACTTGGGACCCGCAGCGCGAGCAGGCGGATTACCCCTGCGCGCATGGCGGCGGACTGTTCGGCGGGGTTGGGAAAGACCCTGAGCCCGACGGCGTTCTGCTCGTCGACGAGGGCCGGGTAACCCGTGACGCGGTGCCCGCCGACGATGCGGGACACTTCCTTCGGCACCGTGCCGAAGGTCCAGGCGGTTGCGCCGGTGATCTCCTTGATTCCCGGATCACCATTCCCCGACGACGACGCCTGCTCCTGGCGGTGCCGGCGCCCCGCCGTCTGCTTCTGCTGGATCGAGCCCGGTGTAGCGCCGAGGGAGTCGGCGATAGCCCGCCGGGTCTGCGGCGCGAGCCGGTCCTGAAGCGCATGAAGGTCCGTGTCTTCGTCCAGGACCCGGCCGTTGGCGTCGACTACCTGGAAGTTCATGAGCAGGTGCGGCTGCAGCGTTTCCCTGTTCCATGATCCCGGCGGAATGATGTGTCCCTTCAAGCGCCGCAGTACGAGCTCCAGGGATGGTTCGAGCTCATCCCGCGCGGGATCGAAGTCGGCATGGAGTGCTTCGACGGCGGTTCGGGCGACATCCGGAGCGGGAATGAAGTTCTTGCGGACCTGCTTCGGCAGGGACTTGATGAGCGCAGTCACCAGTTCCACCCGCAATCCAGGGATCTGCCATTGGAAGGGCGCCGGTTCCAGCTGGTTCAGGAAAAGGATCGGAACCTGCACCGTGACGCCGTCGGATGCGCCGGGAACGTTCGGCGAGAACTCATAGCTCAGCGGCAGTTCGAATCCCTGCTGGTGCCACGTCTTCGGAAAAGCACCCTCGTCGAGATCGGCATCCCGGCTGAGCAGCTCCTCGGGCTTGAAGTCCAGCAGGTCAGGGCTGTCCTGCCGGGCCTGCTTCCACCACTTGTCGAAGTGGCGCTCCGAGACAACGTCGGGGCCCACACGCGCATCATAAAAGGCGAAGAGAGTCTCGTCGTCGACCATGAGGTCGCGGCGGCGCATCCGGTTTTCCATCTCTTCGATCTCCGCGATCCGCGCCTTGTTGCGGTGGAAGAACTTGTGATGAGTACGCCAGTCGCCCTCGACCAGTGCATGCCGGATGAAGAGCTCGCGTGCGACCTCCCTGTCGATTCGGCCGTAGTTGATGCGCCGTTGCGGGACAATCGGCACGCCGTAGAGTGTGACCTTCTCGTACGCCATGACTGAGCCCATCTTGCGGGACCAGTGCGGCTCGCTGTAGCTGCGCTTCACCAGGTCCGGGGCGACCTCCTCAGCCCAGAGCGGGTCGAACCTGGCAACCACCCGCGCCCAAAGCCGCGACGTCTCTACGAGTTCTGCTGCCATCACCCAGTCCGGGCTCTTCTTGAACAGAGCGCTGCCGGGGAAGATGGCGAACCGGGTGCCGCGGGCACCGGCGTACTCGCGTTTGCGCTGGTCGTACAGGCCAATGTGGCTGAGCAGCCCGGACAGCATGCTGATATGGACCGCGTCATGCTGGGCGACCGGGTCCACCTCACCGGGCGGAAGGGTGATGCCGAGCGGTTTGGCGAGCTGGCGCAGTTGGGTGAACAGGTCCTGCCACTCGCGCACGCGCAGGTAGTTGATGAAGTCGTTGCGGCACAGCTTGCGGAACTGGGTCGATGACAGTTCCTTCTGCTGGTCCTGCAGGTATCGCCACAGGTTCAGGTACCCGGTGAAGTCCGATGTCTCGTCCACGAACCTGCGGTGCTTCTCGGTGGCGCTCTGGAGCTTTGCGGCCTGGTCGGGTTGCGGTCGTTCCCTCGGGTCCTGGATGGTCAGGGCCGCAGCCAGGACCATAACCTCTTTCGCGCAGCCTCGCCTGCCCGCCTCGACAATCATGCGTCCGAGCCGGGGATCTACCGGCAGTTGGGCCAGTTGCCTGCCCACCGGAGAGATCCCGCCGTCCGGGGCCAGGGCGCCCAGCTCGCGCAGGAGGGTGACGCCGTCGTTGATTGCCTTTGAATCAGGCGGCTCGACGAACGGGAATGCTGCAACGTCCTTTGGTCCGCGGGTCACGCCCATCGCCGTCATCTGGAGGATGACGGCAGCAAGGTTGGTTCGCAGGATTTCCGGGTCGGTGAAGGGGCGCCGCGACTCGAAGTCCTCTTCCGAGTACAGGCGGATGGCGATGCCGTCGGAAACACGGCCGCAACGGCCCGACCGTTGGTTCGCCGATGCCTGTGACACGCGCTCGATTGGCAGCCGCTGCACCTTGGTCCGATGCGAATACCGGGAGATTCGAGCGGTTCCCGTATCGATGACGTACTTGATTCCCGGCACCGTGAGAGAAGTCTCCGCGACGTTGGTCGCGAGGACGATACGCCGGCCTGCACCCCCGGGATTGAACACGCGGTGCTGTTCCTGCAGCGACAACCGGGCAAAAAGCGGAAGGATCTCGGTCCCTCGCAGACGCGGATTCACCTGGACGCGTGCACGAAGCGCGTCGGCCGCATCGCGGATCTCGCGCTCGCCGGAGAAAAACACCAAAATGTCACCGGGGGCTTCCCGTGCAAGCTCGTCGACGGCGTCACACACGGCATCGAGCGGGTCGCGGTCTTCCTCAAGCTCGTCATCGGTGTCCGACTCTGTGTCACCCGCAGGCTGACTGAGCGGACGGTAACGGATCTCTACAGGGTAGGTGCGCCCGGACACCTCAATGATGGGCGCGGGCGCCTTCTCACGCGCGAGCTCATCCGCTGCGAAGTGGTTGGCGAAACGCTCCGGATCAATAGTGGCGGAGGTGATGATGACTTTCAGATCCGGACGCTTGGGCAGGATCCGCTTGAGATAGCCGAGAATGAAGTCGATGTTGAGGCTGCGCTCGTGCGCCTCGTCAATGATGATCGTGCTGTATTTCTTCAACAGCCTGTCGTGTTGAATCTCGGCAAGCAGGATGCCGTCCGTCATGAGCTTGATCCGGGTGCTTCGGCCCACCTCGCCGGTGAAGCGCACCTGATAGCCGACTTCCTCGCCCAGCTTCACGTCGAGTTCTTCGGCGATGCGCTCAGCGACGGTCCTCGCTGCCAGGCGGCGAGGCTGAGTGTGGCCGATCATCCCGGACTCGGCAAGGCCGAGCTCCAGGCACATCTTTGGGATTTGCGTGGTTTTCCCGGAGCCGGTTTCACCCGCGATGATGGTGACCTGGTTCGCCGCGATGGCAGCCATGATGTCTGCCCGCCGTTCCGAAACCGGGAGCTGGGCGGGGTAAGAGATTGTCAGCGACATGATTACCCGCAAGTTTACGTGATCATGCCGGGTCAGGACCTGATCGCGGCCGCCGCAGGCTCGATTCCGGTCAGCCGGCCTCCTGCCTGTCAACCATTGCCTTGATCCAGATGGGTGCATAAGGCGATGTACAACCTGGGGAGGTGGGGTAGTCCTTGAGGACTTCCAGGCGCTCCCCGATGGCGAGTGCGCGATCGCGTTGCCCGGGATGGTTGATTCCGATGTGCGCCAGGCAGGTGTTCATGGCCCACTGCAGGCGATCCGGAGCGTCCTTCATCTTTGCCTCGATGCTGTCCAGCAGGGCCGGGAGGTCCAGCTCACCCGGGCTCTTCACTACGCGGTCCGCCGTCAGGGCCCAACCGGCACTTGCAACCACAGGATCCGGATCGGTGAACCAGGCAGCCCGCAGATCTTCCACATGAGGGCTCTTTTTCACCACGTAATTCAGGAACCAGTCGAGCACCTTGGGTGAAGGTGCGGTACGAAGCATCCCGTCCAACTCGTTCCGGTCGAATGCCTTCGGACGGCAGATCAGAGTTGCGAGGAGTTTGGCGGCGGTGTCCCCGGTCTCCCAGAGCTGCAGGGCGAGCTCGTGGTTGGTCTTCAAGCCCTTGGCCAGTGCGCGCAGCTTGCTGAGGTTCACCCCGTGGTCATCACCGTGCCTGGCGTTCACTTCACGCGTCCTCGGATCCTCAAGCGTGGCCAACTCGGCCATGACAACGCCAAGCATCGACTCGGCCGGTGCTGTCTCTACCACTACTGTCTCCTGTCCTGAGTGCCGGCTTAGCTTGCGGGCTTTCGGGATTCAGCCCCCGCGGCGCTTTCCATGACGCCTGCGTCGGCCCGGGCTGCCCGGACCAATCGCCCAGCGGCGGCGGCGGCGTGGTCCCGAAGCTCCGGAGGGCCGAGGATATCGAAATCCAACCCTAGCGCCACCAGATGCATCAGGGGCCAGTCGAACGAGTCTGCCCCGAAGCGCATGAGGGTGGTTCCGGCATCGTCCTCAAGTTCCGCAATGTTGGGTGGGATCATCTGGCCGACGTCCACCGCGGGTGCATGGACGCGCACGACGATGTCGTGGCTGTAAGGGGAGCGCGTAATCGACTTCTGCACGTATGCGGCGAGGTCTGTGGCGGGAAGGGGCCGGGCGGCGAACCTGTCGCGCGGCGAAGGCACGCTTTGGCACCGATCCACGCGGAATGTTCGCCAGTCCTGCCTGGCGGTGTCCCATGCGACAAGGTACCAACGGCGTCCGGTGTCCACCAGCCGTACGGGCTCGACAACACGTCGGGAGGAATCGCCGTCCTGACGTGCATACCGGAACACCACCACCCTGCGCTCAGTAATCGCTGAGGAAAGGGCCGTGAGGACCTCCGGGTTCACCGGCGTGCTCACCGCAGCCATGTGTGTAACTGCTGTCCGCAGCCCGGCGAATTTCGGCCGAAGTCTGCCGGGAAGCACCTGTTCCAGCTTGGTCAGGGCGCGGACCGAGGCTTCCCCGAGCCCTGACACGGGGCTCGCGGTGACGGCGCTCAGGCCAATCGCAACGGCGAGCGCCTCATCATCATCAAGGAGTAGCGGGGGCAGCTGCGCTCCTGCGCCCAGTTGGTAGCCGCCCGCGATGCCGGGCGACGCGTGGATGGGATAGCCCAGAGTGCGCAGCTTGCCGATGTCTCTGCGTACCGTGCGTTCGGTGACCGACATGCGTTCCGCCAACGCAGAACCCGTCCACTCACGCCGAAGCTGAAGCAGGGACAGCAGCTGCAGCAGACGCGCTGATGTTTCCAACATGGAACCACGGTACCCAGCAACACGGACAGTTGCTGTCCGCAATGGCTTCTATTCTTTCAGCGAATATCCGGGAGGAAAGGAAGAACGATGGACATCAGCAGGGAGCTCACCGACCAGCTTGCGTGGCACTGGGAGCATCACGCGCGGCCGCGCCTGGACGGGCTGGAGGATGAGGAGTACTTCTGGGAACCCGTTCCTGGCAGCTGGAGCGTGCGTCCGCGCGGAACTGGCACAGCACCTCTGCAGGTTGGGGGAGGGGACTACACGATCGACTTTGCCCTGCCCGAACCTAAGCCGGCGCCGGTCACCACGATCGCCTGGCGGTTGGGCCACATCCTCGTCGGTGTACTGGGCGGTCGGCTGGAGGCGCATTTCGGCGGTCCGCCGGTCAGCTACGAGACCTATGAGTATCCGGGCAGTGCGGGTACAGCGCTCGAACAGCTGGACGGCATGTACGCTCACTGGTCCGGTGCCGTGTCCGCCCTGTCGCTGCACGAGCTTGACCGCCCGGTCGGCCCGGCGGAGGGACCCTTTGCAGAGGCTCCCATGGCTGCACT